>JAQVQU010000080.1:3504-6246 GCA_028701415.1 Clostridia bacterium | reverse complement strand
AAATCAAGCTATAAGTATCCTTAAACGGCTTCAGGCAGAAAAGAAATATACAGATGGAAGACTGAGTGAGATATTTGACGAGAATATTTTTAGGTTGGAAACTAACCCTAATGACCCGGCTCTAATTTGGGCTCTTCCCTTCTTTTACGAGCATATGGCAAACATAGTGGATTATCTACCAGAAGACTCAATCATTATACTTGACGAGCCCTCTAATATCGATGACAAGGTAAAGTTAATAGTTAATTCTCACTACACTAGGGTGAAGTCTTTTGTGGAAGAAGGTGAAGCAACTGCGGAGCATAGGAAGAGCTTAATTCCCAAAGAGAAGGTTTTAGAGATGCTTAAAGGGAGAACTCTTTTGTCCTTCCAGAATGTTACTTCAGGTAACACTATTTTTGAGCCCCAATATCTTGTAAACATAAAAGCACCAAGTATACCAAAGTATAGTTTGAATTACGAAATGTTGGTAGAGGGGGTAAAGGCAAATCTGGAATTCGGGACAAGGGTTATGATCTTTGCCGGGACAAAGGAATCTGCCGCCTATTTAAAGGACTTTTTCTTAAACAATGACTTAAAAGCTGTTGTGGATGAAAGTTTCAAATCGGATTATAATCTCGTTATTTATCCCTACTTTGTGGCCAGGGGTTTTTCTTTCCCAGAAGCAAAAATAATAGTTATTGGTACAGATGATGTAATCAGAAGAAGCGAAACAAAAAAGAAGAGCCTTAAGAAAAAAAGAGAGAGATTCATAATGCCCGAGCTTGGGGATTATGTAGTTCATGATGTCCATGGAATAGGAATATCTGAAGGCTTGCTCAGGATGGAGACAAGAAGTGGAATAAACGACTACTACGTCATTAGATACAAAGACGAAGATAGATTGTATTTGCCTGTTTCTAGAATGGATGAACTTGAAAGGTATAACGGGGGAGGAAAGCCCACCATCCATAGACTTGGAAGCAGAGACTTCGAAAAATTAAAAGACAAAGTAAAAGAGTCCATTAAAGAGATGGCAATTGACCTTGTGGGGCTTTACAAAAAGAGACTTAAAACAAAAGGGTATAAATACCAGCCAGATACTTATTGGCAAAAAGAAATGGAAGAGGATTTTGAGTACACTGAAACGGATGATCAACTTCTTGCAAGCGATGAAATTAAAAGAGATATGGAATCGGGTAAGATTATGGACCGACTTCTATGCGGGGATGTAGGATTTGGCAAAACAGAAGTGGCAATAAGAGCAATATTTAAAACCATACTTGAAGGGAAACAAGCCGCAATACTATCTCCGACTACAATTTTATGCCAGCAACATTACAACACTATCAGTGAAAGATTAAAAAAGTATAATTTAAATATTGACATGCTATCTAGGTTTGTAGGCCCCGATAAGACAAAACAGGTACTGAAGGATATAGAGGCAGGAAAGACAAATATAGTCGTGGCTACTCATAGGATTTTGAGCAAAGATGTTCAGTTTAAGGATCTGGGATTACTGGTTTTAGATGAAGAACAAAGGTTTGGGGTAGAGCAGAAAGAAAAGATAAAACTTATGAAAAGTAACGTTAATGTACTATCTCTTTCGGCAACTCCCGTGCCCAGAACGTTACACATGGCTCTTAGTGGAATAAGGGATATTTCTACATTAGAAAATGCTCCTCAAAATAGATTGCCTGTTGAAACCTATGTTGTTGAATATACTGATTCATTGGTAAAAGATGCAGTTAAGAGGGAAGTCGGAAGAGGGGGTCAGGTATTTATTCTATTTAACAGAGTGCAAGGAATCGAGTCCTTTTATAGAAGAGTCCAGGAGTTGGTGGGAGAGGATATAGCTGTTACTTATGCACATGGACAAATGGGTGCAGCTGAACTCGAGGATAGAATAAATTCATTTTATAATCAGGAGTATCAGGTTCTGGTTTCAACAACAATAATAGAAAATGGGATTGATTTGCCCAGTGCAAACACCCTAATAGTAATTGATAGCGATATGCTTGGGTTATCTGCACTTTATCAGTTAAGAGGAAGGGTGGGAAGAAGCCACAATTTGGCTTATGCATATTTTACTGTTAGGGAAGGAAAAGTCTTGACTACGGATGCAGGGAAGAGATTGGATGCTTTGACAAGATATACTGAACTGGGAAGTGGTTTTAAGATTGCCATGGAGGATTTGGAAATCAGGGGAGCTGGAAACATACTGGGCAGAGAGCAACATGGGAATATGCAAAAAGTCGGATACGATATGTATTGCAGACTTTTAGATGAATCAGTTAAGGAGTTGCAAGGTCAACAAGTAAGTACAGTAATACAAACGGACATAAAGATTGATGGGGAAATATATCTTCCAGAGAACTATATTTTAGTTCCTGAGAGAAGGGTAATTTTTTACAAGAGAGTATCCTCATTAACCAGTATTCAGGAGGAAAAAGAACTAATAAAGCACTATGAAGATTCGGATGGTAAAGTCCCAGTTCCTGCATTAAGATTAATAAAAGTGGGTTTAATAAAACACTTAGCTCAAGCTTTAAATATTAAGCAAGTGACTGCCACAGCATATGGAATGGGATTGATGTTTTATGACAATTCCTTATTCAATAATCCAAATGTATTTAAAGCTATGGATGCATTCCAAGAGGAGGCTGTATTAAGCCCGAGCGAACCACCCACCATAATTTTTAACAACAAGAAACAAATACCGGATACGAGAATTGAAATCATTTTGAGGTTTTTGCTTATAGC
>JAQVQU010000080.1:0-3404 GCA_028701415.1 Clostridia bacterium | reverse complement strand
AAAAAAATAAGACAATTACTAACTTCCCGGGAGATAAAATGAGTCGTTTCAGTAAATTAAGAATAGTGGCACTTATAGTATTTGTTGCGTTGATGGCGGCAATTGTGTTGCCTTCATGCGCATTCATTCGCATAAATGATGACAGGGTGGCCAACGAAGCTCTGATTACCGTTACTAGAAACGGGATTGTAATAAATGTCTCGAAGAATGAAATTAATGATTATTTTTATACGTTATACAGCCAAAATGCCAGTTATGTTCAACAGGGATACTATACTGTAGAACAACTTCTTGATTATGCGGTAGAAAGTAAAATGAAGACAGCATATCTTTTAACGGAAGCTATGCCTTTTCTTGCGACTGCTGAATCAACGAGCAACCAAAGATTTGCTGTTTTATCGGGTGGGGGTGCATTTGTAAATCCTGTTGATGTACTAACCCACGCAGAGAAGAGCCTTGCTGTTTGGTCGGTAAATAAGAATATGGATGATTCCCTCGAATCTTTAAGAGAATCTGCATACATAGAAAGCTTGAATGAACCCGTGAAGAAAATTTCCAAGGAAGATGTAGCATCCATTCATTTTACTGCTGCGACACTTGCATATTTAAAAGATGTGTACTATGCCGGAGAAGAACTTGACCGTGGAAAACTAGAAGTATTTGTGAAATATGATGATGATACTGTTAGCAATGATTTCCCAGTATCCGGAACTATGTTAAAGACCCCGTTCTCCACAGAGTTTGGAGAGGAAAATAGTTCCAAGACCCCAGAAGAAAAGAAAATTGAAATAGTATTTGAGGAAACTAAAGTTGTAAATGGAGACATTGAGACAGAAGAGCATACTTTAACTCATGAATATACATTAAAGTCTACTAGGGCAACTAAGAATGATCCCGAAGAGGAAGAAGATCTTTCTAAAGTTGAAATTAATGAAATTAAAATTAGTAGGTACGCAACAATCGACGAACTTATCGCACAAAATATATATTTTGTAGAGAGAGATTTTCAAGCCGAGTACGATGCACTAAAAAAACAGGTTGGTTCAGATAGATTTCTGGTCGAGGCATATGAAGATTTGCTCAATAATATGAAAAGGTCATACAAGAATTCTGCCTACTATTATAATTCTGCTTATCAGACTACAGTTCTTTCGGCTCTTCAAGCAGAACTGGGAATGGATACAATCGCAACTTTGAGCGAAGCAGAAATAGATGCGGAGATATTAGAAGATTTCGATTATCTTTATGCTACTGCTAAAGCAGGGTACAAGGATATTACATTGCCAGGGGCTTCTGCAGACAACAAGAAAACTTTTGAAGAAAAAATTACCGAAGATATTTCTAAAATGTACTATTATCCCGCAGTTGAAGATTTAACTGGAACATTCTATGTGTATAACATTCTTTTTAATTTCACTACTGAACAAACAGAATTCCTAAATGCGCATTCTGGGTCAGAAGAAGATTTGAAGTTGTATCAGGAATATGTAAAAGATTCAATGATGACAAAAGCAGCTAACCCCAATTATGACCCCGAATATGAGTGCCCTCTACATAAAGATGGAGACACTGAGGCTACTTGTTCATATGAAGGCGAAGGTGTTTGCCCTGCAGTTCCTTTTGGCAAAATTGTCGATAGTGCATTGGTTATAGACTATGAAGAAAAGGTTGTTGATGTTATGGCGAGACTGGAAACAGAATTGAAAGCCATATATGATGACACAGAAATGACCCCTGCGGAAATCAGCGTGGCTGCACTTTCTAAGTTTGAAGAATATATGTATATGTACAATGAAGATCCTGGTATCATGAATAAATCAATTGGGTACTATGGAAAAAACAGCAACTTCCAAAAACCATTTTTGGATTTAGCTGAAGATGTATTTGAAGAGTCAGGAGTGGTCGGAAATGCATTTGCATGGACGGATACTGATTTGGATGGAATTAAGGATTCGGGCGAAGTAGGTCTTGGATATACATTCTCTTCTTATGGAATTCACTTGGAAGCCATTAGTTTTGTTCCTTTTGCAGGAGATACTGATGACCAAGAATTGACATTCGCATCTGACGCAGAAAAAATTGCTTATTTGAAAAGAACTTATGATAATACTGGAAAGACATATTATGATGATCTTAGAAAATCAGTAATTGACGCCAAGAAAAACACAAGATACACCGATTACACTAGTCAAAATACCCCTGAAAAAGTATATGAGAGAGATGAAGAAGACAATAAATTTACTATAGAAAAAGACATCAAGAAAGAAGTATTTATCGAGAGCAAAAAACTGCAAGAATTATTCGATGAATACATGGGCAAATAGTATCATATATTTAATTAAGAAACCAGAAAGGTCCAGTGATTGTGAACTGGGCCTTTTTAAATTCCTAAAAAATAAACTGTGTAAACCTTCAGTTGACTAAGACTTTCCACGCTATGAAATTGCATAAAAATATCTAAATGAGATTAATGGATAATACATGTATATGCATTATATACTTTGAGGTATAAAGAAGACATAGTGTTTTTGGGAGCCTTAAATACATGATAGTTATATTAGATAAGTAATTTGTTGAGCCTATTTACAGAAATGAAAACTGAAATATATCGCTAAATAGACAAACCGAAGCTTCGGAACCCTTTTGGATAAACTTAAATTTATTAAAGCTACAAATTAAAAAGCAATTTTTTACAGGAGTTGAACACACAATAGAATAAAAAAAACACCCTTGCGGGTGCTAAATTAAATTTTGGCCATACAGTTTATTTTTTAGCAGCAGGTTTTTTTGCTGGAGCCTTTTTAACTGCTTCTGTTTTCTTTGCAGGTTTTTCTTTGTCTAGTTCCATACGGTTATATGCTCTTGCACACGGAAAGTCTGATTCATATTTACAGAATTTGCAAAACTCATAGTGCCTGCACATATCTATGCCGTTATCTTCGCTGTCGTGCCATTTACGGATATCCAAACTCCTCTGAAGATCCTCGAGTTTTCTATTATCCATTATATCTCACCTCCTAAAAGTGACTATACATTTATTATATACAACTAAATGGTATTTTGCAAGATGAGATGGGATTTGATATGTTATTTGTTTTATGTACGTTTGATATAATATAAAGGCTAATTAAAGGAATTTCAAGATAGGGCATACGTTGTATTATGATACTAAGATACATAGATATAACAGATAAATGATTGGTATTTTTAGAAAAAAATGGAGAGATTGAATAAATGTGTGAAAGCGTAAACAACCTCGACCAAAGATTTCAAGAGTTGATTAAGCAAGCTGAGCAAGGAGATGCAATCGCTCAAGCTAATCTGGGGTACTATTTTCATATTGGAGAAGGAGTAGAAAAAAATCTTGAGGAAGCAGTAAAGTGGTACAGAAAAGGGGCTGAACA
>JAQVQU010000079.1:3297-6270 GCA_028701415.1 Clostridia bacterium | reverse complement strand
AGAGGTATTTTTGATGCTTTTTTGAGGATATATAGCGCTATAGATACAAGGGGGTATCCTTGTGGACAAGTTGGTAACATTGTGGACAACTACCCCTTTTGATACCCTTTTTTGGGGAGTTTTCCACATATTTGTGTTTTGTTGTTCTTGAATCAATTAAAAGGGAATTGTTATTCTCTTTTAGAATGGGTATAAAAAAGGCTCTTCCGTTAGAAAGAGCCAAAAAGAGTGTTTATGTTGTATTTTATAGTGCCAGTCTTACGGGCAGAACGACATATTTGTATTTGTCTCCTTCAATTGGGGTGATCGTTGCAGGAGCATTAGCACTCACAAAGTTCATTGTAATATAGTCTTCGTTAATTTTTGCAAAGGCATCGAATAAATACTTGCTATTAAAAGCAATTACGATATTAGTCCCATTAAGTTTACAAGGAACCGACTCAGATATTTTCATAGATTCCGCTTCTGAGCTAATATTCATGCTATTTTCCCCTATATCCAGTTTTACATAGTTATTCTTTCTTTTTCTGGCAATTAAAGAGGCCCTGTCCAGTCCTTTTTCAAACATTTCCTTATTTACTGTAACTACTCCGATAGGATCCTTAGGAATTATGTTCTCGTATGCGATAAAATCTCCTTCAATTAGTCTGGTGCTTATCTTAGTATGTTCTAATTCAAATTTAACTACATTTTTCTGAATACTCACTTTTACAACATCGTCAGTATCATCTAATATCTTAGAAATTTCGTTTAAGTTTTTACCAGGAAGCACTACTTTTGCCGTTCCTTCTCCTAAGACTACTGGACACTTACATATAGCTAATCTATATCCATCTAAAGCGACAGCGGTTAATTCCTCTCCTTTCAAATGTAATAAGCATCCTTTAAGAATAGGCCTGGTCTCATCAACTGCGACACAGAAAATTGTTCTTTCAAGGACATCCCTTAATTCTCTCTGTTTAACAGAAAAAGAGTTTAATTCTTCCCCATCTCTAAATTCTGGGAAGGTATCCTCGTCAAAAGGCTTAATTACTGTTTCGTTTCCGTTATATAAAATCTTCAGATCCTTATCCAATTTTTCGATTTCTATCTCATTTAGATCTGTCAATTTTTTTATAAAATCTGTAAAAAATCTTCCCGGTACAACAGTCTCTCCTTCTAAAAGGACTCTTGCTTTAATTTTTCTTTCAATAAATAAGTCAACATCTGTTGCAGATAAAGTTACTATATCATTATCGACTGATATTTTTATTCCCTCTAATATAGGAGTAGTTGCTTTTGCTGGTAAGGCTTTACTAACTACTGCCAGAGCTTCTGAAAATTCTGTCGGATTGCATATGAATTTCATTTTTTTTCTCCTCATAAATATATGTATTTAATTAATAATCATTATAATAAGCTCTGTGGAAATGTTATTAAGCTTTAAAACAGGAACTTATTGCCATTTTTGCAGGAAATATCCTTAAAAAACGGTACTTTTTATGTTTATAATTTGTTGATATATTTTAAAATTTATCAACACCTTTCCACATTTACTATTATATAGATTTTTTACCCAGATTTAAAATACCTTTGATATCTTTTAGTTGCATTGCAACATAAGTATCAGTTTTTAATTTTTCTGCAATAAAATCTCTGGAATGAATTATAGTAGTATGATCTCTTCCTCCAAAAATTTGGCCAATAGTAACAAGAGGAATAGATAATATATCTGTTATAAGATAAATAGCCATATGTCTAGCTTCAGCTATATCCTTAGTTTTCTTTTTACTTATGATATCTGTCTTAGATACCCTTAAATAAGAGCATACGGCGTTTATTATATCATCTGCATCCATAGCTCTGTTTGGTTGAGTAACGCTTCTTAAAGCCTCTTTAGCTGTTTCTAATGAAGGTGTTTTCTTATTTAATAAGTGAGAATATAGAATAACTTTTGATAAAGCTCCTTCAAGTTCACGTATATTGTTATCGAACTGTTCGGCAAGAAAATAAACAACATCATCGGGAACGGCTACATTCTCAAGAAGTATCTTCTTACGAATAATTGCTATTCTAGTTTCTATATCAGGCATACTTATATCGGCAAGAAGGCCACCCTCGAATCTTGAACGAAGTCTGTCTTCTAAAGAATTAATTTCTTTTGGAGGACGATCGGAGGATAATATAATCTGCTTACTATTTTGATATAGATCATTAAAAATATGAAAAAGCATATCCTGAGATCCCGATTTATTTTGAAGAAACTGGACATCCTCTATCATTAAAACATCAATATTTCTATATTTATTCCGAAAAGCACTCATATTAAAAGAGGATCTGGATTTTGAGGAAGAATTTGTAAGAGCCTCCACATAATCATTGGTTAGTTTCTCGGCAGCCACATATAAAACCTTAAGCTTGGGATTATTTTCAAGAAGGTAATTCCATATTGAGTGAATCAGATGCGTTTTTCCAAGACCCACTCCCCCATAAATATATAACGGGTTAAAGGAAAGATATCCATCTGAAGATCCAGGGGTTTTTGCCACAGATAAGGCTGCATGGTAGGCAAGTTTATTGCTTTCACCAACAACAAAGTTATCAAAAGTATATCTTGATATGGGAGTAGAGGAAGAAGTATCTCCATTTGTAAGAATCTCATCATCTCTCTTTTGAACTCTGCTTTGTTCGGCAATCTCTTTCTCAAAATACTTTAAATCCTCTTCTATGACCAACTCAATATCTTTAATTTGATTATTGGTTTCAAAGACAAAATCCTTTATCATCTCTTTATAACGGGTACTAAGAGTAGCTCTTGTCGCCTGAGAGGGGGTTTTTAAGATAAGAGTGGAGTCTTTAATGCATACTGGAACCAGCGTATCTATCCAAAGAGAATAGGCCGCAGAATTTAAAGATCCTGATATTTTGTAGGTAACTTCCTTCCACAAAGAAATAATATCAATCATGCAAAAAGTATAGCATAAATTGAAGTTC
>JAQVQU010000079.1:0-3197 GCA_028701415.1 Clostridia bacterium | reverse complement strand
TATTCAATATTGACTATATATACCCCCTAATATATAATAAGAGTGTTGTTTTTTTGTATTACCGACAAGGGTTTTAAAGGTAGGATTTATGGAAAAGATTAAAAAAATAAAGAAAGTTAAAACTATAAGAGAAAAGAAAAGATCGAGAAAAAAAGCCCTGATAGTAACCGCTAGTGTTGCAGTATTAATAGGGTTTTTCTTTATCATATTAGCAATAATAAATGCAGCAGGATATAGCTCTATACTTAAGTATGTTGAGACTTTCGATAAGGTGGTTTATGCGAATCCGCAACTAGTTCCAGATATTGAGGATGATGGATTCTATTCCTTTACTACGGATGAAGAATTTAAAGTTCTACAGATAACCGATATTCATTTAGGAGCAGGGGCCTTCAGTTTTTCTAAGGATAGAAAAGCTTTGAATGCTGTTGCCGCGATGATTACTTACGAAAAACCGGATTTAGTAATCTTAACTGGAGATGTGGTATATCCTGTCCCCCCACAAGCCGGAACAGGAGATAATTTAAAAGGAGCAACACTCATTGCTAATTTAATGGAAGAACTGGAAGTGTACTGGACCATAACTTTTGGTAACCATGATACTGAGTCATATAGTAAATATAATAGAGAGCAAATCTCCGAGTTTTATGAAAGAGAGGAATTTAACTATTGTCTTTTTCAAAGAGGCCCTGAAGATGTAGATGGATATGGGAACTCGCTAATAAAAATTAGAAGAACAAACGGTCTTATTTCTCAAGCGTTATTTACCATAGATTCCCAAGCTTATGTTCCAGGAAGTTTCCTTGGGCTGGATTGGAAATATGATAATATTCATCAAAATCAAGTTGAGTGGTATGAAGAAAGAGTTTTAGCTTTGAATTCAGAAAATACTTCTCTTGTTTCTACTATGGTTCTTTCAAATCCGGAAGACTTTACTACTGTAAAATCTCTAATGTTTTTCCATATCCCGCTGGTGGAAATGTTAGATGCATACAATGAATTTAAGGATAATAATTTCCAAAACACCACAGATGTTAAGTACTGGTACGGCTCGATACATGAAAAAGATCCTGGGATATATTCGGGGGATGGGGAAGACGAGATGTTTGAAAAAATAGTTGAATTAGGCTCGACGAAGGGAATGTTCTGGGGACACGACCATATCAACAATCTTTCTATAGAATATAAAGGGGTTAGGATGACATACGGAAAGAGCATCGACTATTTAGCGTATGCTGGAATATCAAAACTTGGGATGCAAAGAGGATGTACTGTCATAAAAATTGATGGAAACGGAAACGCTACTTGGAACGACGAGAACTATTATCAAGACAAATACGAATCAAAATATCCAAAAGAAGAAGTAACGATGCAATGGGAAACGGATGACATTGTTGTTGCTGAAGAATAATTTAATACCAAACAAAGAAGGGTTTATCAGGAAATGTTCTTAAAAAGATAGTTATTTACTGAAATTTAAGAAGGAAATAGTTAGTTCATATATATAAAAATCGGCGTTGTCTAAATAAACCTACAATGATATAATTAAAACTAAGTTTGTATGGATAATGAGAAGATATTGAGAGGAACTTTTAACGAAAACGGAAAAAAAACAGTTTGTTTGAGAAAAATCTATGGAGGGAAAAAAGATGGATTTATCAAAAATAATTGAAAAAAAGGCGGAAGCTGCTGCATATATGCAGGAAGAGATAACCAACGTTATCAAAACTTTCGGGAAGAGGGATCCTGGAAGTGAAGGCGAAAAGCAGTCAGTAGAGTATATGGCTAAGCAACTTGAAGAATATACTGATGAAGTGGTAGTAGAGCCCTTTGATGTATACCCAGCATCTTTTATGAGTTGGATATATATATCGGTTACTTTTGTTTTCTTGGCAATGGCAGCCTACTTCTTTATGCCCATACTGTCTATGGTTCTTGTTATAGCCGCAATGGTTATTATGTTTGGACAGTTTATAATGTACAAAAGATTGGTAGATAAACTTTTTGAAAAGAAGACCAGTTATAATCTTACATCGATAAAAAAGCCTAAGGGCGAAGTAAAAAGACGTCTTTTCTATAACGGACACCCAGATGCAGCTTATGAATGGCCCATGGTTTATCACCTAGGGGGAAAAGCAATGTTAGCGATACTCCTCTCCGTTTTTACTGGAATAGTATATATCTTCGGAGTAATCATTGCTGGTATCGTTCTTAGGGGCGTAAACCAGGCTGCAACAGTAATAGGCGCTGGAGACATAATAAATAAGCTTGGATATGGTATGTTTGCTTTTGTTCCATCTTTTATCTCAATGTTTTTCTTCTGGAACGAGAGAAGAGTTGTGGATGGCGCTAACGATAATCTAACAGCTTGTTATATGGGTATATCCATAATGAAAGCACTTAAAGAAAGTGGAATAGAACTAGAAAACACGGAAGTTGGGGTTTTAATTACTGGCTCAGAAGAAGCTGGACTTCGCGGAGCAAAGGCTTGGACAGAAGCGCACAAAGGGGAATATGAAGATGTTCCAACATATATATTTGCCTTTGACACCATAAGAGAGAAGGAATTTTTGGGCGTAAATAACAGAGACCTTAATGGAACGGTCAAAGCTGATCCTACTGCAGCATCAATATTTAAAAATGCGGCTAAGAAGCTGGGCTTAACCTGTAACGATACAACCGTTCCTTTGGGGGCAACGGACAGCGCAGCGTTTAATCAGGGTGGGTTTAAGTCAATTGGAATAACCGGGATGTCTCACGATATACAAAAGTATTATCACACGAGAGAAGATAGTTATGATAACACTGATTTAGACGCCCTTGCTGACTGTTTTGCTATAAGTGTTCAGGCACTTGAAGATCTCGAAAACGAGGCAGCAGTCGAAAAGAAATAGACCTTTTTACTATGCAAATAGTTGATTTTTAATGTCATAACTAGTTGTCATAGTATTACCTCCTTTTGCAACCCTTGGGAAACCAGGGGTTGTTTTTCTATGGGATTATCTAATTATGGGAGAAATTTTGTGTGTTTTTAGGAAGCGAGATATAGTAAACTAAATATGATTAGAGAAAAACCTGAAGAGTTTTTGAAGATAAAAAGATAAGAAAAGGAATATAAATAGAGATTTTTAGGGAACGGGATATAGTAAACTAAATAGAATTAGAGAAAAAAACCGAAGAGTTTTAGAAGATAAAAA
>JAQVQU010000013.1:19385-25582 GCA_028701415.1 Clostridia bacterium | reverse complement strand
ACCTCATTATAAATGCCTATACTAAAAATCTAATTCAACATGCGTCTAAGACTTTTTCAAAAGAGAAAAGCTCTCTTAGTCTAACGATCATCATTTTTGCAAAACTGTGTCAAAAACTCAATTGTATTCCTCCTTTTTATAAAAGAAAAAATATATTTTTCAAACTATATGGAACCGTTTAAAAATCTAATTACATAATAAATTAGAACATATAAACACTGTTCAGTGAAATTTTAATGTAATAAAATAGTTATCCTTAGTTATTAAATCGGATACCCTAAATAGGACTTAATCATTATCCTTAAACTGAATTATTCTTCTCTTGTTTCGAATTCTTATTACTGCAGATATCAAAATAAGAACACCTGCTAAAGCAGCAAAGCCGCCAATTCCGATATATAAATATAGCATGTTAAATGTTTCTGTTTCAGCCTCTAAAAACATAATGGAAACTAAATCTTCCACCTCAAATGTTACCTCATTCCCATCCAATTCTGGGGCTTCTAATAAGACCATATCTCCTGAAGAAGATACCCCGAAAAACTTAAATTCAGAGTATCTATTAACCTGATCTTCGGTAAGAGTCAAGGTCATAGTGCTAACTCCAGATTCCGAAACAGGGGTTCCCTCAGAGTCCACAAACTTTATTGAATACATGGAATTAATCTTTGTATCTGCTATTTCAGAATATTTCGCTTTGGCTGCTTCAAACTTTCCTGCATTATTCTTATATTCTAACCCCGAAATAATCGGTGCGCATAGGCACTCTATGCCTTCCTCAAAGACTCCTGCCACCTTAATATCTGTATTGCTAGAGCTAGGCTGAAGCTGAATTGCAAGAACTGTGACATCTAGGGGCATATATGTGAAATAATAATTTTCAGATCGTGCACCTGAAGGATATATACCTTGTTGAACTCCTACAGAGTTCTCAAATTCAATTTGAGGAAGCCTTTCTAAATCTGAAGAGTCTTCCCCTTCTACAAACCCTTCATAAACAAAAGCGTATTGTATTGTTCCATTAAGAGGAATCCTAATGCTTGGGTGGCTGATAATTAACTCCTTCTTTTCGACCGTAATTTCAATATTCGTTGTGTTTGTAATAATATAATTACCATTAGTTATAGATACTGTTGCTCTATAATCTCCCGCGTTAATTACCTCTCCATTGTAGGAAATAGTATCAAATAAATCGTCGGCAAAAAGAACACCAGAAAAATCATATGTCATTTCTTTATGGTCATTTCCATTGTACTCAAAGGTATCTTCTCCCGTAAAAGTAATAGTTACAGGAACTCTGATGGGTAAAATTGAAATATTAAAAGAGCTAACTTTATAGTTCCTATCTGTAGGAATAAATATTGCCTCAGCTAAAAATGTAGAAGAATTCTCAAATGTGGGTTTAATTTTATCATCTTTCCAAGAAAACGTTCCTGGAACAATTATTTCCTCCCACCTTCCCTGAGAAACAAAGTATTGACGGCCTCTTGCCTCAGCAAGAGAAGGCATTTCTAGGGATTGACTTACTCCATATAAACTTTGAGCCAATGTGTTCCCATACCTTGTTCTAACTTGAACAATATTAATAAATTCGGGTGAAACAGGAAGTATTCTTAACGTCGCGTTTATAACAGTTATCACGGGTGAGTAATTTGATGAATCGTGCCTAAAAGATGAATCCCCCGATGAGGCGTAGTAAGAATAATCAGCGTAAGGTGAAGATATTCCTTGTTTATAGGAATTCTCCCCGAGAGCTCTTAAAATGGTTCCCTCTAGCCCAATTGATTCTATAGTATCATCAAATTTTAGCCCTTCGACAGAATAAGAAGGAATAGGATCGGGAGATCCAAAGAGCTTGGTCTTGGGATCAATCCTGACCGTAATTTCAGCTGGAGTAACTGAGTAAACACCTTGAGTAAAATCAATTTCGTAATTGGGATTAGCTTCGATTAAATTTCCTATATTAATCGAATATTGACCACAATCTACCCCTGAATCCCTTGTTAATTCGCCCAATATCTCATCCTCGCCTATATCATCAATCACAGTGAAGGTGAGTTCAGATCCATCATCTCCATAAACGCAGCTTACATTATCTGCGGTAATAGATATATTTTTTCTAAGTACAGTAAAAGCTACGGTTTGTTGATCATCAAAAATAAACTCATATCCATCAGAAGAAGCATCTTGACTCATCTTCAATTCGTATTCATTTGCATCATATTTTGTTTCATTGTTATATTCAGCAGAAAAATCGGCTGAAGAAATAATAACTGTCGGGGGAGTAAACCCTGTAGGCACAGGAGAAAGATCTCCGTTAAATCTAAATATTAAACCATAAAATTCCCCATATGTTATCTCTGCCGAGTCCAAAGAAAGTCCAATAGATACTTTATTAATCGTTAATGCGAATTTTGTTGAAAGTGCTTGGTTATAATTTCTATTTCCCGCTTTTGAGGCCATTAAATAAACGATTCCTGCCTTTTCAGGAGTCAGAATGTCTCCAGATATTGTGCAACGCCCAGTTGGCTCCTCCAAATTTGGACCTAGTCCAGAAGAATACGTAATCTCTCCAGTCCCGCTTCCACCAGAAATGTTAAGTTCAAGTATTTCGGTAAAATCAATTTCATTAATGCTGTCTGGAAGGGCTATTGAAATATCACTTTGTTCAGCAGGCAAAATTATAAAGTTAATACTGGGATTAGCAAGATAATAATTTTTTTCAGTTTCAGAATCAAGACCATATAACAATCCTTCCTGAACATATGAGGTATACTCACCCCCTTCATAAGGATCGTGAAGCATAGAACTACCATTTTCCCAATGCTCTAATGTTAGCGCATGTTTATTCCCTTCTATATCCGAAAACTCCGCACTATATGACATTATTCTACTTGGGTTGTACACTAAACTACCTGTACTTTCTGATACATATTTTGATTCTTCGAATCCAATATAAGTTACCTGACAAGCCCTGGGTAAGATATAATAACTTAGATTCTCAAGCGTCCCCAACGGATCTTCTGGATCAGAAAAATATAGTTCGAAAATATTACCATCCGATACATCTCCAAAAGCTACGCTTAGCAAATACTCTCCTACATTTGGGGTTTCGATTCCTGATTCAGGGGCATAAGAAAACTTTGGTGCTTTTTTAAGTTCCATCTCCTTAGGGAAAGTACTTGACCGATAATCAATGTAATAAACTAAAGGAGGAGAAGGCGAAAGACCATCATATTGCTTAGACAAAGAGGATTCCACCACAACTTTTATCATTCTCTTTGAGATCCCACCATACGGGCCTTCTACTGAGGCTGGTACAATATAGTTATCTTTAGAACTCCCTCTCAAAGAAAACCTTACTTGAACGTTAATTGTCTCATTCGGGCTAACATCTGGCGCAGCATAAGAAATTTCTGCGGTAACTTCTAGCTTAGCAAGATTAGAAGAATCGACACTTGCTATGCCAACAACCTTTTCTTGCAACACTTGAGTGCTCTGAAAAATCAAATCGCCAAATGAATCTACCCCTCCAATCCCGTCAAATTCTTTAACAGTATTCACTACAGAGTGGTCAGCCTCTGTAAAAACTACCGAAAGTTCCTTAGGAGTTATTACATACTCCCTATCGAGTTTCCCTCGAACTGATCCATCCTTGGAATAAACTACGGCGTATTTACCATTGCTTGTAACATTGATCGGCAAAACACCATAATAATCAACTAAATAAGAAAACCCTTCCGGTCCACCTCCTGCTAAATCAATCTCAGGATTAAAGCTATAGACCGATTCACCAGTATAGGTTATTGGACTGGGGAAAGCCCCTGCAGTAAGAGAAATCCTTTCTACAATAATGCAAACTGAAGCTAATTCCTCCATCATTTCAGTTCTAAGACTAATCTTTTTTTGATAATTATCGTAATAATAGTTTACGTAGTCAGGCGCAGTTAAGGGATTATCCCCTTCATCCAAAAAAATGGAATCGTGAACATAATATCCTTCTAAGGTATCCGATATATCAACTGTTACACTAAATCTTTGGCCGACCCAATATTTCGTGTTTAATGAAGGCGCAGCGACATTATCAATTGACACAACTTCACCTAATAAATTCTCAATTGAAATAGATATTTCTTTAACAAATCTTAAATAATACTCCAGATTACGCCTAGTTTCTGAAATCAAGGGAGCATATATATTTTCCGAAGAGATAATCTCCTCTGAAATAGATCTATATGAGCTATCCCAACCAGAAAGGGGCAGCGCTGTAAAGGTAATTTGTCCTTCATTGTCCATAGATGCTGTTATACTCCCGTAAGAGACCGAAAGATGGAGGACATTACCCTGTCCTGATGTTCCCGTGACCCCTGCACTCTTCAAAGGATTGTCTATGTACCAAACGTTAGTGAGAGATGTACTGACTGATGCGCCAAAAATACCCTTATGTTTGCTTATCAGTAAGGGGTCTACATCGCTAAATGAAACATCGCTTATGATATTAGTATATGATCCCCCGTCCGCCTGGCCTACAATACCACCACCATAATCTATACTCGCAGAAATCTCTGCTCTACTAACAATATTTCGAACCGTTCCTCCCTGGCTAAAACCTACTAAACTACCAACAAAACTCCTTCCTACAAATTTACACGAACTATCAATTATAATATTTTTAAGGGTTCCATTAGACGAAAGATAACCAAAAAGACCCACATACGTTTGAGTGACATAAGGCGATTCGGTAAGATCAAAATTTAATATCGAGTGGTTGTCCCCATCATATGTCCCCGAGAACGGATTTACGATTTCGTGTCTTCTGCCAATTATTGTGGGGGTTACTCCAGAAAAGTTCAAATCAGAAGTCTGCAAAAAAAACTTTCCAAGATAGGTTTCTGGTCTAATGCTGTTTTGTACAGCTTGAGCAAGATTAGAAAAGTGTTCGATATTCTCAATTAAGTAAGGGTTATTTGCTGTCCCCCACTCATATTGATTATGAGTATAGCCATATCTTCTTATGGCCACACTGTTTTTAAAATAATAATTTGAATTAAAATCCGATACTGAAGGAACATAATTTTTAATTACCGGAGCATACCAAGCAGAATAATCGGTCGCTATATATTTACCTTTCTGCCAGCGCGCTTCATAAGACTGACCAAATAATTCGGTTAGTGACTTATTCTGGAAATCTGCAGAATAAATCCCAGAAAATCTATAGTCAGATGCCAATATGTTATCAGGGACAGCGACATTATCCTTTGAAGCGCCATATCCGATTGCATTTAGATTTGAATAATTAATATCCTTGTTGAAATATGAATACTGAGGTGTGCTATTATAACTATCAGCAGTGTTCATTCTTCCGCCAACTACTCCCCCGATATTTCCGTTATAATTAACCCCAGGCCAATAAGCAGATGAAATTTTCGATAAAGAGTATGTTCCACTTACTCTTCTATAGTTCTTTCCAACGACTCCTCCCACATAAGTTCCACTAGCAACAATATTTCCTGAAGTATAACAAGTATCTATATCTCCAGTAGTTCCGCTTTCAGATCCGTTTACCCCAGCGATTCCCCCCACCGAGTTAATACCTTCTACAGTTCCATAGAAGAAACAGTATCTTATGATTCCAAGATTATTTCCAACAATCCCTCCTACTTCTGAAATCATACTATCATCCCCAATTTGAGCGTTTGCAACACCCAAACCCTCGATAATAGAAGTAGAAGAAGTATAGCCAAATAATCCCTTTCCCGAAGTTGTCAAATTTGATATAACATGAGGAATACCGTTATATTTCCCCAAAAATTTTCCAGCAAACGGATGAGCTACTGTTCCTATTGAATTAAATTCGATTCCTTCTTCAATTTCAGACATGTCTATATCAGCGCTGAGGGCAAATACTAACCCAAGGGTCTCCTCCGGGGTCTCAGGATGATTAACCTTATTGCTAAATTCCAATAATTCACTCACTGAACCAATTAAAAATGGATCTTGTTCCGTTCCCGACCCAGATAAAGAAAATTCTGCTTTTGCAACTATATTAGTGCTTTTTATCGGGAAGCTGAAAGACAGAATAACAGTAAAAATAAGCAACAATAGAATGCAAAAAAATAAACAAAGAGTTGTTTTTGTCTTCATACCTTCTTTCTTTATCGAGTGCATAATTTCCATTCGTTTCTAACCTAATTTTA
>JAQVQU010000013.1:0-19285 GCA_028701415.1 Clostridia bacterium | reverse complement strand
GATATCTCTAAAGTGTATATTTTTTTATTCACAGTAGTAAATCCTAATTTATTCTCCACTCCAATTTCAAAAACTGAAACACCATTAGAAAAATTGTAAAATACAGCTAACATATCTTCTCCTTTTAAATACGTTGAGCATTTGACTTCTGTTTTGTCAGTCCTTACTGGATTACAAGAGTCCCAAAATCCTCTAAAAGAAGCTTGATCTATATGAAAATCGTCTAAATGTCTATAAACATCTCCTAACGCTTCGCTGACATCATACTTAAGTCCATATTTGGGAAGCATCGCAAACAGAAGACATTTAGATATCGAATCGTTTTCTCTCCCAACAACAGCTGTACCGTATAATAATCCTGAACATTCAGCTAAAATTGTATCTGGATTCTCTGGCATTCCCTCAAAGCTACGATCAAGCCATATCTTATCTAGGAAAGGCAGTACATCAGTATAATAATTAAGAGAGTTTGCATAACCACTATTCTCGTTTAATTGGTCAGATACTTGCATCTCGATGATGCCAGGAAAAGCCTTCTTTTGCAAAATTACCTTTTTTATCCTTTCAATCGTTGTTCTAGATACATTTGCATCTCTTATAGAAACGGCGTCGACATTCGCGTTATGTACAAGGTAATTCAACCCTTCTACGTAATAATTGTCCATCCTGGATCTAGGTGTGGTAACAACTGCATAATCATTAAGACCCTTCCTTTTTCCAGAAGTGTATCGAACTACTTTTGCTAAAAGCACATCCTGCCCAAGTTGTTGAGACAGCCGGGGATCCGCATATGTGCTATCATTTAATCTTAATATTAACTCCTCCCCTAACGCCTTGTATGCGTATATTTCTCGATTCTGAATGCTTATATCTCTCAAATTATAAGAAACACTTATGCCTAATCCATTTTTATGAGCTGTCCTTGATAAAGCAGATATAGCTTTAATATATGGAAAGGGGTAATTGAGATAAGGATTTACCTCCCCTCCGTAAGTAATGTTTAAATACGTAACCCTATCATTTTTTGCTCTTTCAATCATTTTTTCATAAGTAGTTGCCAACTGGTCCCTTCCAATTCTAAGAGCCAAAGACTTCTTTAAATTTATTGCTTTAAAAGGAGTAAAGTGCAGAGTAAAGAAAAATTCGATACTACTTTTTGCGGGCATAATAATTCTTCCGGTATATGCAGAAAGAATTGCCCCCTGGTCGGTTTTCTCAACTTTTACTCCTCCAAGCCCTCCATTATCCCAACTTTCTCCGGGATCTATTGGACATTGTTTGTAAAAGCCCACTACTGTTTTAGACTCATTAGCTCCCTCAAATTTTACTCTTGCGCCACAGTTGACTTTGCCTAAGAAAAAAGAATTTTGATTATATTGCCTATCCCATTTTTTGTCGATGTTTTCAATAGCTCCTGCTCTCTTGCCAAAACCTATCATAAAATCTGGACAGAGGTAATACATGTTTAACGATATATTGGAAGTTACCAGGTCTTTTTCAGCAGAAATCTTAACTCTATAAGACATCGCTCCTTCGTAAAGAAGTTCAGCTATTATTTCAATTTTTGCTCCATCTCCCTTTCCGTCTGCCATTAAAATACCTTTGTTTTGTCTCCCTCCTAGTCTAATTTTATTATATTTAATTTTTTTCCCTTCAATAATGATCTCCATAGGACGGTAAAACAATTTTGTTTGTATTTCAGATTCAAGCGAATTAGATTCATTAAAAAAAGACTCAACATTATCGATTAAACCATCATTTCCCAGCTTGACAATTTTTCCCGAAAATTTAACTTCTTTTCCTACAATATTTAAAGCATCTAAGTCATCAACCAAAGCAATGTTTCGAGCGAGATTAGAGTTCAACCATTTAAGTCTGGAAAGGGTTGTTTTATTGTCTGTTCCCTCATTGAAGACAAGCCTATCAGATAAATCGATTTCAATAATTATGTCATCCTTTCCAATCCTTATCTGAGTTGTATGAAGACCAATTCCTGATCTAGAAAAATTAAACCCGAAAAATAAAGGCTGTAAAAGTCCCTTTTTCACAGACATATGTTTCTTAAATTTTTCACCTTCATAAGAAGTACCCTCAGTATTAAAGCAGGTTACAGCCCCGATAATGTCCTTGGGATTGCCTTGAAGAGGACCCGTCTGAACTTCTAATTTATCGGTAGTATAGTCAGGAAGCAACAATAACTGTACAACGAAATACTCGTGTCTTGAAGCCGAAAAAGAAAACTTTTTTCCTTCTGTCAACTCATTAAGAATTGATAAATCTTCGTAATCTTCAATAATGCTGGCTCTGTCTAATGCAAAAATTCTCATATTGTCTCCAAAAATCCTCTCTTATATATTCTAAACATGTTTTTAAAGTTAATTTTACTAGTTCAATCCTTTGTTTCGTAAGTGCCGGCAACCTCCTGCTTGGCAATTGATCATACCCGAAAACACTCTATCTATAATTTAATCCTTTGTTTCGTAAGTGCTTGCAACATCAGTAAATGGCACCATAACAAAGGACATGGTATACTTTTTATCAGCTTGTAGTCTATACTCTGGCATAGTCTTCGGCCCGCAGCTATTACTTCCTATCCCAGCCATAAACCCATCTACTGAAACATAAACTGTATCAGAATCAACGATATCCTCCCTATGCCTACACTTGGCCAATTCCTGATCTCTTATAGTCTTCACCCCAACATTTAAAAAATCTTTATCAGCGATGAACATAATCCCGGATCCTTTATCGTTTTTTATGGATATATATCTTACGTCAGTCCTATTGCCACTCTCTTGAGGTCTTATATACGGTTCGAGAAAATCTTTAGCACTCTTAGAGAATACGCCTAGTTTTACATGTTCTTTAAAATCCGGATAACTTTCATAAGGACCATTTCCGTAGTATGCTACTTCATTATACTCCCTTCCCATTTCCACAATCTTTCCAATCCTCGGTAATTCAGGCAATAGTCTTGTAGCGGGGGTCATCTCTGAGTATAGTCTTACAATTCCTCCTGAAGAAATCTCATAAATATCTTTAACATTAAATAATTTTTTGTTTTTCGATACAAGTTTATAGTCGAAAATAATACTTTTTGAATCATAGTTAAGATTATCTGAGTATATAACTTCTGTTTTTGCGGTATCATCATACCCCTTTCTAAGCCATTTCCTCTTGATATTGACATCATTATCCATTGGGGCCCTGAATATGTTATGATAAATCCTTCCCAAGCCCTCATTATCTCTTAATGGTTTGTTCACCAATAACTCTTTTCCTTGTACGGAGTAGCCAACAACAGCTGCCGTTGTCTTATCGAATCTGATATTTCCACTCCCAAAATCTACATTAACAATATTTCCAGCATAGTTAACTGTAATCTCAGATTTTCTAAGATTAGGTATCTTGGTCTTACTCTCACCTATCACCAGCTGATCCCTTCCCACAAATCTGTCTCTATCAAAATATTCTATTTGGATACAACAATCCCCATCGTAGGTCTTGTAATTAAGGTCAAATTTTCGAGATTTTCCAGGATCTATGTCTGATGGGAGTTCAAACTCAAAAGATTTTTCTCCTTCTATCAAAACCAATCCCTTAATGCTGAGATAATCTGAGTTTTTAAAACTGTTAAGATTTTTTAGCTCAATCACGCCTGGCTCTAAGAGTTTTGCTCTTATTGGCCTATAAACATTTTTCATTTGGTGTGCACCAGTGTGAGGAGTACGATCGGGAAAAAACAACCCATCCACGCAAAAATTTCCATCATGTAAGTATTCACCATGATCTCCGCCGTAAGTATATTTGTATTTTGCATCATCCCCATGTTTTACTGCATGATCAACCATCTCCCAAATACACCCGCCAAGAAGACAGTCATTTTCCCAAATAACATCCCAATACTCTTTTAAATTCCCGGCGGATACCCCCATTGCATGGGCGTACTCAACCATAAGAAAAGGCTTGTTAGAGTATGTTTTCGGATTTATTCCCGAAGATATACTGTTTCCAGCAACTTTTTTGAGTTGCATTACGGAGGGATACATGGTTGCCCCTATGTCATAGGCTCCTCTAATTGAATGACATGCGCGCTCGTAAAGAATTGGCAAAAGTGTTAGTTCCTTTAATTTTTTATAGCAATAATCTTGGCATCTTATCCCTGAGCTTTCGTTGCCAAGTGACCATATAATTATGCTTGGTGAGTTTCTGTCGCGATAATACATTCTTTCCACTCTATCCCACAAATGATCCTTCCACCTTAGATTGTTGCTTATTTCTCTGGGATTATATAGTCCATGAGTTTCAATATCTGCTTCTTCAATCAAATATATCCCATATAAGTCAGCAAGTTCTGTCATAAGCGGATCGGGAGGATAATGTGAAGTCCTTATAGCGTTAACATTGTAATTTTTGCAAAGAAGAATATCTTTTTCTATTTCTTTTGCTGTCAGACAATATCCTCTTTCAGGATGGGTATCATGGTGATTAACACCCATAATTTTTATATTTTTCCCATTAAGTAGCATAATCCTTCCAGCTATCTTTATTGATTTGAAACCCACATTTTTTATGATGCTCTCTATAACATTCCCTTGCACAATAAGATTAATTGTCAGCTCATATAAATTAGGGATTTCTGCGCTCCACTCTTTTACTTCCAAATTGGGGAACATAATTTTTGTGGTCTGATTAGCTTCACTAATTCTGCTTTCAATAATTTTGCCTTTGTATCTTAAAGTTGCAGATATTTTGGTGTTTTCTGGGTTTACTATGTCCGCAGAAACAATGGTATCGTATGTCCCAGAGTTGTTCTTAGTGGTAAAGAAATCAATGTCAAATATATAGCTCTTCTCATACACATACAATAAAACATCCCTAAATATGCCATTGTTTCTAAACATATCTTGATCTTCTAAATACGATCCAGTACACCACTTATGAACAACAACAACTATCTCATTTTCCCCACATACGAGATAAGAAGTAATATCATATTCAGCAGTATTATGAGAACCTTCACCGTATCCAACATATTTCCCATTGCAATACAATTCAGAACTGCTAGATACTCCCAGAAAAGACAGTATATAGTTTTTAGACAAATCGCTGATAGTTATTTTTTTTCTATACAAACCTATACTGTTATATTGTTTTTTCCCAACCTTGTAAGAATATCCATTAATATCATCTCCGTAAGTACCCTCGCAACTACCTACAGGGACTTTGGGTGGCTTAGGGTTAAAGGGATAAATAACATTCGTGTAAAAAGGAGGCTCATACCCAGTAAACTGCCAGCATGAAGGGACTTTCACACTATCAAAACTTTGAGTATCCGTGTCAAGATTCCTTGGAACATCGTCCATCTTGCAAAAATACAAAAAATCCCAATCCCCATTAAGGCATATAACTCTATCGCTGGAATACCTTTTTTCGATAATATTCGATTGTCTACACTTGTCTTCATCTGAAAACGGGATAAAATATGACCTAGCTTTCAGTCTATTGTCACTCATTATCTTAAAATCTTTGTAGTTGTTTCTTCTGATGTTATAAAGCATTTATTCCTCCATTGTGAAAATGAAATCAAAGCTCGGAAGCTACATATTCTTCCGCAATCTGTGGCCTTGAACCTGGCCCTCCCGAAGCAGAAAGGGTTTCAATTGAAGGTAAAGGGACTTTAGTAATTTCCGAATACAAAATATTTGACGTAATCCCCGCCAATCCCCCAGCGTAAACCCCACCAGCGCTTCTAATTTCTATTATACCGTTTATAGTAACCCCACGAAAAGACATTTCCCAAACAGTACTGTTCTCTGCTTCTCCGGAAAAACCTCCTGCATTAAGATTGCAGCTACCAGATCGTAGATACATATCCCCATAATATCCTGAGTTAATCGTTCCATGGTTAATCACTATCCCAAATACCCCTCCAGCAGAGACAGTAATTCCATCTCCTCCGCCTTTAATGTCAATATTGATGTCCGAATAGCTATACAAGTTCTTGCAAGTGTCAAGCGCTTCTATAATTACTGAGGGAGAATACTCTTTCTCAAGACTCCCGCATATCCCCCCAGTAGCAATACCTCTAATGTAGTTTGTTGCTTCGCTCGCTTCAATCTTAATTTCTCCTAGAGAATAACATGATTCAATTGTAACATTCTTAGAAATACCGGTAACCCCTCCCAAGAAAATATAGCCTTTGCCGGTTATATGTAGGTCAACATCAGTTTGACAATAACTAATCTCATTGACAATATCCGTATCCCTTTGTCTTGGTAAACAAAAAGTTTCTCCTACCAACCCCCCTAAAACATATAAGCCATCATAACTACCTGTTTCTATGGTTATTGTGCCAGTTGAAATACAATACAATATTTCAGTATTTTGCGCCCTATCAGCTAGGGCTCCAAAATAGCCACTCTCCGCAGATGAATTACAAATCGCAGAAAACTTATCCAATGTCAAAGAGGAAATCAAGGCATTTTGGGGAAGTTTAAATAAACCACATTTATCACCTGAAAAACTAAGATTAATAATCTTCCTATGATTACCATAGTACTTACCCGAAAAATTTTCTATTTGGAAGGATTCACCTGCCATATCGATATCTTCTGTTTGTATATAAATGTTCTGACTACCGGGAGGTATCGACATAAGTTCATCCTTGGAGTGTATATAAACAGATGCTTCTAAAATGGCTACCGAAATTTTGCAAATCAATTTTCCTTCTGAGAAAAACTCAATTACTCCCATCATCCCTGGGCTTATATCTTCCTCATCGTTAGACAAGAATAGCCTAAAATCGCTATCTATCATCAGAACTTTATCCTCAGAAAAAACAATTTCTAAGCTTGAATAATCTATATCCCCTAACCAAGAAGAATCTATAACGTACCCGTCTTCATCGCTGACATCAATTGCGTAACTGTACTCTTTTCTAATAGGGTTAGAATAATCTATCCCGGGATCAACATCATCAGAATAAAAATACTTAACTATCAATATTGTAGAAACAACCACTATCGCTACAAAAAAAACTGAAACAATAGAAATAATTAGAAACTGTTTTTTCGATATTCTTCTCCTATTCTTTTCAGTACTCGGAGAACTTACATCATTACTATCTTTAGCCTTAGTTATATTCTGCTTTTTCGAAATTCCCCTCATATTCTTTTCAGTACTCGGAGAACTTACATCATTACTATCTTTAGCCTTAGTTATATTCTGCTTTTTCGAAATTCCCCTCATATTCTTTTCAGTACTCGGAGAACTTACATCATTACTATCTTTAGCCTTAGTTATATTCTGCTTTTTCGAAATTCCCCTCATATTCTTTTCTGTGCTTAAAGCACTTTCAACAGGGCTATCGTTAGCCTTAGTTATATTCTGCCCATTAAGATTATGAGAATTAGTTTCTTTTTTGCCCACTTTGCAATCCTTATTTCAGTGCTCATAAAAAATTGTCTAGAATAAATTAAATATATTATATATTAATGCGTGCGCGCAATCAAGGTAATTGCAATTCCTATCTTTTGAATATCCATAAACTGAAAAAACAAAAATTACTATGAAACTAGTAAAAATACCGCTTAAAATCACTCACTGATGCTAGCATATAATAACTTGTTCTTAACAAAAATATTGTTTGATTATATGCTTTTTATTAAACATAAGGTATCAATAAATAATTTATTTGGTACCTATTTTAACCTAATAAAGAAAATTAAAGAGCTATCATTAGTCTCTGTTTGTGGCGGAGAGAGTGGGATTCGAACCCACGGAGCTATTCCTAGCTCACACGATTTCGAGTCGTGCGCGATCGACCAGACTCTGCCATCTCTCCATAACTTAAACATAATACAATATTAGTGTTAGCTTGTAAAATCTTTTTAAAATTTCCTTCGTTCTGATTAATTCTATTTCATTTATTTTAATACTAATTTCCTATTTTTAAAATTCAAACATCCTAATTAATACTAGTTTGTAGAATTATTCTTAATTTCATATACACTAATTATTGAATTATTTTTCTACAATCCAAGGGATTATGAACGTTTATATATGCTTTTATATATTTAATGGGGTAACCTTTTTAAAAACGAACTCATAAACACTATCTCAAAAAAGAATATCTTTGAGTCTTTCTCTTGCTTTTCTCTTTTTTAGCATAATGTTGTCTATATATATATCATGTGTTATACTAAATTAAAATTTGTTTATAGAGAGGTTTTCATGCGAAAAATTATTGCCATCATTGGGAATTCCAAAGCACCAGAAGGATCAAAAAATTATGAAATAGCTTTTATGCTAGGAAAGCTTATTATAGATAATGGATATAGGCTACAGTGTGGAGGACTAAACGGAGTTATGGGTGCAGCCTGCAAAGGAGCGCATACTTCAAATAAGTATGTAGAGGGAGACGTTATCGGTATTCTCCCTGGATTTAACGTAAACGAAGCTAATCCTTTCATTGATATTCCTATCGCTACAGGGTTAGATTTATATAGGAATGTTATTGTAGCTAATGCTAACGCTGTAATCGCGGTAGGAGGGGCAGCTGGGACTCTCTCTGAAATCGCAAATGCATGGGCATTAAAGAAGTTAATTGTTGCATTGGCTTCTTCTGAGGGTTGGGCTGAAAAAGTTGCAGGAAAGCCTTTAGATGATAAAATTAGGTATAAAGATATTCCTGATGATAGAATTTATTCTGCCGATAATCCAGAGGAAGCCCTTATGATAATTAACCAGAATTTGTCTCGATACGAGGGAGGATATACTAGAATTACTCCGCATAATTAGATTTCTATAAAAATTATTCTTTCTTTAATATTAGACATTATATCCTGCTGGGTATCTCCTATCCAGCAAGTAAATAATTGAACTTATCACTCCTTTGTTATATAATTAACATACATAAATATTATTGAGGTATAAATGCGCAACCTTGCCGAACAAAAGAGAGTAGTCGTTCCTGCCATATGGGCCTTTGCCATGGCAATACTATACGCCATATTTTTCTTAGTATTTTTCTGGAATTATCTAGTAGTTGATGCATCTCTTCTTGGATATCGTACATATGATTTCATGGACGTAACAAGAGAGTTTGAGTATGACGATATTGATGAAGGCGAGTTTATGAGGAGCGTGGAAAAAGGCAGCAAAATTCTCTTAAAAGAATATAATCCTGAGTTAGATGAACTCCAAAAGAATGATGTATTTGCTTATTATGTAACAGAAAACACCGTTAACAGAGTTGTTACTCAGGTGTTTATTAGCTCAGAAACTGATACAAATGGTCAAACAATATATACATCCCACAACATTGATGATATGACCCTTAATACTTACACAATTGATTCAGGTAAATTGTTAGGTAAATGGGTTGCCCCAATCCCTTACCTTGGATATGTGACTTTTTATTTGACTTATTTTAGCTGGCTCTCTTATGTATCTCTTGCAGTTCTTGCTCTAATTATGGTCGGGATTCCTGTAATCGTTGCTATACATCGTGGAAGAATGAAAAAAATAGGTAGTCCTTTCCCCGAAGGAGTAAACGTAAACAGATTGTCGACAGAGAACCTATATATTTATGAGAATATCAAGGCTTTTGTAAAAAGTGGAGGGATGAGAATTGAAAAGGGATATGATGCAGATTTAGTTTACATTGGTAAATATCTTTTTGGCATTCTTCATTGCACAAATGGCCATATCTATTTTAATATAAACAAGAACTTCCAACGCTATGATGACCATGTTGACCGGTCTGGATACATATGCATTCCTCATTCGGCTTATATAGAAAAAGCAAAAAAGAGAATTAATGGTATGTATCGCGCATATTTTCTTGACACCGCCAGACAAGTAAGAGGAGCCGGGATGGTTGCCCCGAGAAGACCTGCGTCAAGAATCACCCATGCTAATGTTGAATTCCAACGCCCTCGAGTTCAAGGAACAAGACGCTAGAGAAATACTTAGAAAGGAAGTTACAGCATATTTTTAATAAATAATTATAAAGTTTTAGCCCTTCTCCCAAGAGAAGGGCTTTAATTTTTGCTTATATTAATTCCGTAAGTTAAGGATTAATCTTTTATTCCATTTCATCTAAAGATAATTCGAATCCCTTAATAAAATTATCCATAAAATACTGCACTTCTGGAAGAGTTATATCATCAATTTTTTGTTTTATTGTCTTCTTAGCCTTTAAAAACTCTTTGTTCCCGGATTTTAATTCATCTAGACA
Organism: Clostridia bacterium; assembly: GCA_028701415.1. GTDB lineage: Bacteria > Bacillota > Clostridia > Christensenellales > DTU072 > MWEH01. The sequence continues at coordinate 9,042 of JAQVQU010000013.1, read as the reverse complement.
CTTTATATACGCCGAAATTTTATCCGCAGCTGACACTAATTTATATTCTATTGAATTTTTGTCTGGGTCAAGAATCTTCTTGTAGACCCCTCTAAGTTCCTCTGGAAGCATTGAAATCAATTTATCATTGGCAACACTTTCTAAAGACTTATATGCCGTCCTAATCTCTACGTTGAAATATTTCACTGGGGTAGGCAAATCTCCTGTTATTACCTCATTTGCATCGTGAAATACGGCTAGTTTAACACAATCACCTGGGTTTGCGTTTCCGCCGAAAACCACATTGTTTATAACACCTAATATATGAGATATTTGAGCAACCTGTTCAGAGTGCTCCATTATATTTTCTTTGATTGTTGAGTGCATCAAACTCCATCTCTCGATGAATTTCATCCGATTCAGATAAGCAAAAAAATTATAGTTCATCGTTCCTCCAAAATTAAGACATTTTTACAATTATTCTCAAAAGAGTATCCATAGCTGCATCTGCAACATCTGCAGTTCGATTCAAATGGCGATATATTTCTCTATACTTGAAAATCTTTCGATGATCTTCCTCATCAAAAAGAACAGCTAAAGACTTCGTCGCCATATCCCCCACTTTATTCTCCAAAGATTTAACATATATTGCTTCATCTTGAGCTATTGATCTATGTTTTTCCATATGAGATACTGCAAGAATAATATGTTCGGTCATATCTAAAAGAGTTCCAGTAAGCTCTATCATGTTCTCATCAGGCACTACGCCATATGCACGTATCTCATCCACAGATGTCTTGGCATAGTCTAGAATCTCATCTAGCTCGCTGCTTAGTTTGAAAAGGTCTTCCCTATCAAGAGGGGTAATGAAAGTGTTGTCTAACTCATCTGTCAAAATTCGTCTTGCCATATCACCTTCTTCTTCAGTCATTATTACTTTTTGAGCCATATTTTCGTCATGTGTAATACAAAATTCTTGCAACTGTTTCATTCCTTTAGAACAAATTTCAGCTTGGGACAGCAACATATCATAAAAATTATCTCTTTTTTTATTTCTGAATTTTAGCATTTTTCACCTCTTTTCTATTAACGTTTCATATTTTTCTACTATGTCTTAAAGCATATTCTTTACAAAGGGACACCCATTAGAGCTGAAGTAATAACATAAATCAAGGCGCCAATTAACCCAGAAATTGGAAGAGTCAAAGTCCATCCTATAAGTATATTTCTAGCTTTCCTCCATTGGACAGCATTCAACCTGTCGGCTGCCCCTGCTCCAATAATCGAAGCGGTCATTGCTTGCCCTACTCCTAATGCTATTCCTGTCATATTACTTACTTCAGCAATTATACTTGCTGTTAATTGTGCTGCGACTGAATGAATGGGTTCAACCTTGAACAATTTCTTTCCAGTAGTCAAAATTATATTAGTTCCTCCAATCAACATTCCAAGCATCATTGCTCCTGCGATTGAAACGACAATCCAAACTGAAACCCCGCCGCTGAAGTCCATAATTCCCATAGCTGACGCCATAAGCAATATACCTAAGGACTTTTGCCAATTGTTAGAAGCGAAAGAACCTGACAAGAGAACAAAGTTTATTCTTTGCATCCAGATTAGAACGTTCCCTGCCCTTCGCCCTGGCGCTTTACTAGATATTTTTTTTATGAGTTTTAATAGGAGGAAACCTAGAATAAGAGCAACCAAAGGGGCTAAAAATACCATAGCCACAACATTAAACAAAACGTAACCTGTCCAATTAACAGAGTAAAATCCTATGCAAACTGAACCAGCTCCAATAATACCCCCCAGAAGTGTATGTGAAATAGATATTGGTAATTTCAAAAAGTATGAAACAATCGCCCAAATCATCGCACCCAGCAGTCCTGCAAATAAAAAGGCAAACCCCATATCTCCAGTTGGCAAGGTCCCAACAAACATCTGCAAACTTAATTTTTCGGCAACAATATTGCTCCCAATATAAAAAGCACCAATTGGAACAATAAACTTAGTTATAGCTGCGATAAGAAGGGCAGTTTTAGGTTTTGTTGCACGTGTTACAATGGTTGTTGATATAGCTAAAGACCCATCATTAAACCCCATATACATAGTATACGCAAGCACCATCGATAAAATTAAAATTCCTTGCAATCCAGTCATTTTAGCCACTCTAAAAAATAATACTGCCTCGCGCAACGCTTGCGCGACACAGATGTTGTATTATAATACAATAATTGTACTATCAAGTCAATATAGGTAATTGTTTATATAGCATTATAATTGTAAATGTTAATTTTAGTAAATTCTCAAATATAATTTTCACAATATTTTAAAAAGACAAAGGGGACGTCCAATTTTAGGCGTCCCCTCCATAGATTATAAATAATACGAGGCTAAGCCCTTCTAATCCTTTCTCTTTGAGCTTTGAAATAAGCTTTTTCATATGGGCTGAGATTTGGATCATCTAAATCTGAGTCATCATATTCTGTGTGTTTAAACTCCCGGTAAGTATTATTGTAATCCGCCTCTTCATCTTGGAAGTCATCATCCTCTTTTGCTTCCTTCATTCTAATAGCACCTATCGCAACACTCATTGCAATAACTATTGCACCCCATAGATACAACCAAAATCTAATTGGGAAGATTGAGATAACGGCAAAAAGTAAATTGTTGCTATCCAACCAAGCATTAGCTTTGTAATCCAAAACTCCCCTAGATTCGTTAGAAGGCATGAGGATTATCCCCGTGTTCTCGATATCCTCTCTCCCTATTTTTATTCCCAAATATATCGGGGCTCCAGCAACTGCTGGATCGGCAACTATATCTCTTAAAGTTCCAACCAAACTCGGCCCTAGGGTTTGAATCAAAGATAGGACTAGAGTTCTTAATCCTGGGTCCATATCTACAAGCATCCCTCCTAGACTAATTTCCATTGGAGAACCAGCCATATCTAAAACTGACCAAGTTACTCCAGCTTCAGGGTCATCCCTTTCTACATTATTGTAATAATAATCTTCGGGATCCATATCGTCATAAACGATTTCCTTTGGAATGCGGTCAAATTCAAGATAAAAGGGTAGCGTTTCGTCAATTTCCTTTTCATTGAAAAGAAGGTGAACTAAAACTGGGATCGTTAATCTGTCCCCATCAGCAAGGCCTACCCAAGGTCCCGTGCTGGTAAACGCACCATACCCATTAGTATCAAGGGATGTAAAGTTTTCATGAATTAATAATTTTACTCTTTCGTTTCTATAACCCTCTTGCAAGTAGGTTTCCAAAGCCACACTATTGTCTAGATTTTCGTTCTGATAATTTCTAATAATAAAATCTTCCAATAGTTGGCCATTAACTTGGGCTTGGACTTTATAGTTTTCGCGTACATCATCGAACAGTAATGTGCCCGAAGTAGCATCGTCCAAAATGTCTGGGAGTAGCACGTCTATGATTATCCAAAGGCCACCCGTGAAGATAAATGCAACCAGGACAAGAGCAACCATCCCCTTTTGGGCAATTTTCTTTGATTTACTTTTTTTCGATTTTACTTCAGTAACTATAAAGGTAATCAGATATGCGACAAAGAAAAGAGCCAATACAATCACTCCAGCAAAAGTTAAAAAGCCGTAACTCTGTCCCTCTTGGAAAATATTAATACTTGAGTAAACCGCTAGCCCAATTAAGGCAGGAAAGCCTAGAATGAATAACAAAATTTTAATAAAAGTCTTCATATTATTTCACCCCCGCTTTCAAAGTCAGTTTTGCATATTTTTTATCTATGTAAATAGTAAGAGCATATGCCGCAAAAACACACAACGTAGCAAAAGCCCCAAATTTTACCAAGCTTTCTCTAAGAGCAAAAAGTGGATAAAATTTCTGTGAAATTGTTTCAAAAGCCTCAAATTGGTCGATGGTAGCTAATACTTCTTCCTGAGTAGGGGCAGGCATACCCGAGGCGTCCATAGTAATATGTCCAACTTTAGGATTCTCTCCCGTCCCAACCAACACAGAACCTATTTTTGCACCATGTATTTTTGCATAATAATTTGCATAAGCAAAATCCCTCAAGCCTTCATCTTCGATAAAATAAAATACAGGATAGGTCATAGGAGATTGATAAGAACTATAATTTGCCAAAAGACCGAAAACAAAAGCCTCATCAATTTCCGTTTCAGTACTTGTAGGATCAACTAACTGTCTCAAGGTTCCCCCCAGACCGAGTCCGTTGACCACATCAACTAGAACTTCAAGAGATAAATCTTCATTTAATAGGGACATTATGTCCAGGCCACCCAAATCAATAAAAGAGCTAATTGCTGGCAAAAGGGAGCCAATGCTTTCATTTTCACCAAGTTCTCTCCCTAAAACGCTCAACACCTGGGCAAGTCTTTCTTCAGTCAAATAGTACTTTCTTGCGATACCATCTTCCCCGTATGCAACTTTATATTCATCCGAGTCAGTAATATATGAGAAGTCTTCCATTGAAAAAGAGCTTTCAGCATCTCCCCTCTTATATCTGCTCCAATCTGAATATGGGTTTGATTCTAGTTCCTCCAAAGCCTGTTGAAGTTCAATTTCAATGTTCTCACCATCAGCTTCGTAGGCAGCTTTATTCGTATAATAGTCCTTTAAGACTTTGTTTGCTTGCTTAAAACTAAACACATAACCATCAGCGTACATACCGTTGGGGCTATACCATGCAGCATCCTCTTCATTCTCTATAGATAATGATCCATCAGCATTAGTATCACTGTAATTTTTACCTTTAAATTTTTGAATGTTGTAGGTACGCATAAAAGAATCAATATCCGCTTGATTATCTTCAGTAAATTCGCCGAACTTTGATGCGCTCTTTCCCCAATCCTCAACCTCAATATTCCTTTCAGCAAAAGACGCTTGAAGCGCATCATATTCAGGCTTTTTCAATAAATCAATATACAGAACTGGCCCTACAATAATAATTGCGGCCAAAATTACGGCTATAGCAGTTCTCGTCCAGCGATTTTTCCTCACAAACAACTTAAGTAATAGTTGTCCCACAATGAAAATTGCCCAAAGGGCCAATCCATAGTAAATCCCCATAACCGCAGGACCAGTATAATAATTAATGGTTCCGATAAGTTGCTCTTTCCCACTATTTACCAAACCGTTGTCGATTAGAGGACCGGAGGAAACTAAGACAAGATGTACTATCAACGGAAAACCGAGCGCATAAAACAAAAACTGGAAAATGCGCGCAGCTGTGATGTTACGTCTTAACTTTAACATAGAAATCTCCTTCTCCAACAAAATGAATCCCTTGTATACCGAAAAATCGGAAAAACACGTTATTGCTATTATATTATACGCACGCATATGTGTCAACATAGAAAAATGAGCGAAAAAGAAAAGAAAAAATATTATATTGTAAGGACGCATATGTGTAAACATAGAAAATATGTTCACAATCTACATGTTTATTAGGTATCTTTTTAAAAATCGTCTAAGCAAGTTCCAGGGTGGAATTTTAATAATAAAGATTGTATGGAAATTTACAGCAACACTTTTTGATAAACATTGACAGACGAAAAACATTCGCAGACATTTAAAACTATAGAGTGCTCAAACCATTACTTTGTTCAATCGTTAAAACAGGAAGTAATTGAGTAAAAACAATTCAATAAAAATTTCATTGTATTTAGATTTCGATTCATATTTTTTGTTTTACATTTTCAATTGTGCTAATATTTATATAAGGTGAAAATAAATCTTACAACCTATCAACTTAATGCTTCAATTAAATAATTTATTATTCCCCCACACATGATTTCTTAGGGAATATTCTTTGTGTTTACTTATCAGGAGGACAAAAAAATGAGAATCACAATTTTCAACGAATTTCACCCCGATCAAAAGAAAGGAAAAGCTTTAAAGGTTTACCCCAATGGAATTCATTCTGAATTAAAATCAATATTTGCAGACAAGCCTGAATTCAATGTTACCTTAGCGACACAAGAAAACCCTTCTCACGGACTTACTGACTCGGTTTTGAAAGAAACGGATGTTTTAATCTGGTGGTCAGATATATGGAATGAACAAATATTATCTGATGTTTCTGATAAAGTATATTCCCGAATACTTGAAGGTATGGGGGCAATTTTTCTCTATGGAGCATGCAATTCCAAACCTTTCAAAAGACTCATGGGAACCACTTGTAGTATAACAAAAATATCTTCTAGTGTAACTTCTAAAATCTATTCAGTCCTTCCTGGAAGTCCTATATGCAACAATGTAAAATTTCCTATTTCATTCTCTGAGGAGAAATTTTTGTGTGAACCATTTGAAATCCCAACTCCCGATTCTCTAGTGCTTGTTAATGGATACTCAAGCTCGGATATACTTAGAAGTGGATGTGCTTATTATAGAGGCAAGGGGAAAATTTTATATTTTTACGGGGGGTCTGAGCTTAGCTCTTCTTATACTATATCTTCATTCAAAAAGATAATACTAAATAGCGTTTTATGGGTAGCCCCTACAACGATAGACCTTCCTTTAGCAACAAATAGCGAGTTTAAGGATACTGAAAAAGCAAAAAAGGGATTCTTTTTTAAAAAATAATTAAGTTAATTAATCTTTCAGTGGAAATGGCTCTTCTAATAAATCTAAAGATTTAGCTAACATTTTTTTAGCTTTGTTTCTGTAAGACCTGTATTTGGGTGAAGCCTCTTGAATGCCATACACCGGCTCAACCGTCATCAAAAGACCTAAATACATTTTCATAATATTTACCCTGATTCTAAATTCATCATCTATATCAATAGGATTAATTGTTCTATATCCCCTTTGGAAATATTTTCCGCATTGCAAAGGGAAAGGTCCACCACATGAAACAAAATCACCCGCTATATCCCCCCAAATAGAGCCCTCCCATCCTGCAAGACCTTGAAAATTGACAAAATTTTTGCTAACAAAAACTTTCATTTTATTCAAGCTCAAGTGAACTAGATGGCTCTCAACCTTATTAAGTATGGGCATAGCACGTTCAATAATTTTGTAAATCCTAACTGAATCAACTTCAATGTCTTTTAGGAGAGCATCGGCCATTATCTTATCGATAATTTTTTTGAAAGCTGTTCCCCATTTATTCTCTAAACCCATTTTTTCATAGCCAAACCCAGTTCCGGATATTTGATGTGCTTTAGCAAGTTCCACTCCAGCTTGAAACATAAGTTTCCTTCTATCCTTTATCGTGGGAATAGCAGCTTTTTGATAGGGTACATCATATCCTTCAGTAATATAATGAGTATAATTCCCTTCTTGATCTTTTTCAGAAAATAATACCCTTGGAGTTCTTAACCCCTCAGTAGCAGAGAGTAATTTATATATTTCCACTTCGTTATTATACAATAACTTTTCAAAAGCCATTTTTCTTTCAGCATAAGAAAATATCCTTAAATAATACTTCTTTCCTGCAGCTTTAATGATGAAAGAATAATTCGGATCAGATTTTGGCATTTCTACGATTGAATCAGCCACACCTAAGTTTGCCTTATTAAACAACTCTTTAGCGTAGTATTTAGAAATTTTTATTACTTCATTCTTTTCCATAAATCTCTCCGTTGGCCATTTACCGGCTAGGAAATAATAAACTGAAAGACAAAAAATAGCAAGTTTTATTCATTGAGTGCTATTCATTAATGTTTATTTTTCTTCTCTATCATTGTCTTTATTCCCCTTAGTCACTAAATTATCAATATTTTTTGGGGTTGGATTTTTTGCCATTATTGTTCGAAAGTTCATCAAATATTGAATTTTTGAGAATGCAAATATTCCAATAATCGCAACTGGAAGAGCAATTGCAGGTTGAATAAACTGAGCAGGTAGATTAGCTATTGCGGCCGCCCACCCGTAATAAAACCCCTCAAATACAAAATATGCACTAACCATAATTAAAGACCCTACTGTAGGAAAGACAATCATTTTCCATAACTTGGGTTGTTTTTCATATAGCCCCAATCTACAAAAAAATGCAAGCCCCCCTTTTGCAAATAATGTAATAAGCATATAAGGGACATATCCTGCCAACAAATCAGCAAGCATGCTTGAAACAGCAACGCAAGGAACCGCCAGATACATGGGCAAGAAAAAACAGGATAGAATAATAAATATATCCCCAGCATGGACGTATCCTATCGCTATAGGCAATTTTATATATGCCGTAGCAACTAATATCATCGCGGTAAAAAGAGCTGTTATGGATATTTTTTTTACATTATTTCGCATTTTTCTCCCTTTTAAAGATAGAAAATTATCTCTTTCTCTCAAACTATTTAAGCCCTTCCGAAACTTTTTATTCTAAAGAACAGCATCTACCCCCAAATACTTAAAGTGCATTGCCTACAGCTAACCCTGAAGCAAAAGCCCACATTAGATTATATCCACCACACTCGCCATCCACATCCAACACTTCTCCAGCAGCAAAAATACCTTTGCATATCTTACTTTCCAAGGTTAAAGAATCAAAGCTATCGGTATCAAGTCCACCTGAAGCTATTTGTGCTAAATTAAAGGGGCCCAATCTAATGTCATTTATTTTATACTCTTTTATTTCCTTAGCTATAGCAATTGGATCCTTAAAAACCGCGTTCCTATAAATATTCTGACACAATTCTTTATGAAACAATCCATTTATCCCGCCTAAAGTATTAACCATCTCAGCGACACTTTCTAGGGAATATTCTGGCATCAAATCAAGTTCCACATAATAATTTTCTGCACTTTGCCTTCTTGCAAGGACCACCGACAAGTTAAAGATTGCTGTTCCAGAAACCCCATTGTCTTTAAATAGAACCTCGTCAAGACATTCGGCTATCTTATGTCCTTCGGAAAATAATTTTGCAAGGGCAATGATTCTTACCCCTTTCAATCCTTTCAAATTATATCTATCCGAAATAAAAGGAACCAAAGCAGGTCTCATCGGCCTTTTTTTATGTCCCAATCTTTCAAGTAATACCGTGCTATCCTGTCCAATAGTTGCGGGGCTTCCGGATGCAAGGACAATTTTATCGCAAATAAACTTATTATTAATTA
>JAQVQU010000012.1 GCA_028701415.1 Clostridia bacterium | reverse complement strand
CTTTCAAATATCGCTTCGACAATAACGCAAATATTGGGGTTGGGAAAAGACCCAGTATGGGATGAGGCAATTACAAAATAATTTTCTTGGATTATTCTCGTTTTTTCGGCGGAACAGTAGCGAGAAAAAAGAAAGAGAATGTTGCGTATTATATAGTATAGTTAAGATTTACTATCCTTGATTAATAAAAGGATCATAGGTTTGAGGGCGATTGAACAAGAACGTAACAATGTGATATAATGCACTTTGTAAGCAGAGGGGCGGATGTTTAGGCAATTTAAAGATTTTAGATCCATGACATGGGTTCTGTTGGTAATCGTAATGTTGGTTACCGGTCAAGCAGTAGCCGAATTATACCTCCCCGAAAAAATGAGCGAAATAATAAATGAGGGCATATATATTGATTATGAGCCCTTGTATAAACACCTCGAAATGGACAAGCCAGATAGCATCGGGGGAGTGGACAGTGAAAAAACTTTAAAGGGATATGATAAAGATAAAATCCCTGTTTTTGAAATGGTTGAAGGTTTTTCAACTTATGATTTAACTGAAGCACTTGAAGAGATAGAGGGTGATCAGAGTGTAAATATTACATTCAGGGATATTCCTATTCATGATAGCAAGGAACTATTTGAAAAGGTCATTACTCCTTTTTTAGAAGGATTGAAACCCTATCAAATGTTGGGGGCTAATTATGATGAGGACTATAATGAAATCGAAAAAGAGGAAATCAGAAAGGTAATCAATACTTTTATTATTTTTGAAAACGGAGACCCTAGATCGATACCTGTAGAAGAATCTTCTGGAAATACAATTTCTGTTAATAGTTTGCTTGATCAAGACCCAGATGCGGATGAAGATGCAATGGAGAATAGTAGCAACAGAAAGATACTTACCGCTTGTGTAAGTAGAATGAAGCACTCTAAATATGGAAATATAATGCCGATACCAATTGATTTTGAAGGAAATAGAATTCCTACTGATGAATTTGGACAAGTGATCGATAAGACAAAATTAAGATATGTATATTCCAATAAAGATGAAGAGGAAGTATCCTCTGTAAAAGAAAGTTATACTGGAAGACCAGATCCAATGCCGGATTATGAAGTTATAATATGCAACAATGTTTTGGGTTACTCATATAAATATTATGGCGAAAAATGGGTGGATAGAAAAAGAGGTATTAGCGATTTTGATGCTCAATTAAGGGCAGATTCGTACAATTCAGACCTTTTGTATAGAGTTTTAATATCGGAAAATTCGGATAAGTTTACTGATCAACAGGCTTCAGATTACAGATATAGAATCAGTGAAATGGTAAAGAGATATAACGATGATGATCAATTAATTCTCATTGAGAGGCTTTTTTCTCTAAAGAACAGTTCTGCCAAGAAAATTATGAAAGCGATTGATGATACTTGGAAACAAAATGAACAGGGAGAAAGTATCACCATAATAAGGGATAGTGAGTGGAGACAATTTTGGATTAAGCTTAAAGATTATTTAACCTTGACTCCAACAGGAACGGCAATTAGAGCGGGGAAAGTTTATGAGCTTATGACAGCAGATGAGATGCTTCTTCCAGATGGTGAGGAGATCCAAACCAAGGATTTAAATTTCATCCTTATCCGAGGCGGTTACATGCTATTATTGACTCTTTGTGCTGTCTGCGCAGCGATACTAGCTGCTTTGTTTAGCTCAAAATATGCCTCTGAGTTTTCAGCTTTCATTAGATCTAGGGTCTTTAAGAAAGTTCAATCTTTTTCCATGGCTGAATTTGATCAGTTTTCTACCTCTAGCCTTATTACTCGTTCAACGAACGATATTAACCAGATCCAACAGATTTTACTCTTAATCTTAAGAACTGGATTGATTGCTCCGATTATATTAATTGGTGGTTTCACTATGGCTGCTGAAAAGAGTTTAAAAATGACTTCCGTTCTTTTATATGTGCTTCCAATTTTGTTTATCGCCTCTTTTGTAGCAGCGCGTATTGTTCAGCCAATGTTTAAAATTATTCAAAAGAAGGTAGATAGGCTTACACTAGTAACACGTGAAGGATTAACTGGGATAAGAGTAGTTAGGGCCTTTAATAAACAGGAAAGCGAAAATGAAAGATTTCAAGAAGTTAACGAGAGTTTAAGAAAAACAGCTACGACAATAAGTAAATACAATGCTATTTTGGCCCCCTTGATTTCAGTATGTATTAATTGTGCAATGGTCGGGGTTGTGTGGATAGCAAGCAAACAAATAGCCTATGATGAAGACATAAAAGTTGGAGATATGATGGCTGTTATTCAATATATGCAACAAATAATGATGGCCTTAGTTATGCTTGCTACTGTTTTTGTAATGTTTCCTCGTGCTTCTGTTTCCGCTGCTAGAGTAAATGAAGTATTGGATACAAAAGTTAGGCTTAGAGACTCTCTTGAGCCGAATAGAAACTACTCTGAAAAAGGGGTAGTTCGATTTGAAAATGTGGATTTTAAATATTGCCTCGATGCAGAAAACTACTCTTTGAAAGATATTTCATTTGTAGCGGAAAAGGGCAAGGTTACTGCTATTGTGGGTGGAACTGGTTCTGGGAAAAGTACAATTATCAATCTAATTCCAAGATTTTACGATGTTACTAGCGGTAAGGTTTTGGTCGATGGGATAAATGTTCGAGACATACCCCTTGAGGAACTAAGAGAAAAAATAGGATTTGTTCCTCAGCGCTCGATGCTATTCTCAGGGACCATAAAAGAAAATCTTAAATGGGGCAAGGAAGATGCAACAGATGAAGAGCTATGGGATTCTCTTCGAATAGCGCAAAGTGAGAACTTTGTTAAGGGTAAGTCAGGCGCACTCGATAGCGACGTAGAACAAGGGGGAGGGAACTTTAGCGGAGGTCAAAAACAAAGACTTTCTATAGCTAGGGCAATAGTTAGAAAACCTGAAGTAATGATTTTTGATGACAGTTTTTCTGCTCTGGATTTTAGAACAGATAAAAATTTACGAGCAGCCTTAAAAAAAGTTACAAAAGAAACAGCAACAATTATTATTGCACAAAGAATTGGCACAATTATGGATGCTGATTTAATTTTAGTTCTTGATGAAGGTAAAATTGTGGGAAAGGGAACACATCAAGAGTTACTTTGTAATTGTCAACTATATAGAGATATAGCACTTTCACAAATAAGTGCAGAAGAATTAGGTATATAATGAGTGCAGATTTTGATAATAACATTATGAAGCCAGAAGATCCAAAGCAACCAGCAGGAGGGGGCTTTAATTTGGGTGCAGCCTTTAATGTTACTGGACCTGAAATTAAAGAAGTTATTAAAGCTAAAAATTTTGGTGGAACTGTTAAAAGATTGGTTAAATATCTGAAGCCTCAGTATCATATGATTATTATTATGATAGTTCTCGCTATTGTTGGTGCTTGGTTTGCTATTTGGGTTCCAGATATTATGAAGAAAGTTACGAATGTTCTTGTCGATAGTTTGCAGTTTTTCACAAATATAAGACCTGCTACAGATCCTGTGAATCCTGGAAATAATCAATTATTAGATTATATCGCACCCGTTTTATGGACAAGCGCATCTCTGTATGTTTTGAACTCTTTATTCCAATTCATGAGTGCGTTGATAGCGGGAATTACTTCGCAAAGACTTGTGTGTAGGATGCGCCATGATGTTAAGTATAAGCTTGATAGAGTATCTCTATCATATTTTGATACAACACCGTTTGGAGAAATTCTCTCAAGATTTACAATAGACATTGAGATGATTTCCGCGACAATTCAAGAAAGTTTAAACCAAATAATTACTGGGGTTATGACTGTCGGTGGGGTTTTCATAATGATGATGAGGATTGACTGGCTACTATCTATGGTTACGCTACTTAGTCTACCTTTGTTGATGTTGGTTTCAACGGTTATTGTAAAACGTTCACAAGTTGAATTTGCTAAACAACAAAAGAAAATCGGACAGCTCAATGGTTTTATAGAAGAAATGTATACTGGGCATCAGGTTGTTAAACTCTACAATAGAGAGTACGATAGCATAAAAATATATGAAAAAATCAATAAGGAATTAAAAAGAGCTACAAGACGCTCCCAGTTTTTGTCTGGAATAATTCTTCCCTCGATTAAATTTATTAATAATTTGGTGTATGTTGGAATATGTGTTGGAGGGGGATTTAGAGCGGGCAGCGGGCTAATAACAATTGGGGACATCCAAGCACTTCTATCCTATACCCGTCAATTTGCCCAACCCATAGAAAACATTAGCAATATAGCAAACACTATTCAGTCATCTGTGGCTGCTGCGGAGAGAGTTTTCCAAGTCTTTGATTTGGATGAAATGACAGTAGAAGGTGATAAGCCGATTAGCTGTATGGATTGTAAAGGAAATGTTGCTATAGAGCATATCGCTTTTTCTTACTCCCCTGATAAACCCTTGATACGAGACCTATCACTTAGTGTTGCGGCAGGAGAACAAATAGCAATAGTAGGCCCAACGGGAGCTGGGAAAACTACATTAGTGAACTTGTTGATGAGATTTTACGAAGTGGATTCGGGAAGGATTCTTATCGATGGGGTTGATATGAAGGAGTATTCGAGAAATGATTTGAGAAGTCTATATGGAATGGTTCTTCAGGATACCTGGTTATTTAATGGTACTATTGCTGAAAACATAGCTTATGGGAAACCAGGGGCATCAAGAGAGGAAATAATTTCTGCTGCTAAGCAAGCAAATGCACATTCTTTTATAGAATTAAGTGAACATGGATATGATACTGTTTTGAAAGAAGATGCTTCAAATATTAGTGCCGGACAGAAACAACTATTAACTATCGCGAGAGCTATACTTAAAGATCCAAGAATAATTATTCTTGACGAGGCTACCAGCTCGGTTGATACAAGAACTGAAAAATATGTTCAAAGTGCTATGCTTGCTATGATGGAAGGTAAGACAAGTTTCGTTATCGCTCATAGATTATCAACAATTAAATCGGCAGCTGTCATATTAGTAATGAATGATGGCGATGTTGTAGAGCAGGGCAATCATGACCAATTAATGGAGAAAAAAGGTTTTTATTACGAGTTATATAATTCACAGTTTGCCGGAGAAAAGGATGATTTGTTCGATGTTTCTTGTGAGAATGTTAAGTTTACCCAATCATAACGGAATTTTTTCTAGATTTACTTACGTTTGAGGGTTTATTCAATTGTATCAAATATGCTACTTATGATATAATTTGCATGTTGGTTTTAGAACAATTTTTGGAGGAAGGAATGCCCACTTTTTTTAATCAAGTGTTCGAGGATGCGCAGCCTGTTGCCCCTCTTGGTTTAATAGTTTTAGAGGGATCAAGAGAGCTAGGAAAAAAAATAGATGATTATTTAGTTAGGTGGTACAACACTGATATAGGGAAGAAAAATTCTAAGTTTCACAAAGATACATTTATTTTAGATAGTGAATGCCCAAGATTTACTACTGGCGATGCAAAGGGATTGATTTCTGAAAGCGTAAGGGGTTATGACATTTACGTACTTGTGGATGTTGGAAACTATAGTATTACATATGACATGTTCGGGAAACCGAACAATATGTCTCCTGATGACCACTATGCGGATTTAAAAAGAATAATCAGTGCCGCTGGAGGCAAAGCAGCAAGAATTACAGTCATTATGCCTATGCTTTATGGAGGAAGACAACACCGCAGGAATACAAGAGAAAGTCTTGATTGTGCCCAAATGTTGCAGGAATTGTTTAATATGGGGGTAAACGGGGTAATTACTTTTGATGCACATGATCCTAGAGTCCAAAACGCTGTTCCACTAATGGGTTTTGATAATTTCTTTCCTACCTACCAAATCATGAAAGAACTTGTTAGCGCTTTTCCAGAAATACAACTAGATAAAGATAATTTTATGGTTGTTTCCCCAGATGAGGGAGCAATGAAAAGAAACATATTCTATGTATCTGTTTTGGGCGTTAATCTTGGAATGTTTTATAAGAGAAGGGATTATACGTGCGTTGTGGGGGGGAGAAACCCCATTGTTGCCCATGAATATATTGGGACAGATGTAAAAGGAAAAAATATATTGGTAGCTGATGATATTATTGCTACAGGAGATTCTGTTTTAAGATTGTGTAGAGATCTAAAAGAAAAGGGCTGCAAGGATATTTTTCTGACAGCTACATATGCATTATTTACTGAAGGAATTGAAAAATTCGATGAAGCATATGAGCAGGGATTATTTAATGCAGTCTTGAGTACAAACCTAACCTATATAAATCAGGATCTTGTTTCAAGGAAATGGTTTATTAAGGCGGATTTGTCTAAGTTTATAGCGTATATTATTTCTTCATGTAACCAAAACAAGTCGGTATCACCTCTGCTTAATTCTGCAGATAGAATTCATGAATTATTAGGAAAAACTGATGGATTTTGTAAAGAAGCTACTGAAGCTATTATGAAAGATTTAGACTAAAATCATTCTAATGTTGACTTTTATTGCGTTTATATATAGTATATATGTAACAAATATTTGATTATTTATGTTATTTTTCTTCTTTTCATCCTGTCTTTGGAGATATATATGAAAATTCGATGGTTAGGTCACAGTTCTTTTAAACTCACCGAGAGCACTGGAGTGAGTGTTGTTACCGATCCATTTGATGGTTCTGAAGTGGGGATTCCTTTTCCAGAAATAAGTGCTGATGTCGTAACAATAAGCCATGACCATTTTGACCATAACAAAATCGAAAATGTTAAGGACCATAAATTAGTTCTCAATAGCACCGGTATGCACGAGGTCGATGGAGTAGATATTAGTGGTTTTTTAAGTTATCATGATTCTCAAAAGGGAGCCGTTAGAGGAAAAAATATAGTGTTTAGATTTAGAATGGACGGGGTTGAGGTATGCCATCTTGGAGATATCGGAGAAAAACTTAGTCCAATGCTTGCAGAATTGATTGGTTCAATCAATATTCTTTTAATCCCGATAGGTGGCAGATATACGATAGATGCAGAAATGGCAAAAGAATATGTTGACTTCCTTATGCCTGATGTAGTGATTCCTATGCACTATATGCAGGATGGGTATAACACGGAATTTGACGAACTGGAAGATTTTTTGAAAAAATTTGACAGAGATTCAATCGAATGTCCAGATACCGATGAGGTGGAATTTGACCGTGCAGATTTTGACGGAGAAAGGACTCGAGTTATTGTGCTTAAAAGGATCGATTGATTTATCTCAAAAGTTTTTATTGGTAGACTAAGTCTTTTTATTGTTATGGTTTTTTTATCGATTGATTATTAGTATCTTCGTTAAAGAGATATATTATGGCATTTTATATTAGTAGGAGTAATTATGGATTTAAATATTAAAGAAAAATTAGACAGCATGACGGTCTTTGAGCTGAGGCATCTTGCAGGAGAGCAAGGGTTTCTTAACCCGAGTGGGAAAAAAAAGGTTGAGTTGATTGACTTTCTTTTATCTAAAGAAGACTTTGTTTCAAGTTTATCGCAAATTAAAGCAAAACAGTCCCCCCAAAACAACTTAAATGATCGAAAAAAGAACGGGTCGAATAGGAATGCCTCTAACGGGAGGCAAAAAGATAATTCCAATGATTCAAGAGAAGAGGATGATGGGGATGAAAGCCGTAAATTCGAACATAGTGAAATGGAAATAAGGGAGGGTGTCCTCGAAATTTGTCCTGATGGATATGGTTTTTTAAGAGCTTACAATTATGAACAGGGAGACGGTGATGCTTATATTTCTGCAACAAGGATCAGAAAATCTGGTTTAAGGAAGGGGGATGTTGTAAAGGCTTATGTGAAAAAACTTGCCGAGAATCGTCCAATGAATGTTCAAGAAATAATTCTTATTAACAATTTACCTCCAGAAAAGGCTTTTGACCGGCCCATGTTTGAAACACTTATACCCATTCACCCAGAATCGAGATTTAAATTAGAGCTTCCTGGAATTGGGAATGATTTGGCTATTAGAGCTATAGATTTAGTGTCTCCTATCGGTAAGGGACAAAGAGGAATGATAGTAAGCCCTCCTAAGGCCGGAAAGACCACTCTCTTAAAAAGAATTGCCCACAGCGTATCATCTAACTATCCTGATGCACATTTAATAGTTTTATTGATAGATGAGAGACCAGAGGAAGTTACTGATATGCAAAGAAGCATCAAGGGAGAAGTTGTTTTTTCCACTTTTGATGAAATGCCCGAGCATCATACAAAGGCTTCTGAAATGGTATTGGAAAGGGCAAAAAGGTTGGTTGAGCTTGGCAGGGATGTAGTAATTTTAATGGATAGCTTAACCCGATTGGCAAGGGCTTATAATTTGGTTATATCACCAACAGGTAAAACACTTAGCGGAGGAATAGATCCTGGTGCACTACATTCTCCTAAAAGATTTTTTGGCGCGGCAAGAAATATTGAAAATGGGGGAAGTTTAACTATCATAGCTACAGCCTTAGTTGATACAGGAAGCAGGATGGATGACGTAATATATGAAGAATTTAAAGGAACTGGTAATATGGAAATTCATCTTGACCGAAAGCTTTCAGAAAAGAGGATATTCCCAGCTATTGACTTAAATAGAAGTGGGACTAGACGAGAAGAACTTTTATTAGATTCCAAGGAGCTTGAGGGTATATGGGCAGTAAGAAAGATCCTTTCAGTGGGGGATGTGCAAGAGGCAACTGAGAATTTGATCAGTATGATGATTCGAACGGGGAACAATGCTGAGTTTATATCTCAACTTTCTTTGCAGATACAAAAACTTCAAAAAGAAGGATATAGCTTAAGATAAAAAAAGATCGCCTCTTAATGAGAGGCGATCAGTTCATTTACGAAAGATATTTCTATGCTTTTCCAGAGCATCCCAATACATACTGAATCTTGTGTTTAACTATTTCTTTAACTGCATTTCTAGCAGGTCCTAAATATTGCCTAGGATCAAAATGAGAGGGATTCTCCTGGAAATATTTTCTAATTGTACCCGTTACAGCCATTCTAAGGTCGGAATCAATATTAATTTTACATACAGAAAGGGAGGCTGCTTTTCTCAACATGTCTTCGGGAACGCCTTGCGCTCCGGGCATATTCCCTCCATATTGATTAATAATCTCAACGAGGTATTGCGGAACTGAGCTTGCTCCATGTAATACGATTGGGAAACCTGGCAATCTCTTTCCAACTTCTTCTAATATATCAAATCTTAGTTTAGGTTCTCCTTTGAATTTGAAAGCACCATGGCTAGTTCCAATAGCTATTGCTAGGCTGTCAACGTTCGTTTTTGATACAAATTCTTCTACCTGCGCAGGGTCTGTATAGCTACTATCGGCAGCGCTTACATTAACATCATCTTCTACTCCAGATAGTCTCCCAAGTTCAGCTTCTACAACAACACCTTTATCATGTGCATAGTCGACAACATTCTTCGTAATTTTAATGTTTTCAGCAAAACTATGGCTGGAAGCATCAATCATTACTGAGGTGAAACCCATCTGTATGCAATCTTTACATATCTCAAACGAGTCGCCGTGATCAAGATGCAAAACAATTGGTAGTCCAGAATCTTCAACTGCGGCTTCAACTAATTTTTTCAGATAGATAGGGCTTGCGTATTTACGCGCACCTGCAGAAACCTGAAGAATTAATGGGGCGTTTTCTTCTCTAGCTGCACTTACTATACCCTGTATGGTTTCCATATTGTTAACATTGAAAGCTCCAATCGCATATCCGCCTCTATAGGCATTTTCAAACATTTCTTTACTGGTTACTAATGGCATACTTATACCTCCACTTGATAATGTAAACATTATACTACTTTGGGGCCGTAAAATCTACTGAATAAAAATATAGGTACTAAGTAAAGATTAAAAGAAAACACATAAGTTTTAAATTAGTCTTGAGAAACCATCTCTTCTTTGTAAAATAGGAAATATAAATAAAACAAAAAAATAGTATTTCTTAATCACTATTGCGACTTTTAGCACGATATCGTATAATGACTTTATGGTTATAAACGATGAGATTCTATTAGATTTAGATTGTTGTGGATATAAGTTGTTCCAATCACCTTCAGGATATTGTTTTACGACGGATTCTGTGTTTTTATCAGCTTATGTTAGGGCTAGTGCAAATGAAAGAGTTTTAGAAATAGGATCGGGATCTGGGGTAATTTCTTTTTTGATTGCTGGGAAGACTGAGGCACTAGAAATAGTGGGGATTGAAGTACAAAAAAGACTTTATGAAATGTCACTTAGGTCACTTGAACTCAATAAATTAAATGATAGAATAAAATTTATTAATGGAGATATTAGAACAATTAAGAACGTTTTGCCTGCTGGTTCATTTGATGTGGTGGTTTCTAATCCTCCTTATCAAATTTCTAATAGCAATAATGAATTGTCAGAGAAAGAGATATGCAAAACAGAGGTTTTATGTTCTTTGAAAGATTTGGTTTCGGCTACAAAAAGATTGCTTAAGTATGGGGGCCGTTTTTATGCTATTATTAAGGCTAACAGATTAGTGGATTTGATTTCTGAAATGCGTGTAAACCAGATTGAGCCAAAGAAGCTTATTCCTATCCAGGCGACCATTGAATCAGACATAGATTTGTGTATTATTGAAGGGAAAAGAAATGGGAAGCCAGGATTTTTAACCACTAAGCCAATTGTAATATATGATGATAGGGGTAATTATACTCCTGAAACTCAGGATATATATTATAGCTATAAAAAAGGTAATTAATTCATGCAAGGTAAGTTATTTATAGTAGGCACCCCCATTGGGAATCTAGGGGATTTGTCATTTAGGGGAAAAGAAGTTTTATCTTCTGTAGATTATATTGCTTGCGAGGATACGAGACATTCATCCCTTCTTTTAAGATACTACGATATAAAAAAAACACTCATTTCCTATCATAAACATAATGAAAGAGAATCCACAGACAAAATTCTTGAATTACTAAAAGATTCAAAGAGTGTCGCGCTTATAAGTGATGCCGGCATGCCCGCTATATGCGATCCAGGCGCATATTTGATAAAAGCAGCAAGAGATTCAGGGATTATTGTCGAGAGTGTTCCGGGTCCAACTGCCCTTACATCCGCCCTTTCTATTTCTGGAAATGATTTTAACGGTTTTACTTTCCTTGGTTTTTTGCCCGAAAAAGAGTCACTTAGGGTGAAATTAATTGATGAATTTCGGGGGTCTTCCTTACCCTTTGTTTTTTACTGTGCCCCTCATGATATACAAAAGAATATTAGTTTTCTTTTGGAACGAATTGGAGACCGGGAATTAATACTAGTAAAGGAAATTTCCAAGATTTATGAGAATGTTGTGTTCTCAAGATTATCAGAATTAAAACTTGATACCATTAAGGGAGAGTATGTGGCCATTGTTTTTCCAGAAACAAGAAAGATAGAAGAATCAGAAATAAAAATAGCATTACAAAAGGAATTAAAAAAAGGTTGTAGAAAATCGCAGGCCGTTAAAAACGTTTCTGAGAATCTAAACATATCCAAAAATGTGGTTTATAGTTTAGCTTTATCGATTGACATAATAGATGAGCAGAATTAGTTGATGGTTTCTTATAGAGTTTGTAAAAGTACCGATTTCGTGATACTATTTTTATAGAAAAATAAATATAATTGGAGAGTGAAAATGAAGACAAGATGGTATAAAGATGCTGTATTTTACCAAATATACCCTCGTAGCTTTTGCGACAGCAATGGGGATGGGATCGGAGACATAAAAGGTATTATTAGTAAGTTAGATTACTTGAAGGATTTAGGAGTGAATGCTGTTTGGCTATCTCCAGTATATAAGTCGCCCAATTGTGATAATGGTTATGATATATCTGATTATAGAGATATTAACCCCGAGTTTGGAACAATTGATGATTTCAAAGATATGCTAAAAGGGATGCATGAAAGAGGCATTCGATTGGTAATGGATTTAGTTGTAAATCACTCTTCTGATGAACATTTTTGGTTCCAAGAAAGCAAAAAGAGTAAGGATAATCCATATAGAGACTATTATATATGGAGAGAAGGGAAAGGGAAATATGGCAAGAAACCGCCTAACAACTGGACCTCAAGATTTACAGGAAAAGCTTGGACTTACGATGAAGACACAAAAGAGTGGTATTTACATCTATTCACTAGTAAACAGCCCGACTTAAACTGGGATAATCCAAAAGTAAGGCAAGAGGTAGTCGATATATGTAATTACTGGTTTGAGATGGGTGTTGATGGATTTAGATGCGATGTAATAACATATATTAGTAAGGAAGAAGGTTTGCCGGATGGGAAGGGTTTACCGATTTTAAGGGGAGATGAACATTTCGTTTTGGGTCCCAATATTCATAAGTATTTCAACGAGATAAATGAAAAATCTTGGTCAAGATATGACACAATGATCGTTGGGGAGGCAATAGGTTGTACATTAAAGGATGCTCCTTCAATAATTGCGGAGGATAGAAATGAATTAGATAGTGCAATTACTTTTGAACTGGTACAAGTTGACTTTAAGTCTGATTTCTTACCCATTAAATTTAATTTAAAAAAGTTCAAGAAAGTTCAATCTGCCTGGCAAAACCTACCATCTAATTGTTGGCCCACACTATATTACGAAAATCACGATCAGCCACGTAGCATTACTCGGTACGGAAATGGGTATGGAATCCACAGAAAAGAACTTGGAAAGATGCTTGCCGTTTCATATTTTATGCTTAGAGGGACTCCATACGTTTTCGAAGGGCAAGAAATAGGTATGACAAATATTTACTTAAAGCCCGATGAGTATGCAGATGTAATGGCAAAGCAAATATTTACTATAGTAAAAAAAGTTTTTCCTCCACTTTTACCTTTTGCAAGATGGGCTATGTCGAAAAGGGCGAGAGACCATGCAAGAACCCCTATGCAATGGGAAGGAAAAGAGGGATGTGGTTTTACAACGGGAACACCTTGGATGAAAGTGAACCCTAATTGCGATGATATAAATGTTATTTCAGACTTAAAAAACCCCAACTCTATTTTAAATTTTTACAAAAAGTTAATTGAATTTAGGAAGGGTAATGACATTATAAAAAATGGGTCATACAAGGAATATTGTTCAAGGAATTTAAATGTTTTTTGTTTTGAAAGAAGAATTGAAGAAAAAGCTTATCTGATTATTTGTAATTTTAAAGAAAAAAATATTCCTTTTAACGTAGATGAGACTGGGATGAAAGGAGCAAAATTAATTATCTCTAACTACTCTACACAAGATGAAACTCTTGGAGATGCTATTTTGTTGAAACCATATGAAGCAGTTGTTTTTGAAAAAGGAAATTTTGATTCCAAAAGATTAATATGAAGAAGGGATAATAATTTAATCTTTAATATTTAGAACCATAACAAAAACCCGCTGTAAACAGCGGGTTTTCTTCGTATTTCCATGAGTAATATTATACTAATTCTGAGAAAAACTTAATGGTTTTAACCATTTGAGAGGTGTAGGAATTTTCGTTATCATACCAGCTTGTTACCTTTACAAAACCTTTTCCATCTGGAAGGGTTGTGGCTTTGGTAAGAGTGGAATCAAAAAGAGATCCAAAGTTCATTCCAATTACATCCGATGAAACGATTTCGTCTTCCGTGTAACCATAGCAATCATTTGCAGCAGACTTCATAAAATTATTTATTTCTGCAGCGGTAACTGCTTTGCTTGTAACAGCAACTAATTCAGTAATAGATCCAGCTGGAGTGGGAACTCTTTGTGCTGCACCGTCAAGTTTTCCTGCGAGTTCAGGGATAACTAGACCAATTGCCTTAGCTGCACCAGTTGTATTAGGAATAATATTTTCTGCTGCGGCTCTAGCTCTTCTAAGATCTCCTTTGCGATGAGGGCCATCTAAGACCATTTGATCCCCAGTATAAGCATGTATAGTTGTCATGAATCCTTTTTCAATATTTGCCAACTTGTGAAGATTGTAAGCCATAGGGGCTAGACAATTTGTAGTGCAAGATGCTGCAGAAATAATTGTATCTGAGGATTTTAATATATTTTCATTAACTCCAAAGACAATAGTGGGAAGGTCATTGCCAGCAGGGGCAGAAATAACAACTTTTTTTGCGCCAGCATCAATGTGAGCTTGTGCTTTATCTTTTGAAGTGTAAAAGCCTGTACATTCGAGAACCACATCAACATTGTATGCTTTCCAAGGAAGTTCACTTGCTTTTGCCATTGCAAAAATCGGGATTTCCTTTCCAGCAACTACGATCGAAGAATCTTTCACAGATACTTGTTCGCCAAGAGCATATCTTCCTTGTACTGAATCGTATTTAAGTAGATGAGCCAACATTTTTGCATCCGTCAAATCATTTATAGCAACAATTTCGTATCCAGGTGCGTTGAACATTTGTCTAAAAGCCAGTCTTCCGATCCTTCCGAAACCGTTGATAGCTACTCTTACATTTTTTGCCATTTAATTACCTCCAAAACTATAATATAGTGTTATTTTTTATCATTTTTAATTTTACTATTTGAATGTTATTTATGCAACTGTTTGAGGGGACTAATACGCATATTTGTCTCGATTTTTCCATGAAAATACTCGAAAACATAAATAAATAAAGGGTGGAAGATATAATTATTTTTAACTTGAAAACTATTTTTTTACGTAAGAACGGAAATATCTCAAGGAAAAAGTGTTTCATGAAAAAGCTATTTTGCAATAATATTAATAATTCTATCTTGTACGTATATGACCTTCAGTATGGTCTTTCCATCTATGAAACCCTGTTCCTTTACTTTTGCCATTACAGACTCTTCGTCAGAACCAGTTTGAATGGTAATTTTTCCTCTGAGTTTCCCCATTATTTGAATTGGTATTTCGATAGAATCCATCACAAGTTTTTCTGGATCATACTCTGGAAAAACAGCTTTATCTATCATAGTTCCACCATTTATTATTGAAAATAGCTCACTGGTAATATGCGGCGCTACTGGATTTAACAAAAGAGAAATAGTGTTAATTTCTTTTTTCGTGACACATCCTCTTGAGAAAATTGTATTCAATGCAGTCATTAAGAATGCTATTGCAGTATTGAATTTGCAGTTTTCATAATCTCCGTCCACCTTCTTTATAAGTAAATCGAGATTTAAGTCACTGGTATCTACCTCATTGTCTGGTTTTAATAGATCTTGTAGGCCCCAATACCTAGAAAGAAATCTTTGGCAACCTTTTATTCCATCCGGAGACCAGGGAGCAGGTTTTTCATAATCTCCAATGAAAAGAATAAAGGCTCTTAAAACATCTGCACCATAATCCTTAAGTACATCATCGGGGTTAACTACATTTCCTCTTGATTTACTCATTTTCTCCCCATCTGAACCGAGTATTAAACCTTGGGCGGATCTTCTGGCATAGGGTTCTCTATTTGTAACCACTCCTATGTCAAATAAGAATTGATTCCAAAATCTTGAATAAATCAAATGCCTTGTTACATGTTCCATTCCGCCGTTATACCAATCCACTTGTCCCCAGTAAGAGTAAGCCTTTGGATTCACCGCAAAATTCTCTTCCTTAGGACTCATGTATCGTAAAAAGTACCAACTACTTCCTGCCCACTGAGGCATAGTGTCAGTTTCTCTTGTAGCGGGGCCTCCACATATCGGGCAGACTGTATTAACCCATTCGGAACACTTTGAAAGAGGGGAACTTGCATCATCAGTAGGGCTAAAATCAGTCATTTCGGGAAGGACTAAAGGTAATTGATTTTCTGGCAACGGGACTTGTCCACATTTTTTACAGTTAACGATAGGAATTGGTTCTCCCCAATATCTTTGTCTATTGAATGCCCAGTCTTTCATCTTATAATCGGTTTTTGGTTTTCCCACACCCAATACTTCCATCTCATGAATCATTTTTGAAATAGCTTGTGGGACTGGAAGACCATTGATGAGGGGAGAGTTAACCATTGTTCCTTTATCATTTTTTTCTACGTAAGGTTCTTCTTGAATATTTATGTCACTCTTGATTACTTCTATGATGGGAAGACTAAAAGCTTTTGCAAAGTCCCAGTCCCTTTTATCATGGGCAGGAACGGCCATGATTGCTCCTGTTCCATAATCCATCATTACATAATCAGCAGTAAAAACTGGGATTTCCATATTTGTAATTGGGTTAATCGCTTTTATACCTTTAAGAATAATCCCGGTTTTTTCCTTTGAAAGCTGGACTCTTTCGAATTCCTTTTTGTGTTTAGCCTTGTCCTGGTAATCAAGTATTTCGGGCATATTTTGTATATTTGCCTCAATTGATTGAATAATGGGGTGCTCAGGAGATAGGACTAAAAATGTGGCCCCATATATGGTGTCAGGTCGAGTTGTATAGACTACAACAGGATATTTATTTGCGCCAGATAAGATTTGAAAAGTAACTTCAGCGCCAGTAGATTTTCCAATCCAATTTTCCTGTTCTGTTTTAATTCTTTCTGGGAAATTTACTGTCGATAATCCAGAAAGAAGGCTTTCGGCATAATCTCTAATTTTTAAAAACCAAACATCTTTTTCCTTTTGAATTACTTCGGAACCACATCTATCGCATACTCCGTTTTGACTTTCCTCATTTGCGAGAACAACCTTGCAATCTGGGCAAAAGTTTACCGTAGTTTTAGATTTATATGCCAATCCCTTTTTAAATAATTGTAGAAAAATCCACTGAGTCCATTTATAATAAGAAGGATCTGTGGTATCTACTGTCCTGTCCCAAGAGAAACTGTACCCTATTGATTTGAGCTGCTCTTCAAACTTTTTTATATTCGAGTCTGTTACCTTTCTAGGGTGTTGTTTAGTTTTAATTGCATAATTTTCTGTGGGCAGCCCAAATGCATCATATCCTATTGGAAAAAGAACATTATATTGTTGGAGTCGTTTTTTTCGGGAAATCACTTCCATAGAGGAAAAGGCACGTATATGGCCAACATGCAAACCGGATCCACTTGGATAAGGGAATTCAATTAAAGAATAAAACTTATCCTTGTTTGAATCTTCTGTAACCTCAAAAATATTGCCATTATACCAATAATTTTGCCATTTTTTTTCTATTTTTTTAAAATCATAATCTTTTGCCATTTGTTCCCCAACCTTCATTTTTATGCCTTATACTATACACGCGTGCGAAATGGAATGTAAAGTGAAATGCCTAATAAAGGATGTGTAAATTAAGTTTTAATAAGCTAGAAGCCATACAACATATACGTAAATGATGTAGAAAGGTTAGGGGTGTAATTGTTTAAAAATAAAAAAAGTTTATATAGTTTACTCAAGATTAATAAAAATTAATTAAGACTACTTCTTTATTCCTAGTTATAAATCACACTAAATTCCACTGTGGAACTTACTATGAGACAAAATACCGAAAGTTGCACTTACTTAGAGAACTGACGAATAAACCTCTTCACACAAAGCACACAGACCCTTCCTTGCAATATACATGCGCGTAATGTATAATTTAATTCAAATTAGTTGAGTGCTTTTCTCAATTATTTTTGCCGAAAATTTTTAAGGAAGTTAGGTATATATTTGCAAAAATATGATGCTGATATAGAAAACTTAAAAAACAAATAAAGAAATTGTCTCCTGAAAAATATTTGAAGGAATAAATGAAAAAAATTAAGATATTTTTCTCAAGTAAAGTAATAATTCTAATCTCATTTTTGCTGATGATTAGTCTATTGTCTATTATGTTAGGCGTGATTTCAAAGGGGTCCAAGAACACCCCTTTGGGCACAATTACAGCCGAGAACTATGTTTCTGAAAGGCAAACATTGTATTCCCTTGAAACGCAAACTGATTTTAAAGTTGGAATAAAAGAGTTTATACTAGATTTTCTAGGGTTAAAAGATCCCTCGTTGATTTCCTCTGATGGGGCAGAACAACTATTGAATTGCTTTAGGAGGGCGGGGATTTCTGGAGAAAAAGCACTTAGCTTTTCAAACTACCTGCGGGATCTTGTTAATCCTGATGAGGTATTGGACTTTGAAAATGCTGCAAATAAGGAAGATTTAAAGGGAATATTTGCTCTAATTGCATTTTTTTCAGATGTAGATACAAGGATTGATGAGCAATCCGGACAAGAACTTAAGGTGCTTATTTTCAACCCAGAAAAGTATATTATGAATATTTTTGACATAAATATGTACTCTTCTGCATTAGGCTCAATTACAAACAACACTATGTTAACTTATGACGAAATTGCGAAGATAGTATACGAGATATTTTTTTCAGAATCTATGAGTACCAGTACTTCAATCGAAAGGGAAGATTTTGTAACTATCTTTCAAACATACATATATCTTGGAACATTATTAACAGATTTTAAACAGAACGGTGGAACAATGACTCAGGCAAGATTAATTTCGGAATTAATTTTTCAATCAGGAACCGAACTAAAAGAAATCATTGATGAAAACGGTGTTGAAGAACTTATGAACGCTATCGGTTTTTCTTCTCCATTCCCTTCTCTAGCTGAAGATCCTAAATTTTTAGATTTAGTTGAGGGGACAGATTGGATTGATGCTATAGAGAAACTAGATGAGATAAGATCTCTGGTTCAAGACAACCAGAATATAGCTAAATTTATGATTAATCTAGCGGTAAATTCTATGACTGGAATTGAAAATATCGCTTTTGAGGGTCTTGCTCGCGCGGAAGCAGAGGAAACTGAAAATCCTCAAATTTATTTATATTTAAGTATGATATCTTTTTCAAAAACCTTAAAAGAAGCCCTAGATATTGCATACTTAGATAATTTGATTATAAATGACAATGAAGATTTATCTAACAACTTAGCTCTTTTACTAACACGCGCTAAAGGCATAGATCAGCCATTTGAGAACGAAGATGAAGCTAATGCGTATAAATCCAACACCTTTAACGAGTTATTATTGTTTTTGCAAACTCTAGATGGAATAACTACTGATTTTAGTGGAGTTGTTTCAGTTGAAATGGTAAATGATTTGTCCCAAGAAAATGTTTTGCGTTTGGAGAATTACTATACGATTTTTGATGCATATGATGATAAGTTCACTGATAGTTTTAGTAGTGTAATTAGTACGATTTTCGTGAATTCAGCCCTAAACTTGTACTTGCAGGCATATGAGTTAATGGTTGGAATTGAGGAGTGAAAGAAGCGGGATGATCTTGTTAGAAGCAAAAAATATTCAAAAGAGTTTTGTCGAAAATGTAAAGGTTTTAAAAGGAGTTTCTCTTGATGTTATCAAGGGTGACTTTATTTCTATAGAAGGAGCTTCTGGGTCAGGAAAGTCAACACTATTGACAATTCTTGGAGGCATTGACCGCCCAGATTCAGGGGAAGTGTTATTTTTAGGGAAAGATATAGCAAAAATGGCGGAAAAAGAACTCGCGATTTTAAGAAGAACTAAAATAGGTTTTGTATTCCAATTTTTTAATCTAGCTCCCTATCTTACGGTGTTTGAAAATGTTTTACTGCCAATAATTCTAGATAAAAAGAAAGTCTCTGATTTTGACAAGAAAGCACTAGATTTACTTAAAGATCTGGGAATATATGAATTCAAAGATAGGCTTCCGGGCGCTCTTTCTGGCGGAGAACAGCAAAGAGTTGCGATAGCAAGGGGGCTAATTTTCAGCCCCGAAATAATAATGCTGGATGAACCTACTGGAAATCTAGATAGCGTTAACAGCAGGGCTATTATGGAAATCTTAAAGAAAATAAACCTTGAATTAGGGACAACTATTATACAGGTTACGCACAGCAGAGAAAACGCAGAATATGGTAATAAGAAAATTTTTATAAAAGACGGTTTAATTCTAGATGGGAGCACTGATTTAGGAGCTTAGCTATTGATTTATAAAAAGTCAAAAGATTAATCCGCAGAAAAGATAGTCTATAATCAACTTTAAAGCGAAAAGCCAAAGAATACAGTATGTTTATGGATTATTTAAATAAACAAGGTGATAAGTGATCTTTAGTCTTTAAGTATACACGGAAATGTACCTGTATTTATAAGCTATTAATAATTTCGTTTGTAAAGAGGATCATTTGTTTGGTTTCAGACAAGTAATAGTGGTTTTGCAAGTGAATTGAATGCTTTGGCTTGATTGAAGATGATTATTAGGAAGAGGGGCTGATATTGAATATTCTTTTAAAAAATACGTTTAGAAGCGTTGAAAGCAATAGAGGACAAGTTTTTGTTATAGTGCTTACAATAATGATTGTAACCGCAATGATATTTATTTCCTTTTCAATGTTTGATATTTTTTATAATTTGAATATGGCGGAGTATGATAGAATCGCACAAGGATCTGAAATGCTCTTAGGGGACAATCTAGGAAGCAATGAATTCTTTAGCGAAGCAAGGGTTCGAGGACAAATAGATCCCAATGACTTGGAGCATGCATTTTATTTTGCAAAGTTCAACACTATTTTGAAAACTGAAACTAATACCATAACTGTGCTTTTAGAGGCAACTGATTTAACTTCGTATTTTGAAGAAAGACCTTTAAATTATGTTGATAAGTTTTCAGACACAACGACCAATCCGGATATAGACTATCGCCTTCTCGGAGGGTATAACACAATAATTGTTGGAGAAAGTTTTGCGGAAAAAAATGATATAAGAGTTGGACAACTTGTTGAAGTGTATGTTCCTACTTATAACAAATACGTGAAGATGATAGTAGAATACATTGCTCTGAATGAAGGAATATTTTCTTCCCCTGCCGACATGAACATCCTTGTAGATTTTTCTGGCATAGGGAATCAGGGCCAGGTGAATGCAGTTTATTTGGATTTTAAATCAGCCGATCTCTATGATAAATACTTTTCAATTTTTGAAGAGGAATTTCCGGCAATTAGGCTTGGGGAGGGAAATAGTTATAGTAAGGTCATCCAAATCGTTAAGAACAACACAATGCTTCTTACCGTAGGTCTTGTTTTTTTAGTGGCAACTATGATGTTGATACTTGTTACCTCATATTTGATTGTGGCTAGAAACAGGGTGGCAGAAATGACCATATTTAAGGCTGCTGGAGCAACTGCAGGGCAAGTTATCCTTATAATGAGTTTAGAAGTCCTTTTGTATGCTTTCTGCGGTGGATTACTGGGACTATTGCTAGGAAGAGCAGCTATGGGGCTGGCGGCATATGTGTTAATACCTTTAGTGCAACAATCAGTTAACTATGCGTTTTGGAAATACATTGCTGCTTTTTCCATTTCTTTGATTGTAAGCTATATAGGAGCGATTTTCCCAATCATTTCTGTTGCTAAGAAGAGTATTAGACAGTTAATTTCTAACTCAAATAAATCTGCAAAGAATGTTAAATTGTCCCTCTTTATAATTAGCTCAGTTTCTTTACTGGGGCTTACAATTGCTTATTCTTTAATGAAAGACATATATCTCTTGGTTATAGCTCCTCTTCTAGTCATTGCATTGATATTATGGCTATATTCAGCAACATCCTTTGTGATAAGGCTTTTTGGCTATTTGGGGAAAAAAATATCTGGGACTGGGTTATTATATATGTCAGGATTGAGCGTTAAGAGAAATAAAGCAATTAGGACAGTTATATTAATGATTTCGGTTATCACGGTTTTTACTTTCTTAGTTTTTCAGGTTCTTGATATTGTAAATTACGCGGTAGTTCCTTTTCGTTCAAGGTATAACGCAGATTTCATTGTAGTGAATAATGAGAGAGATTTTACAATTCAAGAAGAGATTAAAGAAAATGTCGATGGTTTATCGGGAGTCGAGACCTCAGGATACTTTAATTCAGTTAATTTTATTGTTCCTGGGACCGAAGAGAAGGAATGGACTATATATGGGGTTGATAGATTTGAAACTCTAAAAATGTGTGCAAATTTTGAAGATTCATCCATTTTAGATCGTTGGGATAATAACGAAAATGCGATAATACTTTCGAATGATATGTTAATTCGTCTTGATCTTGAAATAGGAGACATTCTCTATTCAAATCCTATAAGAACTGATTACGATGATGTAATTTATGAGTTTATTGTTGTTGGGGTGGATTACACAATAACAGAATACGATAGGATCGGTTATTGTCGATATAATCAAATTGATCATATGAGCCAAGAAACAATATTTTTAGTTAAAGCAGAAGAGGGCGCATCCTATGAAAATACTTTTGTCAGTCTTCGGGCGGAGATAGAAAAATTCTCCTTAAAAAACTGTTATTCTTTAACTTTCAAGGAGTGGGCATTGGCAAAACACGAGAATCTTAGTGGCGTCAGTTTACTTATACAAATTTTGCAAATCGTTTTTTATTTTGTAGGAATTGTAGGCATACTTAATTTATCGATCGTTACTGCATACGACAGAAGAAATGAAATCAAATTATATAAAATATCAGGAATGTCAAATTCTGATTATGTTAAATTTTCTTTTTTTGAAGGACTGGTTATTGCTTTATCTGGGAGTAGTTTAGGTCTTATTATTAGTTATGTTATCAATTTGATTCTTCCGGCTTTTGCCTCAGTTATTGACAAATACATTGGTGTAAACTATGTCCCGTATAACCTATTACTAATTTTTGGAGTTAGTTTTGCAATGTTTACCGGGGTTTGGACTGTTATTGGGGCTATTAACCGCAAAAGAAAGATAACAAGTATTAATGAAAGAATTTTAGAATAAAATAATCTTGTGAAGATTTAAAGTATTTAAAAATTTTTAAGTTAATAGCAAAAGAGAAATATTTTCAGTACTTTATTATTTTTTATTAAATTGTATATTTATAGCCATTTTTATAAAGCCATTAGGAAGATTTAGTCTGAAAGTTTGTGGATTTTAGTTATTTGATTATGGGCTCTGTTGTTGAGTAAAGATAGAAAACATGATAAAATTATTTTACGATTAGGTATAAATAGGGGAAGCTTAAAGGTAAAAAATACTTTCCTCAAAAGAAAATAATTTTATTAGGTGTAAAATGGGGAAACACAAAAATATAAAGAAACAGATTAGTAAAGAGTCTACAATTAGTTTAAAACAGGCAAATCGTAGGACTAGGCCTAAATATAAAATCCCTACCAGATTTTCTTATGGTTTCTGGAGAATTTTTTTTACAGTTTGGGCTAGATTACTTAATATTACACCCGACAAACAGTCTATAATTGAAATGAATAATATTGATGGTCCAATACTTGCTCTGGGGGCCCACGTAAACGGGATTGATTTTGCGGGGATGCTTGCAACTTTAAAGAATAAACGGATAGCTTTTGTTGTATCTGCTAGCTTATTCTACGAAAAGTTTATTTCTGGGTTTGTTAGGCTTTTGGGAAACATAATTCCAAAGAAACAGTTTTCTGCCGATTTTGAGTGCATAAAAGCTATGAAATTTTTCATTGATAACGGTATAAGTATTGGAATATATCCAGAGGGAAGGGTTTCGATTGATGGGAAATCAGGCGATATTGCAGATTCGACGATTAAATTAATTAAATATTTGGGAGTTCCAGTAGTTTTTTCTTATACTCCTGGAGGGTATTTGCAGAGACCTAGATATGCTAATAAAATGCGAAAGGGCAATAGATTAACCGCGTATTCGAAACTTATTTTATCAAAAGAACAAGTTCAACAAATGGGAATACCTGAAATTAGAGAAGTTGTTAAGGAAGCTTTTTGCTACAATGAGATGGAATATCAAGAGAATGAAAAACTATCATTTATTCCCAAATCTCGTAAGATTGCCTTGACTTACGGATTGGACTTTTTATTGCACCAGTGTCCTAAATGCCTAGCTGAATGTTCAATGGAGGCAACATCCTATTCTGAAATGAGATGTAAAAAATGCGGGAATACTATATCAATTGATTCATACGGACATATTTATCCGGTTAAAGAAGGAGATTTTTGTTACGATCGTATAGATAAATGGTATGATTTTCAGCGGGATTATTTGTGGCGGATAATTGAAGCGTCTGAGAATTATTCTAGATCAGTAAAAGTAGATTTATTAATAAATGATGAATCAAAATTTGCGTTTGAAAAGGTTGATTCAGGGATCCTCACTATTGATAAAAATGGATTTTGTTTTGAGGGAGATGTTTTCCAAGGACTTAGTATGAGCATAAAGGAATCTCCATATATAACCGTTAGATTGGGAAAACATATTGATTTCTTTGTTGATTATAAAATTTACAGATTTATTTTTGAGGAAAAAGGGGAACCTGCAGGGTTTAATTTAGCAGCAGAACTTTTGCATAATAAGTATCATAGAATTGAAAAACTCTAATACATAATTTTTATCCTCAATTTTCTTGCTATATAGTATTGCCTAAAGATTTTTATAGGAGTATTTTGAAATAATCAATGGTAAAATGATGGATATACTAAAATGTTCTGATTATTGCGATTAGGGATGCCATATGCTAGAATTATTCTTATACTTATAGAAATGTGCTATCGGAGGGATCTATGAATAGGAATGTATTTGATGTTTTAAGAGAAAGAGGCTTTGTAAAACAAACAGTTTTCGAAGAGGATCTTTACGAATATTTGGGAAAAGGTAGCGTTCCATTTTATGTTGGATTTGACCCAACGGCAGATAGTTTGCATGTTGGACACTTTTTGGTCTTAATGGCGATGAGCCATATGCAAAAAGCTGGACATAAACCCATTGTTTTAATTGGAGGGGGAACCGCGATGGTGGGGGATCCCTCAGGAAGAACCGATATGCGTTCTATTATGACAAAAGAAACAATTGATAGAAATGTTGAGTGTTTTAAGAAGCAAATGTCCAGGTTTTTCACTTTTGAAGGACCTAACGCTGCAATTATAGAAAATAATGCGGATTGGTTATTGAACTTGAATTATATAGAGTTTTTGAGAGAAGTAGGAGCACAATTTACTGTTAATAGAATGCTTTCAGCTGAGTGTTTCAAGTCGAGAATGGAAAAAGGCCTTTCTTTTCTAGAATTTAATTATATGTTAATGCAGTCATATGATTTCTTAGTTTTATTTAAAAAATATGGCTGTCGTTTGCAATGCGGAGGAGATGATCAATGGTCAAACATTCTTGCGGGGGCAGATCTAATTAGAAGAAAGGAACAAGAACCAGCATTTGCATTGACATTTTCTCTTTTATTAACCTCTGAGGGAAAGAAAATGGGAAAAACTATGAAGGGGGCTCTTTGGCTTGATTCAAAAAAGACATCACCTTACGAGTTCTTTCAATATTTTAGAAATATTGATGACAACGATGTAAGGAACTGTATGATGTTTCTTACATACTTATCTGTCGATGAGATTAAAAATTTAACTTCTTGTTACACTGAAAAAGAGGGAATTAGACTTTTTTCCCAAGATATAAACCAAGCAAAAGAATTATTAGCTTACGAAGTGACGAAAATTGTCCATGGAAGGGAAGAAGCAAAAAAAGCTCAAGAAATGTCCAGAGCGGCTTTTTCAGGCGAGGGACAAATGCCCAGGAAAACCATTTCTTCGGGGATAAATAATATAATTGAAATTATATTAGCCCTAGGTCTTGCCCCAAGTCGTAGCGAGGCAAAAAGATTGATACAAGGATCTGGAATAAGAATTGGGGAAGAGATAATTGAATCATTTGAATATTGTATTGACTCACAAATGCAAGATAATGGTTTTGTAATTCATAAAGGAAAGAAGATTCATTTTTTTGTAACTATTGAGTAAGAAGGATTGATT
>JAQVQU010000078.1 GCA_028701415.1 Clostridia bacterium | reverse complement strand
TATGTTAAAAACAACTCTCTTCCTACTCTATCTGTAGATGTCCCCACAGAGGAGTTTGGAAAATATACCTTTGAAAGAAAAATGACTTTTGAGAATGGATTGGTTGCCGAGTTTTTTGAAAGCGGGGATGAATATTTCAGGTATTGTCATGACGAACAAGGCTTTGTTCTGATTAGAGATAATACAAACAATACTTTAACCTACGGAACTTTAGCAGATGGAGTGTTAATTTCTTCTGGAATCAGCTTTTTTGCATCCGAGGAAGAAATTGGGCTGGTAGATAAACTCACCGCTTCTGAAATTGATTTTTCGCTAAACCCTGAACTTGTAACAAGAATAGATAGAGCTGCCCCATATGGCGGAGAAGTCTTTCTCGGAGGGGAGGAACCGGATATTGTTGACCAGAAGCCTCTTCTTGCGGGGGAAGAACCGAAAAGAATAATAACCAACTTAGTAATTTTAATAAAATTTAACGATACCACTCAGGCAGTGGTTGATAATGCAATTGCGGCTTTCGATCCATACTTTAATCATCCCATAAATTCTCTGAAAAATTATTATGAAGTTCTTTCTTACAATAACGTAACTATAAACAGCATTCTTCCAAGAGTTAGTCCCTCCGAAGTATATGTATATAACGGAGGAGACCGTCAATATTTCAATATTGAGGACTCAAACACTTACACTAGAAGAACGCGGGAAACGGAGCTTCTTTCGGGGGCAGTAGCAGGGGCTGCAAATAAGTTTGATTTTTCAGGGAAAGATTTAGATATTAACGACGATGGTTATGCGGACAGCGTAAGCTTTCTCATTTGTGGAAATAATGAAGACACTTGGGGTGGGCTTCTTTGGCCACATAGCTGGAATCTTGATTCAATCGATGGTTCTTCAGCTAGTAGTTATCTTGGAGGAGTAAAGGTTGGAGATTATTCCTTTAATTTTTCTTCCTCGATTAATGTTGGGGTTTTATGTCACGAAATGGGCCATGTATTAGGGGCCCCGGATTTATATCATTACAACTATGATTTTGTACCTGTTGGAAAATGGGATCTTATGTCCTCTAACACAAATATTCCCCAGTATATGTTGACATATATGAGATCAAAATACGTAGGTGGAATAGGGAGTTCCCAATCTCTAGATATTGTCGCAAGCGGAATATACCAACTTTCACCAGTTTCGACCTCAGTAAGCAACACCGATGTTCTTGCGTACAAGATACGTCTTGCTGAAAAGCCAAGTGAGTATTTTATGGTAGAATACCGCAATCCTAATATCTCTACTAGGTATGATTCCTCTCTTCCTGGAACGGGTTTAGTAGTATATCGAGTGAGAGAGCCTTCTTCTGTTGAATCAAGTACGGGGAATAGGGATGCAAGATTTGAATCTAAGTTATATCCAGACGAGGTCTATGTCTTTAGACCACTTGTTTATATGAATCCTGATGGCCCAACTACAGCGATATATTCTGACTCACAAAAGGATGTTGAGAGGGCCTACCTCTCTCCTCAAAACCCATATTATCGTAGTATTGGTAGATTGCACGATTTAACCAAATACAACTATGGTAACCTATTTTATTCAGATGGGGATAACAGCAAAATAGTAATCGAGGCCCTGTCTGTTTCTAGCGAAAGTGCACAATTTAGAGTAAGCTTTCCGAATGATACACCTGTAATTCCTGTTGGGGAGTTTGATAATAAGATTTCTGTTAACTCTGCAGTGTATTATAATGCTACCGACTGGGCGGGAATTAGAGCAGAGGTTCAGTTTTCTAGTGAGGTTAATCTTTCTTATCTAGCAAACGTTAAGGTTAATTTGCTTACTGCAGGTGAAACAATAATTGCATCCAACAATTTAAACCTTGCTGATTTTCAGTCTAAATTTGCACTAGGCGAAAGGGTCTTTGAATGTCCTTTTGTAGTAAGAGATAAAGGGAATATTTTAACTAGTTCTTTCTATATCGGAAGCTTCAACTCAGAAACACAACCAGCTAAAATCAATTGGGTAGTTACTGACGCTGAAGGAAAACAGAAGGAATATGGCCCAGTTAGCGTTACAAACGGAACGGCATACACTTGGCAGGATATTTTAGACTCGGATGCGGAGGCGCTAGCTAGAGTTTTTGCTGGTCCTCAAATAAGTCTTGGGATAGACAACGAAGGAAACGTGATTTCTTCGGGAACTGCTACAACGGGTATCTGGGAAGTAAACGGTGAAGAAGATGTATCTATGATTGCGATAGGAAGAAAACATCTTCTAGCGTTATATAGAGATATGACCGTAGGGAGCTTTGGGGAAAACTATTATGGTGAATCGGTGGTTGATAGCTGGATAAATGTTAAGGAAATTGCCGCTGGAGACTATACTTCCTATGCCCTTCTTTCTGAGGGAGTGGTAATGGCTTCTGGATTAAATGATCATTATCAACTTCAAGTGGGCGGTTGGACCAATATTATTGGAATAGCGGCAGGGGCAAGACATGTAGTTGGAGTTGCTTCTGACGGAAAGGTATATGCTGCTGGAGATAATTCAAGCGGACAGTGCGAGGTGGAGGCTATAACCGATGCGATTGAGGTTGCTGCAGGAGATAGTTTCACTCTCGTTTTGAGAGAAAACGGAGAGATTTTAGTTATTGGGAATTTTCCATATACGGTAAACCTTAGCTCTTTTTCACAAAGTGTAAAAATTGCTGCAGGTTCAAGACACATTCTATCTATTCTTCAAAATGGAACAGTTGTTGCTGCAGGGGATAATACTTCAGGACAATGTAATGTATCTGGACTATATGACATAATTGATCTTGCAGGAGGGGAAAACCAGAGTATCTTTTTAAGAGTGGATGGAGTTGTCGAATACAGAGGAATAGGAAATCCGCAATATGAAACTAACACACCTATACCCAATTTGATTTATGCACCAGGAGAGTTAGTTGCAGTAACGGGTATCGGAACTCCTACTCTAAG
The DNA here is from genome assembly GCA_028701415.1 of Clostridia bacterium. Classification (GTDB taxonomy): domain Bacteria; phylum Bacillota; class Clostridia; order Christensenellales; family DTU072; genus MWEH01. The sequence continues at coordinate 3,615 of JAQVQU010000078.1, read as the reverse complement.
CGGAGGAGATGCAAGGTTATTAAAGAGTGCTGAAGAGACGGTATCAGTATCTGTTTCTCCCTCGGGGGCTACCTATCAAAGAGTTATATTTACCTCCTCTGATCCGACTGTTGCCACTATAACTATGTTTGCCCAAGGAACCGATTATAGAAGCGCAAAAATTACAGGTCTTAAAGCAGGAACAACCACAATAAGGGGCACAATAAATGGAACTTCGATTTATTCGACTCTTTTAGTAACTGTATATGAAGAGAAACCTTTAACAGGAATTACCTTTGTTGAAGAACAGGCGAGAATTGTAAAGGATAAGACTCTTAAATTGCATTATGCATTAGTTCCTTTAGATGCAACAAATGTGGGGACAGCGAGTCCTAGCTTTACTTCTTCTAACCCGCAAATTGTAACAGTTGATGTGGCGAGTGGGCTTATTACAGGAGTAACTGCAGGCTCTGCGACTATCACTGTTTCCATAACTGTAAGTGGAATAACATACGAGGATACCTGCGCGGTTACTGTTGTTGATTCGGAAGTTGTTATTGATGTTACTCAATCTCAAAACCCAATCAAGATAAGACAAAATGATTTAATTAATCTTAATTATATAACTTTAAAAGTAACAATAACTGGGGAGCCTCAGGTTACTATTCCAGTTACTCATGATATGCTAGGGAATTATAACTCAGCAGTAGAGGGAGCAAAAACCATTAATCTTACATATATGGGGCAAACTAAGCCTGTTTATGTGGAAGTAAGTCGTTATGCTGAGAAATTAGAGTTTTCAGAGATTCCAAAAACCAGCTATATATATAATCAGGCGTTAAGTAATCTTGAAGGAGAGAGAGGACAGTTTAAAGTAACCTTTAGTAACGGAGCTATTGTAAATTATCCTGTTAATCCGAGTTCTACAACTGGATATAATCCGAGGACATTGGGTTCGCAAACATTGACGGCTAGATTTTCTGACCCGTTTTTCTCTAATCCACTAGAAATAAAATACACTGTGAACGTTTATGATATTGTATCGAGCATTTCTTATGTTCCAAGACAAAACATATATGCGTTTGGAGCTTCTTTTAATAATACCGAACAACTGACCTTAAATATGGCCTCCTCTACCGTTAGGACGGAAGACTTTGACTCTCCAAATGTTGCATATACAGGATATAACGGTAATATTAGAGGACAACATTTGATTAGAGCCACATATACCGATGCTGCAAATGGAAACAATGTTTTAGAAGCTGATCCAGTGGTTGTTGAAGTAAAAATGGCGGGCTCATTTGCATATGAAGGGAAGGACGACTCCAACTATTATCACTATTTCGAACAGTATAAGGATTTAAACTTTAAGGTATATTTTGACCAAGGTTCGGGTTCAAGAATAGAAATAAAGAATCAGGCATTAACTCCCAACTTCTGGTATGAGATGGAAGGGTTTGACGATGAAATAGTGTACATTGAAGGGGTAGAAAGCACCCAGCAATCTATAATATTTACCTGTTATACCCAATACAGTACGGTAGTAGAAGGAGAAGTCAATATCAATAGTAGACAGATATTTGAGGGCTTTAACATAATAGCTAGGGGGCTTAAACCGGTTGCATCTTGGGAGATAGTAATACCTAGCGGAGAAGATTACGTAGCAGTTGACCCTGAAGAAGTTGCCGAATTCGAATATGTATCTGGACCAACAGATCCCTCTATATCTCCCTATTCCCTTAGAATTCGGAAAACATTTACTGATACTACGGTTAGCGTAAGTGAAGCCATGGAGACTGTGTTTGACCCCGAACTTGTCGGAGGGGTGCAAACATATGGGGCAAGATATCTAGATACTTTTAAGGAAATTCAGATTCGAATTACAGATGTTCCCCAATATGTATTAGATATTCCAAAGCAAACCGTAAGGTACGCAGAGTCATTGAATATGACCGTCTATGTATCTATGAAAAAACGTGGGGATATTCCAGTAGTCCCTCTATCATATTCTCTTGAGTTTAAAAATGCGGATAATTCATATAACACAATTTCAAATTATAATCTTAGATTGGGGCTTCAATCGGTAAAACTCACCTACTCTTTTGAGGGGACAACATTAACCAAGAACTTTGATATGGAAATAATAGATGTATTTTCTGATATAGAGATGAGGTCTCCCCCAAAGGCAAACTATAAGTATGGAGAGGCTTTTGCCCCTGAGACAGGGCTCTTTAGACTACATATGCGCTCGGGAGCATATACCGACGAAAATTATGGTGGGACACGTTTTTCATACTCTCCCGAATTTAATCCGACTAATTTAACATCCACTCAAGTTATCACACTAAGATATTTTAATGAAATGGAAAATATAGTAAGGACCTGGACTGTAAATTGTACGGTAAGTAACTACGTAAAGAATCTTACAATAATACCGGCTAAGACCGAGTACAAATATGGGGATCCTTTAGAGGTGGAGGTTAGGGCAATATATGCAAACGGTGCAAACACCAAACTTAATTCCTCAAGCTATCAACATGACTATCAACCAAGTGTAATAGGCGAGCAAGAAGTACTATTCTGGTTCCAAGAAGGACTAGGGACTTTAACCGTTCATGTATCCGATATAGTTAAACAGATTACCGTAAATCAAGCCCCTGTAAAGAGAGTATATGGTTATGGTGAGGCAATTGATTATTTAGGCATGCAGGTTACTTTGAAGTATGAAAGTGGGCTAAACAATAAGACCCTTACTGGAAGCTCAGTTGCAGACGAGCTAAAAATTACCTACAACCCAACCTTGGCTGGAATGCAGTCTGTAATAGTAGAAGGGTATGTTGGCGGAGAGAAAACAAGCTTTACTGTCGAGGTTAGGGAGGACGATGATAACACCCTAAAAGGAGTGGATTCCTCAGAAATTAAGGTGAAAAAGAGTAGCCGTATTGTATCAGTGAAGACCACAAATCAAACTTTAGTTGATATTAATGACAGATTTTTAACGGCTGATTACCTAACTAAAACAATAACCGATAAAAACGGTACTGCCCTCAACCCTCTCTCAACTAGGAATCTAAGAACAGGGGATAGAGTAGTTTTTACCAATGAAGAGGGATACAAAGTCTATGATTTTGAGATTAACGTTTTCGGAGATTCGAACGGAGATGGACAAGTATCTCAAAGCGATTTGGACTCCATGGCTTCAAGAGTGCTAATAGGAGAGAATAAGCCATATATAATGGATTTCAACGCAGATGGTAAGAGTTCGTTAACAGATATTGTTCTGTTTGCGAGACAAATTAATGGCAATTAGGGTAGGAGTCTTGGACTAAGCAAATAAGATAGAAAAAGAGTAATAAAGTCAAAAAAAGGATAAAGATTGAAACTTAAAGTCGCATTATTAATATTACTGGTTATCGCCGTTAGCTTATCTGCTGTGGCTCTTTCTGCTTGCAAACCAAGGGCTCTCAAAATAGACTCAATTGAAGTTGTAGGGACAACCCTTAAGGAGTTTTATGCGTTAGATGAGCAAATAGACTATGAAAACGCTAAGATTAAAGTATATTATTCTGACGGAACATCCCAGATTATTAATATTACTGAAAGTATGGTGACAGGATTTAATAGCTCTATCACTTC
>JAQVQU010000077.1 GCA_028701415.1 Clostridia bacterium | reverse complement strand
TAGAAATTATAAATGCTAGTATAGGTTTTTGTCTTTATATTCGTTAAGCCAATACTCATAAAGGAACTTTACCTTATCTACAAATTGCTCATGAGTTTCTTCTGGCTTTGCTTTATATGTTTCAAGGACTTCATAGCTAAAGGCTTCCGGCCCAAATTGATTGTAATCTTGTTGCAACTTTGGTATTACTGCCGAACCAGTTACTTTTGAAAAATCAAACCTGCTTTTGCTTCCTGCAAGGTTATATGAGGGTTGTAAAAGAATTTTTCCAGTAACCGTATTAGTTACCGAATATACTCCTCCCTCTGACAACTTATCTTTATATGCATCTTTAATTTCTTTCTTTTTGTCTCCAACCATTTTCGCATCTCCTGGAATTTTAATATTTTTTATTATATCACTGATTTCTAGTATTTATACTTTAATGTATGAATATTATCTTCATACAAATCGGTCGAATACTGTTACCTGCAAAAATAAATCGCCAATATCTTTATATGAAATAAATATTGATGTATTATATTTTTTAAGGAGAAACCAGAATGGATGTAAAAATTGACATTTCTAATGTAACTCTAGAAACACCTAGAGTATATCTTCGTTCTTTTAAAGAGGGAGATATTAATGATTTATTTGAATATTGTTCCGTTCCAGGGGTAGGAGAGGCTGCGGGGTGGAAACATCATGAAAACTTGGATCGAACCAGAATAATATTAGATATGTTCATAAAAGAAAAGAATGTTTTTGCCATAGTCTTGAAGGAAAATAATAAGGTAATTGGCTCGGTTGGTTTCCATAATTCTTGGGCAGTCGAAGACAAGAACTTTGAGTTTTTAAATACTACTGAGATTGGTTATGCTTTATCCAAGGAATATTGGGGGAGAGGTTTAATGACTGAGGTAGTGAAAAGAGTCATAGATTATTCGTTTGAATACATAGACATAGATGTATTAGTCGTGGGGCATATTTGGAACAATGATAGATCAAGACGTGTTATAGAAAAGTGCGGGTTCAAAATGTATAAGGTTGGAATATTTTATTCCAAAGAACTTGATCAAGAATTTGATGATATTAATTATTATTTGACAAAAAAATTTTACCAGCTGGAAATTATGAAAAAGAGATAATCCAAAGAGTTTTTTCTTAATATATAAGAGAGTGTAGAGATACTTTTTATTATTATATCTATTTGCTTTTAAGAAAGCAGGAATTTTTGGTATAATTCGATAATTAAGGGGATATAATGGTTAGAAAGGATTTAATCGAAAGGAACAGAAATATTGCTTTGATTGGGATTACTATTGCTTTAATAATAGTCCTACAAGCTCTTGCCGAAGTAATTCAATTATTTGGGCTTCAAATTAGTTTAGCTTTAGGGCTAATACCAGTCCTGGTGATATCTCAACTTAAAGGATGGAAAATAGGGGCTATATGTGGGCTTGCCTTTGGTATAGTCAGTATGAGTATAGCCGCTATTAGATACTCAGCTGTTCCCGTTTTTAGAAATGCGATTAATCCCTTGGTTTCAGTGATGCCGAGAATTTTAGTGGGAATAGTAACTGGGGCTCTTGCTTCAACCTTTAGCAAATTATCTTTGAAATGGAAAGAACGAGGTAAGTACAAGCTTTTTACAAGAAAGTATTTTTTGTCCGCGGTTGCAACCCTAGCTGGAGTTTTAACTAATACGATTGGATTTTTAGGTATGTTTTTTGTTTTTTCAGCGGATCAATCTGTAGGCGGGTATACTGTGAATATCGCATATATTTTTGGAATGATAGTTGCGATAAATACGGTTGTTGAGGCGATATCCTACGTAGTACTCGTTCCTGCTATAACTGAATCTCTTAGAGTCACTAAGTTTTTTAGCCCAAGTACCGATAAAAAACAGACTACTTATAATCCGGAAGACAGTAGCATTACCAATCAAGAAATTAATTCAGACAAACAAAATGAAAATCAGGTTACGATAGAGACGAAAACGCCTTTTGAAGAATAAAAAAAGGATATAATCGGATCAATAAAATAGGTATAATCTCAGATTGTTTGTTATAATAGTAAAAAATACAAGAGGTAGAATATGACACTTGCAGATTTAAAGAAAGAAAAAATTGAAGCAATGAAAAAACACGATAAGGATGCTGTTGCGGCATTGAACGTTGTTATATCCAAGCTAATGCTTTTGGAAAAAAGTGGAAAGGGCGATATTACTGAATTGGATGTAGTCCAAGCTATTCAGAAAACAGAAAAAGAACTTATTGAAGAAAGGGAGGGGTTTTTAAAAGCTGGAAGAGAAGAAACCGTTGCTGCGCTTGACCTTCAACTAGAGTGCATTAGAAAATATCTTCCGAAAATGCTCTCCGATGAGGAAATAACCAAGATTATTTTAGGCCTTTCTGATAGGGCTGTTCCCACTGTTATGAGATATTTTAGAGATAATTATGCTGGGAAATGTGACATGAAACTAGTAAGCGAAATATTAAGAAAAATTTAGTATATTAACTACTGATATATAATACATTCTCGTGTGTTAAATTAAAGAAAAGTGTTAATGAAATCAATCGTTATAATCACAAAATAACAATGTAATTAGAGAGGCGAGAGCCTCTTTTTTATTGGAAATTTTGTATTTTTATAAATCTCCAGAGAATAGTATGGCTTTTGTCTTATCCATAATATCTTTGCAAGCTTTTAAAGGAAGTTTTAAATATTTTGCGACGGCAAGAATGTCATTTTCATTTGGGTTTCCATTTCCAAAGACTGTCATCTCGTGTTCTCTCTTGTAAGGTGTTCTGGTTATATCGTAGGCTGGAGATAATCGATAACCCTTTAAATCTTCATCATAAAAGAATGAGATATTTTTTCCATGATCATCCTTGTTTCCATAGAATACATTAAAGCACATCCTCCTAAACGCTTCCAAGGAGTCCCCTTTGTCTATACTGATCTTATCTATAACTTGAAAAAGATGTATATAATCCAGGTTAGGAATCCTGTGAGAGGTTTCAAGAATCGCCGAAAGGGAAATTACGTGTGTTCTTTGTTCTCCTTTTCGGTCAAACCTTTGTGCGCCAAATAATCCTGAAGGGTAAATATTTGAAGGAAATAGCCTGCAATTATTTGCGTTTATCCCACATTTTTTTGCTAAAATATTCGCATTATATTCTTCGATTCCTATGCTAGGTTTATCTATTACACACGGAAATTTTACTATCCAATGCTCTGAATTTATTTGCAGGTGTACCTTTGGCCGAGCTCCCCCACTTGATCCCCCTAAACGAAAAAGCAAATCTAAATCTATTTCAGCACCTGACTCTGAAAGGACAGTTTCAATATCAAGGGCTAAAGTATCTAAATCATATTCTTCACTAGTGGTATTGGTCGATTGAGAGGGCTCGTATATCAATCCTCCCAAACCATTTTCACCTATGAGAGTCAATTTAATTATTGGAGAAAGTTGGTCATAGTCGTATCCTTTTTTTGCGAGAAAGCGTCGGAGAAGAATCTCCCCCCATCCATCGGGCATTGAATCGTGAAATACTCCAAACAAACCATTGAAAATAGGCTTTGAGTTATAGAAAACCTTGTTGTTGAGAGGCAGAGAAAAGGGGGACAATGAAAAACCTTCCTCTAACCAACTAGAGTCATATTGAAACGCGATTGCAGTTTCAGATAGCTCCGCAAGGTATCCCACAGTTTTTTTGTTGTGCTTGACAACTATTTTTTTAAAGTAGTTTATCATTTGCGCAAGTCTTTAAGATTCAACACCTTCGGGGTAGTGAATACCTTATTGAAGTCCTCCAAGCAATCAATAGCCCCTGCAATTTTCAGAAGGGAGGAAAAAGAAACGTCTCCTGTTTGTTCGAACCTTTTAATGGAAGAGTAACTAACTCCCGATCTTTTTGCTAGTTCTTGCTGAGAAAGCCTTATTTCCTTCCTGCGCATTTTGAACCTTTTTACTAAATTGCTAGAGACCGATTGTTCAGTCTCCACGTTGACAAATTTTCCTATATCAAAAATGTTGTTATCCATAATGCTAATATATTAGCAATAATAATATTTATTGTCAAATATAGATAATATATTAGCAATAATTTCATTGAGAAACAATAACTAGACGAGCATAGGAGAATCATTATATTTCTGGTTATTCAGATAAGTTGAGATTTTGCAGAGCATATATTTAATTTGATTTTATTGGGGGCATATAGTAGTATTATTTAGGCTAATACAAAATAAAAAAGGTGTGAAATGGTTGATAAAGATAAGGCTTTTAAGTTTTTAAATAAAAATTTTATCGCTAATATAAACATAATTGATCCACTAGTTAGGGGAACTGCAGAGATTGTTAGGGTATCCGAAAATGCTGTTCTTGCTTACGAAAAGAAGGGCGAATTGTATCTTATATCTTCGGAAACAGAGGAAGAGGGAATTAGACTTCTTGAGGGAATAGAGAAAATTGAGTTAATTAATGTGTGCCGAAAAGCCCCTCTAGAATACATAATGAAAAAGTTCAATTTAAATATATGTGTTGAGTGTTATCAATGCGCTTATCTTAAGGGTAAGGAGGTAGTGATTAATACGGATATAAAGATTGAGCTAGCCAAGAAAGAGGAACTCTCCTTCATTGCCGAAACATACAAAAGAGAAACGCCCGAAGGGATTAGAGAAATTTGGGAGAGAGGGGAAATGTTTTGCGGATATAAGGATGGAAAGATGACTGGGTTTGCGGGAGTACATCTGGAAGGAAGCGTGGGACTACTACATATTTTCCCAGAATATAGAGAAAAAGGATATGGGGCAGCTCTAGAGGCACACGTTATTAACCACCTTGTTAGACAAGGAAGAATTCCCTATGGGCATGTAGTTATGGGGAATGAACTATCCTTAAAGATCCAGAGGAAAATAGGTTTCCAATTTTCAGAAGAGAATATGTATTGGGTTTTTTCTCGTGATGAAAGTGAGTGTAATTGATCTCGGTTAATACATTTTTTGATTATAATTAACAAAAACATAATTTTTCAAAATCGCACAATCGCAGAGTCTATTTGGAATAGAAAACATAAATGCAATTGAAAATGCAAATTTTTTATGTATTTTTCCAACCTTTTTGGAAGTAGTTCGTTTCTTAGGTATAAAGACCATCACAGGAGGAAAACAAAATGGCAGACACAAACAAAAAAGTACATGTTGACAAAGGAAGAGAAGGTAAACTAATTCCAACAAAGGTTATGATAACATTAATCGCAGTGGCAGTATTAGTGGTATTGACTATCGGAGTAGTGTTTGGAATGGCTGGATTTTCGGCAATAGCAAACAATGAACATACAAGAGAAGAAGCTATTTCGGATGCAAACTTATACGCCAACACAATTCTTAGGGTAAGTTATCCCGGACAAACCTTTATTCAAAAGGATTCAGATGTTATACTTGTTATCGGAGATAAATTACTAAATTCATATTATAAATATGAGGTTGAGTATCAAAGTAAAGATTATGAAATAACCCTTGAAATAAACTACGAGACAGATGACATTATTGTAAAAGATGTTGATATAGATGACTAAGTATAAATAAGAGTTCTTGCCGGGAGATAATCCCGGCAAATTTTAGGAAGGTAGATGAAGACAGATATCCTGGATCAATTATTCAGAAGATATTATAACGAAGCTATGCTTTATGCATATTCTTTATGCCGTAACAAGTCTATAGCAGAGGATCTAGTATCAGATGCCTTCTATAAAGCTCTTTCCAAGTTGCCCGACGAGGTCCCTCATTTTAAATTCTGGCTTTTGCGGGTATTAAAAACTACTTATCTTGACTACATACGTAAAGAAAAGAGAAAAACATCCCTTCCAGATGTGCTTGCTGATACTTCTGAAAGCATAGCGGATAAGTATATTAAGAAAGAGGAATACGCTGCTTTGTACAAAGCAATCGATAAACTTGACACCTTTTATAGAGAAATAATTATCCTTCATTACTTTGAAGACCTAAAATTCAAGGAAATAGGGGAAATTGTTGGAAAAACCGAAGAACAAGTTAAATCAGCGGCATACGAGGCGAGACAAAAAATCAAAAAAATCTTGGAGGCAACAATATGAACATAGATGAAATGCTAGATAAGCATGACAGCGGACAAGCCGTTGAAGGTGTAATATCAGAGGCAGATGAACTTGATATAAAGAAAATAAAGAAAGCATTTAAGTGGAAAACTGCAATAATTGCTTTAGTTACCACTACAGTGTTTGTTCTTGTCAGCGTGGGTGCAATACTTGGCGGCGTTTTAGGTTCTGCTGCAGCTTATGCAAAAAAATCGATCAGATTCGATAGAGATTATGCAATAAATCAGGCAGAAATTGCTGCCATAGATGTAATAACCAGAGAATATCCGGGGTTCATACAAGATTTAGATACCCTTGAGGTAACGGGAGTTCACAGTGATTTGGATGTCCGGACCCCTCTAACTAATTCCAAGTATTATTATAGAGTTGAATTTGAGACTTCTTCTGGGCTAGAAATTGAAGTTCACGTTGATTCCAAGACAGGCTCAGTTGAAATTGATGATGTAGACATTGATTAAGGG
>JAQVQU010000011.1:6058-25931 GCA_028701415.1 Clostridia bacterium | reverse complement strand
TAGATAAAAACATTTAACACCGTCTACTAATTCCTATAGACCTGCTTAGTCTTATTTATTTGCTTTTTCTAGAATAGACATCAACGTTAAGTCTTATCTACTAATTCGTAAAGACCTGCTTAGTCTTATTTATTTGCTTTTTCTAGAATAGACATCAACGTTAAGTCTTATCTACTAATTCATAAAGACCTGCTTAGTCTTCTTTGTTTGCTTTTTCTAGAATAGACATCAACGTTAAGTCTTATCTACTAATTCGTAAAGACCTGCTGATTCTTCTTTGTTTACGTCCTTTTCCGGAACAATTAGCACCCTAAAAGATCTCTCTTTCTCTCCATAACGCAAGGTAATTATATCTCCAGGTTTAAGTTGTTTTCCTGCTTTTGATACTAAACCATTAACCTTAATTCTATCTAATGAACAGGCTTCGGATGCAACCGATCTTCTTTTCAACAATCGGCTTACTTTTAAATACTTATCTAATCTCATTTTTTTATTATATCACAACGGTATGTTATTGTTAAAAATCAAAATTGATAAAAAAGCTAACAAATCAAAAGATAAAATTTATCTTCTTGACTTATTTCTTGTCCTTCCTTTTTGTTTTTATGTATATTCGGGATCGAAATAATATTTAACTCAAAGAAACCAGGGTTAATTTGACTTAATATTAGCGCTGTGATAGTATTAATCCATAATTATTTTTGGAGATGCTTATGAAAATACTTCTGTTGCAAAATGTTGCTGGGCAAGGAAAAAAGGGAGACTTAATTGAAGTGAATATCGGCTATGCACGTAATTACTTAATACCCAAGAAACTTGGATTGGAAGCGACTCCTTCTGTTCTTAATGAAATTAAACAAAAGGCTGCAAAAGATCAAAGAGAACTAGAAAAAGAAATAGCTATAGCTAATGATTTAGTCAAGAGAATTCAAGGGGAAACTTTTTTAATTAAAGTTCGTTGCGGCCAAGGGAAAATGTATGGAAGCGTTACAGCCATGGATGTGCAAAAGTCCATGCTTGAAAAGGGATTTGAAGTAGATAAACGAAAAATCGTCCTCAAGGATACTATCAAAGAATTAGGCAAATACCAAGCAGAGCTCAAAATAATGACAAATATTTCGGCTATCGTTAACCTAAATGTAGAAAGTGATGAAAAATAGCCCAAAAATCTATCTCATCTTATAATTTATTGTTGAAGATAAAATATATTTAATTAGCCACAAATCGTGGCTTTTTCTTTATGTAATAAACCGAAATTTGAAAATCATTTATCTCATTAAATGCAAAAAACCACGAAAAGTGGTTTTTTATTGTATAGGCAAATACATACCGAACACTAAAGATTTAGTGCTGGTATGTATTACTTACTTATAAAATAATTACTTTATTTCTACTTCTGCGCCAGCTGCCTTCAATTTCTCAGCCATAGCTTCTGCAGTTGCCTTATCAACGCCTTCCTTAATTGCCTTCGGTGCGCCATCAACTAAAGCTTTTGCTTCAACTAGACCAAGTCCGGGTAATACTTCTCTAACGGCCTTAATAACCTGGATCTTTTGTGCGCCTGCTGACTTAAGAACTACATCAAATTCAGTCTTCTCTTCCACGACTTCTGCGGCTGCTGCAGGACCACCTGCTGATACGGCTACCGCTGCTGCTGCGCTTACTCCAAACTCTGTTTCAAGCGCCTTTACAAGTTCATTGAGTTCAAGTACTGTTAAACCTTTAACTTCTTCAACTAATTTTTTAATGTCTGCCATTTTTCTCTCTCCTTTATCTATTTAATTTGATTCTTGTTGTTTTGCTATTGCATCTATGGCTCTTGCAAACGATGATATTGGTGCAAGAAGCATACTAAGTAATTGTGCTATCAGCACCTCTTTAGACGGTAATTTAGATAACTCCATACATTCATTTTCCGTAAGAAACTTTCCATCTACCATTCCACACTTAATTTTCATCTTTTTGAATTCTGCCATCTTCTGCGCACTAACTTTGGATGGAGCAACTACGTCATCAATTGATACTGCTAGCGAAGAAGTTCCTTCCATGTATTTGTCAAAATCCTTGTAGCCTAATTCATTCAATGCTATTTTAAGTAAAGTATTTTTAAGAACATGATAGCTAACACCGTTTTTGCGATATGAGTTACGCAAATTAGTATCTTCTGCAACATTCAAACCCTTGTAGTCGATGATAACAAAAGCTTTTGCATTCTCAAGCATCTTCTTGATTTTCTCAACTTGTGCTTCCTTTTGATCTCTTATAGCTTTGGACATTTTTACCTCCTATAATATTAAAGCTCCGTTTCCATACAGAAGAACGGAGCTTAATTCACTCTTTCTCTTCTGCGTGCGATGATTTTTTGAGCTTACGCTCGCACGGTCTTGGAAGCCTTTATTCTATTGTGATTTTAATACCAGACTAATAATATGTCAACCGATTAGGGTAAGATTACTATTGTGCTGCTTTTTGCTTGTAATTAACTTTAACTCCAGGACCCATTGTTGAAGACAAAACAATACTCTTTAAATAAGTGCCTTTCGAGGATGAAGGCTTAGCCTTAATAACTGCATTCATAAGAGTATCAAGGTTTTCTTGGAGTTTATCTAAACCAAAAGAGGCTTTCCCTATTGGGCAATGAACTATAGATGTTTTATCAACTCTGTATTCCACCTTTCCAGCTTTAATATCTTTTACCGCTCTTGCTACATCCATCGTTACAGATCCTGTTTTTGGAGTAGGCATCAATCCTTTCGGGCCCAAAATCTTACCTAATCTTCCTACTAATCCCATCATATCGGGGGTTGTTACACAGGCATCAAAATCTGTCCAACCTGTTTGAATTTTAGCAACGATTTCCTCCGCGCCAACCATATCGGCTCCAGCAGCAGTGGCTTCATCTGCCTTTTCCCCTTTAGCTATAACTAATACTCTGACAACTTTTCCTGTTCCATTTGGAAGGACTACAACGCCCCTAACCTGTTGATCAGCGTGCCTTGCATCCACACCAAGTTTTATAGAAATTTCAACCGTTTCATCAAACTTTGCTTTTGCAGTGTTTAGCACTATTGATAGGGCTTCTCTTCCATCATATTGCTGTTGTTTATTATACAGCTTGAGGGATTCTACATATGCTTTTCCGTGTTTCATATCCGTACCTCCTATTCTTCCACAACAGTGACACCCATGCTTCGGGCGGTACCGGCTATCATACTAATCGCAGTTTCCAAAGATGCGGCATTAAGATCTTCCATCTTCAATTTTGCAATCTCGGTAAGCTGTGCCTTGGTAATTTTTGCTACTTTTGTAGTATTTGGTTTTGCACTTCCGCTATTAAGATTGCAAGCTTTTTTAATCAAAACAGCAGCCGGAGGAGTCTTTGTAATAAAAGAGAAAGATCTGTCAGCAAAAATGGTTATAACTACTGGGATAACCAATCCAACCTGCTCCTTTGTTCTCTCATTAAACTCTTTTGTAAAACCGGGGATATTAATTCCGTGAGGTCCTAAAGTAGAACCTACGGGGGGTCCTGGGGTCGCTTTGCCACCAGGAAGTTGCAGTTTAACTACTGCGTTTATTTTTTTTGCCATAGTCAAATACCTCCATGACTATTAGGTTCAAACGAACAGCAATTGAAATATTTTGCTATTCTCCCAATGCAAACCCGAAATGGGTTAGTCGATTTTTTCTACTTGATTAAAGTTTAGATCGACAGGAGTTTTGTGTCCCATCATATTAACCAAAACTTTAACCTTTTCTTTTTCAAGTGAAATACTTATAACACTACCAAGGATAGACTCAAGAGCTCCTGACACTATCCTCACTTCGTCGCCAACTTTAATATGCCAATCTTCAACTTCAACTTTTTCAAGCCCCATTTTGCGTGTCTCATCATCTGTGAGAGGAATGGGCTTTCCTCCAGGGCCAACAAATCCAGTTACTCCTCTTGTATTTGTTACATAGTACCAAAGTTGTTCGGTCATAACCATTTTTAAGAAAACATAACCAGGGAACTTTTTAACTTCTCGGATCTTTCTTTTTCCATCTTTTTCAACGGATTCTTGCAACATAGGAATATTTATCTCCAAAATATAATCCTCAAGATTATTTTGTTTAATAATATTCTCTAAGCTCTGTTTTACTAGAGTTTCATAAGTAGAATATGTATGAATTACATACCATTTTGCGTTTTCTTCTATGCTCATATTTAATTCCCTATTCCAACTAATAATCTAAACAACGAGGTTAGTCCCGAATCAAAAGCAGTAACAACAATCAAAAAGAAAAATACTACAAGTAACACAGTTCCTATATTTGACCATACTCCAGTCACCTTGGAAGTGCTTTTGAACGGGGGCCAAGTAACCGCTTTCATCTCAGCTTTCATCCCTCTAAACCAAGCTGCTAACCGCTTTCCCGCAGAGTTCTTTTCCTCAATTCCTTTTCTCTTATTTGATGTGTTCTTTTGAACCGGTCTCTTAGTCGTTGCTATTGACTTATACTGCTCAGAGGTCACGACCTTACTTTTTCCCTTTTCAGGAGTAGAGACGGAAGACAGCGTGGAGGCCGCTTTTGCGCGTCTCTTAGCTTTCTTCGTCATAATAACAGTTGTGTCGGAAGAATTATCTGCATCACTGACAACAGACTCTTTAACGTCTGGCGTCTCAACAACGGATTCAACGTTTTTCTTCTGGTACTTGTGTTTAGCCATGAGGCCTCCTACTTGCTTTCTCTATGAAGAGTATGTTTCTTGCAAAATTTGCAATACTTACTTCTTTCGAGTCTATCGGGATGCTTCTTCTTGTCTTTCGTTGTATTGTAATTGCGCTGTTTGCACTCTGTGCAGGCAAGCACTATTTTGTCATACATTTTATACCTCCAGCCAGTTCTCTTCCCGGCATTTTTTATCAAAAAAATTGCACCCCTTGAAAAGTGCTTTTATACTATAACATTAACAAATATCCTTGTCAATGAAATTTTCTTTTGTGTGAGTAGCCCATAATCCCGAAAAATCTACTTATACTAAAAAAATCGAGATCCTATTACTATTTCTTATTTACTTTTTTTCTCAATAAAAGAAACAATGTCTCCAACTGTTTTCAAGGAAGCAATCTCATCATCTGAAAATTCAACTTTAAACTCATCCTCAAGCACTATTAACATCTGAACTATATCTAGACTATCGGCTTTTAAGTCTTCTACCAGCTTAGACTCAGGGGTAATAAGATTCTCTTTTGTTCCAAGTAATTCTGCTATATGTTTTTTGACTTTTTCTAACATTTTTATCTCCATCTCTTCGCGCGTATAGGCACGAGTATAATATATATACCATATATTAAATAACACTCGTTGTCAATTTAAAATGCTTTTGCATTCCCACCTAAGCCAATATTGATACAAGGTATTTTCGAAAACCGAATGAATTGAGGGCTTATCATTATTTCATTCACTTTTTCGTTAAAATATTAGTAAATATCTAAAATTATTCCAGCATTTCCTATGTTATAGTTGTAAATTTTATATCCAAAATTTCATTAGCATTTCTGAAATTCTAAAAGTTTTATTTAAATGACAGGTTTTATTGCACTTTTTTCAGAAAATGATAAATTTAATTAATTGCTTGTAATTTTCTGTACACGTATTTTTCAATTATAATAGGGATATTATAAACTGTTATAATTAAAAAAAAGAGGAGCGCCTGCTCCCCTTTTAAAACAATTTTATTTACTTCTTCTAGTCTTCTATGATGTAAGTTTTTTTAGACGGGTCGTCTCTTTCAATAATATAAGCATTCTTCTTTGCAAAAAGTGGAATGAACAAAAGAAGAATTGACCCGACAAGAGCAGCAAGCAATCCCCAACCCCATCCTATTGTAGCCTCAGCTCCTCCAGGGATAAAGAAATCGGAAATATTTTGGGCTCTTAACGCAGGTTCAACTTCTGAGTTAGACATAGCCATCAGCCCTACAAAAGCTAAAACACAAAAAACAATATTTATAAGGGCAGCTATACTGAAAGATCTTGGGCTACGCTTTTTCAGATACCTAGATAAATACTTAATTACCAAGCAGAGCAAGGATAAAGCAATTAACACAACCAATATAGGAAAGGCATAAACTACTATTTTGCTCAAGGTATCCATAGTTGCTTTGTTAGCAACAATATTTTCGCTATACTCAGATCCTGAATCAACCCCAAATATATCTCCAATTGCCGTGATTGCTTCAACTCCATTCATATCAAATGCCTGTCTTGAGTCATCTGCTTGAAAACTTGCGACTGATAAGATTAATAAGAGAACTAACGCTATCACTGAAACCAATAGAGCAACAACACTAACTCCTTTAAAAGCTTTCTTTACGTATACTGGAGCTTTTGGAGTTGTTTTAGGCTCAACTGGTCTTGAATAAGGGTCATATTGCAACATAGGTTGATTTTGAGAAGTGTACGGAACTAAGGCTATTGGTTGAACAATAGCCGGCATTTGCACAATCGATGAAGGCACAGGAACAGCGTTATTAGTGTTACTGCCAACTCTAGATAGTTCGGGTTTTGATTCCCCTACACAATAGATAGCTCCATCAGGCCCAGCAACAGGTTTTTGAGAAGGCAATGGGGGCAAAGAAAAGCCAAGAGTATTTTCATCTACTGGAACCCATCTTCCTCTGTCAACAACGTGACTAGCTTGCATTGGATTAACTTTTGAACTATTATTCTTTTCCATATTCAAACCTCTCATTCGTCCCGTTGTTCGCCACCGTAGTTAGGTAAAAAGTTCACGGGGGCTACAATCGGAGTAAGCTGTACTACAGTTGCAGGCTTCGGAATTGGAACAGGAGCACTATTCGGCTGAGGGCCATAATGCATTGCGGGAGTATAGGCTCTTCCATATTCATCAACTGATGTATATGTTGGCAAACCTAAAGGCATACCGTTTGATGAAACCTCAAATGATCCCGTATTTGGCATCACTATTGCTTGAGCAGGAGTCTGCATCAAAGGGAACGGCCCGCTTTGTGGCTGCCTGGTAGGCACGCTTGTACGAGCTACCCCGTCACTAACAGTCTCCGTTTGTCTAATTCTTCTTTTCATTTTTTTATCTCTCCTCAACTATAGTATTTACGCTATCACAAATCCCATACCTAGCGCAACTAACTTTATTTTTTATTCTTCGAGAGAAATGCAATCATTACAAGCAACAATGCTATTGCAGCTACAATATACATTCCATAATTAACTGTTATTTCGTCCTTCTGAACGAGTGAAATCATAACTGCTACTAAGGCAGTGACAAGTCCCAAGAAGCTAAATATCTTTGCAAATACACATGCTCCCTGTTTCTTAATTCTGACAATACTAGCTATTAATACAAGTAATGCACATACCACTGATACCGAAACCCCCAAAGCAACTACAGTAATAGTATCTAAAACTATAGCTCCTGCTGAAAATACGTTAAGTAGCATGTCTAATCCACTAGTATCATTAGCAACCTGAACATATGTGAATGCCAAAAATTTACCTACAACATAAACTGCAATCATAATCAAAGATAAAATAATCAATGCAATAGCTGCCCCGCTAACCTTTTTAGCTTTTTGAGACTGGGTTGTCGCTACTGCTTCTTCAGCATAATTATCTTCACTATAAGAATAGTCATCTTCATACTCAGCCGCCTGTGTAGATGCATCATCATACATATACAAAGGTTGTTCTTGAGTAGAATAAGGGACAAAAGCTATAGGTTGAATGATTGGTGTAAGCTGCATCGGCCCCGAAGGGGAGTGCACCGGAACCTGGTTGCCAGGTTTTTTTGCCACTTGCGGTCTCTGCATCGTGGGCGGAGCTGGTTTTTGAGCAATTGATTGTTCTTCTTTTTTGCGCATATTTGTTTCCTCCAAAAATATTTCAAGACATATCCTGTCTTTATTCCTAAATAAGGGTTCTAATATCCCTCATACTCCCCACCCTCATCTTCAAACTCTGCCATAGGTTGTTCTTGAGTAGAATAAGGAATAAGAGAAATGGGTTGAACAACAGGGGTCAATTGTATGAAGTCAGCAGGTTTAGCAACCGGAACAACGCCACAATTATTCATAACTTTAAAAGTTACCCTTGGTCTAAAGGTCATTGGTTGTACGGGTCTACCAACATTTTCTTCTTTTCTTACTTTTTTCGACATATTATTTTCCTCCACTTATTCTCTATTTATCAAAAATACTATATGGTACCTTTCTCCTTGCGAACAAGGCTAAAAGCATTATTATTATTGGAGCCAAGAGAACTCCTAGAGTACCATAGCCTGATACCAACGGAATAGGTGCAACATCAATTTCCGGATCAATGGCTGTAGCTGGTGGTCCAGTGAATGCACCCGTTAAGAACTCGGCTGCCTTAGTAAAATCAATAACACTAACTAAAGTGCCATCCTCCAAATACTTTGGAGCTCCGCTGAAAATACCAGATGCTACAAAACCTCCGACAAAAGTCATTACCCCTGCAAGGACCATTATCAACGCGAATATGAAAAATCCCTTGAAAATTCTCCTTCCAAACATTGAAAACAAGCTCAAAATAAAGATTAAGACAGCAGCAAGTGCAGAAACAACTAAAGCAATCGGAAAGTAAGGAAAGGCAATTTGCGCAACCATCATCATAGTATCTTGTTCTCTAGCCTGGGCCAAAAGTTCTTCTTCTGTAAGCTCCGGAGTCTCTTCAGGTTCCTCATCGGCTGCTTCAGCTTCGACTTCTTCTTCTGCAGCACCCATTATATTCTCATACATTTCATCATAGAAAGGTGAAAGAGAAATCCCCTGTCCATCAACCATAGGTTGCTTAAGTATTGCTGAAATTCCTCCATATATTGGGTCCATCATAGATATATACTTACTTTGATCGACATAAGGTAGCATTATCGCATTACCAAAATCATCTAACTCACCAGTATCCGTCTCCAATCTCTCATCTAATGGAGTAAGATCCTTTTCAATCAAAAATGAAGTGTAGTTAGGAAGTATATTTAAATAATTTAAAAGTATAACCGCAATCCAAACTAATGAAAAAATCATCATTAGAAAACATACACCCCTTCTCATAATAAAGAAGTATTCTCTCTCTTTTCTTCTCTTCTTTTTTACTGGAATTGCTTTTGCCTGAGGGCGTGCGTTTGGGTTTGGCTGAACTGGTCTAGGTCTTGCTGGCTGTCCGTAAGATGGGCGGACTGAGACACTGACATTTCGTGGATTTCCAGGTGCTGTCTGATATGCCATATCCCCTCCCAAAGAGTTTAATGCGTTTTAGTAATATTGTCCTTTTACTAAAAGACCAAAATAGTATTTAATCAATTTTTCAAAGTCAGGGAAAAATTACTCAAAAAGTATTCCCCCACTTTTTGATATTACTATTAGTTTATCACAAGAGCATATACATTTCAACAATAATTTATATAAATTATGCGTGCGCGTGTATATAGTATAATTAAGCACTGCAACTTAAACTTGAGATTAAATTTCCACTATAATTCTCGCAGATTATAAACAGTATGTTGCTCTAATAATTCACATTACATAAAAAAACGGAGCATAAGCTCCGCTATTTTTTAGAAAAATTTAATTAATAAATGTCATCGTATTGATCATCATCTTCAAACATTGCAAGTGGTTGCAATTGTGTAGAATATGGTACCAACGGAATAGGCTGGACAATAGGAGTAAGTTGAATAAAATCGGAGGGAGGAGCAATTGGTACAGGTCCTCTATTATTAATTTTTCTCCAACTTGCAGTTGGCTGCTTTGGTCTTCTTAATGCCTCTTGTCTTCTTGCAGCTTCCTCTCTTGCTCTCTGCTCTTCCATCATTCTTTTCTTTTTGCTCATAATCCGTTCCTCCAATTAATATTTATTGAACTTTTTTCTTGCTGCGGTAAGCAAAGAAACTGAATATAAACACTAGCAAGGAAATTCCCAACATTATTATGCCACCATAGGCAAGCATTATTGGCAAGGAAACCGTGGCTACAAAAGGTATAAAATTCATTATTTCAGCAAAATTCATTCCCGCTGCCCAAATAAATCCTGCAAATACCACTAAAAGATTCATAACAAGCATTAAAATTCCACTAAGCACAAAAAGATTTCTTCTTTTGGGAGTAAACGCTGCTACAAGCAGTCTAACTAAGAAAACGACTGCTATTATTAGTCCCAGCGCGAATGCTATAGGAAGAGCATAGTAAGCTATCATTTCTACTGTACCTACTGTAGAGATATTTACCATACACTCATCATAAAAATAGGATGCTTCTGCCAGATCCGGCATAAAAGACTTAACAAAACCCATTACAACATCTCTATCTGAAATTTCAATTCTTGGATCGCCTTCATTAACTGGTGTTTTCGAAAATAAAGAAGTATATTCGGGCATAACAGCAAAGAAAGATAAAGCAGCTACAGCTACATAAGCAAGAACTAAAACGAGTAAAAGTATTACAAAGAATCCTCTCTTAGATTTCATTGGCAGGGTTCGAGTTTTAGCTCCTCCAGCTCCCCTTCCTGACTCTAAATCATCGTAGCTTTCCGCTCTTTTATACGAATTTCTACTAATTTGAGCCCTAGCTTCCATTCTTTGACTTTTTGCTGCAACATAATTCGCAACATAAGGTGAAGACATATCCCTATTACTCAAAAGATAGCTGTTTGCATATCGATTTGTCTCTGGATTTGATCTTTCGGGCGCCTTAGCATCGTATCCCATAATTACCTCCATACCATTTTTGCGAATAATTTTCGCTTACTATTCTATATCATTTTTATTTCTTTTTCTTATTAAATTCGCAGGAGAGAAAAAACTAATCAAGAAAGCAAGTAGTGAGATGCCACCGATAATATACATACCAATAGACACATCATCTAAAAATGTGTTTAATCCTTCGGATGTAAAGCCAGCATACTTATTGATAATGCCCACAACTCCAGTTAAGAAAAACAGCAAAATAAACAAAGGTAGTAGAAAACCTTTTCTTTTGGCGGAGCCCTTAAGCAATCTAGCAAAACTTCTAATTACCAAAACTACTGCAAGTATAATGAATATAATAAAGGCAACTGGTGAAATAAAATCTGTCCATGAGCTATATGTGTACCCTATTGAGTCCCAAAGATGAATTGAAAAAGCTCCTTCTACACACTCCCCTATCCCAGTAACAAAGAAAAGTATTGGTTTTTGAACAAAACCATTTACAAAAACTTGATAAATATTCACCACATAAGCAAGTATTACCATCGCAAGGGATAAAATCATGAGTAAAAAACCAACAACTCTAACTGGCTTTGTTTTTTGACGCAAAACAATATCATCCTCTGTCTTTTCGATATTTTCTAATCCATAATTTAAAGTCAGGTTTTGCGCTTCTGCAATTGCCTTTTCTTGATTTATCCTTTCCATCTCTCGTGAATCTATTTCTTCTTGAGAATAAGGCTGGAATCTGTAAACTTGATTGGGTTTGTATTGCCAAATTTCCTGGTTTGGGTTCACAAAAGGAACCACAATAAAGGGTTGTACAACAGGATTCGCCTGTCCTCCTCCTATAGCCGTTAGCCCTTCTGTTTGAACCGCTGGTTGCTGAAGTTGTTTGGGTTGCTGTATTACTTCCTCTTCCGGTTGCTCTTCATTTGGGGCTTGAGTTATATCTTCTTGTAAATCAGGTTCTTCAAGTGCTGGTGCTTCCGAATATTCATATCCTTGTTTCACTTTCTTAAGAGCACTTACAAATTCACTTCTAGGTCTTGGTTTACCACACTTTGCACATCTATCTTGGTCTATGCTATTCACAGTTCCGCAAACAGAACAAACAAAAGTAATCCGTGATCTATCAATTGTCGCCAGAGCATCTTTCTCAAAGCTTTTCTGTGCCTTCTCTAAAGCTTCTTTCATCGCATTAGCATTAGAATCACTGAGCGGCTTCCCGCAAGAAACGCAAAAACGACTGTTGTCTAAATTAATCTCCCCACAAGATTTACATTTAATCATAATTTTTCCTTAATAAGAAAGGTTCTCCAACCCCTCAAAAATTTTCCCATTTAAGACATTATACAAGAAGGAGTGCTATTAATCAATAGATTGATACTTCAAAATGAGAAGTAGATTGAAAAAATCTTTTGATATACGAAGCCAAACATAAACTCAAAGTTCAAAAAACACTAGAAAGTCTTTTTTGCGGACTAGTTAATTATCACCCCTTGGTCGCGATGCAATCATTCCGTATGAAATTCGAATCATTGTTAGAAAATAAAAAAGAAAAAATTACTTTTTGTTGAATTTATCTCTTAATTCTACAATTCGGAAAAACCTAATCTTGCCAGAGAAACGCCCAGCTTTCTTGAAGTATGCATTTCTCATAAATTGATAAGGGGTGCCGTCTGGAGACTCAAGTACGAAAGGCTCAGCTATTGCGTGGTCAATTATTTTTAAAGATTGTTCGTTCAATCTAAGCTTAAAATCAGTAATTCCATCTTCAACGTCATTCAACAACTGATCATATTTGTATAATTCACAGGAAACCCCATACTTTCTTGAAACCCATTGAATTGTTCCTTGAACCTTCATATTAGCATTTTCTCCCCCGCTCTGGCTTCCTTCAATATACTCACAATGAATAACTGAAGGCAGACCCTTCTGGTCATACTCAGTGGTTAAATGCCTAACAATAAACGCAGATTTTAGCCTTACAATTCCACCTGGAACTAGCCTTATGTATTTGGGGGGAGGATTGTCGGAAAAATCTGTTTTTTCTATATATATTTCTTTTGAAATAGTTATATTATGGGAACCCAAACTAGGATCATTGGGATTATCAATGGCAGAGTAGGTTCTTTCTTCTCCATCATAAAAATTGTCTATTATTACTAATAAAGGATCTTCAACTACCATCGCTCTAGTTGCATTTTTATTAAGGTTTTCTCTAACGCAATAATCTAGCAACTGGGAATCAACCTCACTGTTTGCTTTTGCGACTCCTACCCTTGCGCAGAAATCTCTTATGGCTTCAGCTGGATACCCTCTCTCACGCATACCGCTTAGTGTGGGCATTCTTGGATCGCTCCATCCAGAAACGAAACCTGAGTCAACCAGGCTTTTTAGAAATCTTTTAGACATGATAGTATTTTTAATATTCAGCCTAGCAAACTCAATCTGCCTTGGTTTGGGATTGAATTCGCAGTTATCCACGACCCAGTCATATAGAGGTCTATGGTCCTCAAATTCTAAAGTACAAATTGAATGAGTTATTTTCTCAATCGCATCTTCTATAGGATGAGCAAAATCATACATGGGATAAATACACCACTTATCAGCGGTTCTATGATGAGAGGAGTGCAGAATTCTATAAATAACTGGGTCTCTCATATTCATGTTTGGACTGTTCATATCAATTTTTGCACGTAAAACCTTTTCTCCATCAGAATAATTGCCCTCCCGCATACAAGCAAAAAGCCTCAAATTCTCTTCCATTGTTCTATTCCTAAATGGGCTTTCCTTACCCGGAGTTTTTAAATCTCCCCTTGAGGCACTAATCTCCTCTGCGGTAAGTTCGCATACATAAGCCAAACCTTTCTTAATTAGTTTAACGGCACAATTATACATCTGCTCAAAATAGTCAGATGCGTACAACTCCTGATCCCACTCATAGCCCAGCCACTTGATGTCTTCTTTAATACTATCCACGTATTCTACTTCTTCTTTGGTAGGGTTGGTATCATCGAATCTAAGGTTACATTTCCCAGAAAATTTTTCTTTTATTCCAAAATTAATAGATAAGCTCTTTGCGTGACCAATATGAAGATATCCATTGGGTTCTGGGGGAAACCTAGTATAAATACTGTCGTGCTTTCCTGACTCCAAATCGCTTACAATTATTTCTTCTATAAAATTATTTGCTTCCATTTTTATTACCTTCTATAAATACTTTAGATAAAATTAATTACCACATTTGTGAGGAAAAACTATATTTGAGGATTTGATTGTCATTCCTTGCTCGGAATTTATAAAACCAAATTGCAAAAAATAGTCTCCCCTATAGTTTATCGTAATATGTTCGCTCACACTAGACAGTACATTCAGTATTGATCTAGTAAAAAAATCACCGTACCCACTATTTCTATAAAGTGGCAGAATTCCTATACAATGTATTACCGATTTTTCTGGAGCAACCGTTAACCTCGCTATTCCTATGGCTCTTCCTGATTCATATAATACATACCCAACTCCTCCCTCAAAATTTTCTCCGAAAATTTCTAGTGAAAGTGTATTTAAAATATCTTTGTCGCTTATCCCAACTACAGAAAGCATAAACTATCCCTTTTACCTTGGAAGAACGGTTAGTTCAGTACTGAATTTATATTGTTTAAACTATACTTTTTAGACAATCTACTTTTTGTGGCAAAAATTAGCTTGTTATTATTTCTCTGAGTCCTTTTCGATTTCATCGAGCAATCTTAAATATTCTTGATATATTTTATTCAAAACTTCTTCATCTCTTTCTAGAGAAAAATTGCTATCCCCATTTTCAGTTTCTTCAACCTTGAAAACAAGAACATCGTCCTCAGTCATTCCCTCTATAACCTCAACAGGTTTCAATATTGTGTAAAAATTTCCATCCATTGGAATCCCCGCTATTTCTAAAAAATCAACTTGGTCTCCATCGGAAGAGGTGAGTGTTATCAGTTCCTCTCGTGCAGTTATTGTATCATCGCATGCATTATTATTTTCGTCCATAAGTTATTTATCTCCTGTTTTTTATTGTTGCTATTATACACTATCTTATAATTAAATGGTAGCATAACAAACAGAGACATGGCTATTTATTCCCAACTGTTTGGGTTGTGCTTACCCTGAGTGCCAAAAGCCGCGAATTAATTCTGCACTTACTTTGAGAAATGGCACTTCTTTATTGCTAAAAAATGGCTCCAAAATACAGATTAAAACTACGAGCGTGTTTTTTAATCAACTAATAATTTGACATAAAACACTAAAGAAATTATAATGAATACCGTTGCTAATAGTTGTTTTCATCGATTATTTGCGCCTTTAGCTCAATTGGATAGAGCGTTGGTCTACGGAACCAAAGGTTGGGGATTCGACCTCCTCAAGGCGCGCCAAAAAGGAGAGCCCAGTGCCCTCCTTTTTTATTTAGGTTTAATTTGAATTTTCCTTCTATTATTGATAAGATAGTGAAGGTGTTTTACATTTATGATTTGTTCTATATAATTTAAAAATTTTGTAGCATTAAAAAAATTAATTAGATAGTAACTAGCGTTATATGAAAAAAATTGTTCTCTTGCTAATTCTTATTTCCCTCTGCCTCCCGTTATTGGGTTGCTCTTCGGCAATACCAGAATACGAATATAAATATTATGCTAACAATCAAACGCTAAGTTCCAGCGAAGCAAAGTCCTTATTTATTAGAGCTATAGATGAGTTATCTGTTCGACAAACAGCTACTATAGAAACATTAGGGGAAGATGGGAAGTATAGGACAACAACTTATACCATTATACCCCAGGGCCTTCAGCTTTTAAGTCAAGAAGAACCTTTGTCAATTAAGATTTATAGAAGAGGCTTTTCCTCCGATTGCCAAATTATTTCTACGGAAACATCTCTAGATTCCGAATATCAATATACAATAGGGGAAACTAATTATACAGTTAGAGATTTTATAGAGAATCGACAAGAATACTACAAATCCGAAAGTGTGATAAAAAAGAAAGAGAGTTCAATTAAATTTGGGACAGTAAATAATGATTATTATGCTCCCATATCTTTATCTTCGAAAGAGACAGCCTTAGAAATTTCAGAATATGCTGGGACAATAGCCAAGTACTCTGATTCTCTTGTTTTTCCAAATCTCTATACTGAAAACAGCATAGACTTCCTGGGCCAAAATGAATCCTTCTTTTCAGGAACAATGAGTGGATTACAAGGAGTTTTAAGATTTATGAACTTTTTCCCTGTTTATTCGGGTATAAACACTATGTTCGATATCTCAATTACGATATCACGGGGAATAATATCGGAAATTGACTATAAATCCTACGAATATATAGAATCAATGACAAGAAAAGACTGTTCCTGTATACTGTATGTATCATATTCTCCGGAGTGGAATAATCAATATTCAGGAATGCCACAATAACTAGATTTTTCTTATATACCATATGTAATGTTCTCGATTGTATTTAAAGTTATGGATGCATTCCAAAATGGAAGGACCGGTATTCAGAAAAATTACAATAGTTAGAATCACCCTTATAATGTATCTATCGTATTCTCCAGGGCGAATAATCAATATTCAGAAATGCGAAAATAAACAACAAATTCTCCAAGTGCAATAGAATGAAAGTTGAATAATCAATATTTGAAGAAGCTATAATAAAGAAAAAAGAGGTATTTTCATGAATAGAGCAGAATTATTATTCAAAGTTGTTGATTTAATTTACCACCGTTCACAAAACTGTATCCTTTTTGAGGATGTAATTTCCCAAAAAAACATATCTTATGGGGAAGATAAATTAAATAAACTGGACATATACTACTGTGAATCAAATGAAAAAAAACCTGTTCTGTTTAATATTCACGGAGGAGGCTTTGTTGCAGGAGATAAAAAACATAGAGTCAGCATCGGGCACATTTTCGCAAAAAAAGGATGGTTTGTTGTAAATATTAACTATAGACTTTCTCCTAAAAACCCCTTCCCCGCCCCTCTTGAAGACTGTTTCAACGCATATAATTCTCTCATCTCGCTTAGAGATGAGTACAACCTGGATCTTAGTAAAGTTGTTTTAACCGGCGACTCCTCTGGAGGTTACTTTGCAGTTCAAATGATTGCCGTTTTAAGTAATCCAGAACTTAGAAAGAGACTATCGCTACCTGAAAGCAATATTTTCCCCGCCGGGGTTATGGGTCTTTTCGGACCCTATGACCTTCTAACTGCGGTTAACTCTAAACTGCCCTTCGGTATGGTCAGGAGTGTAATCGAGAGTTTTCTCGGAATAAAAACAGACAAAACCTATGAGTGCTTAAAAAACTATAAGTATATTACCGATATGGCCCCCATTAATCATGTAAACCATGATTGGTGCCCCGTTCTCCTTGCATATGCCGAACAGGACTTCTTTTGTGCGGGACATGCTGAGATGCTTTTTAAAAAACTTAAAGAAAATGGCATATATGTAATAGAGACACACTCGTCTGAATATAAAGACAACCACTGTTACCATCTTTCTTACAAAAAAGAGAGAAGTATCGCTGCCTTCCAAAAGTTTTTTGAGTTCTTAGAAATGATTAGGTCAGATGGCCCTACCAAGCAATAACTATCTGATAATTTGAATGAAAATAAACTTTTTTAGAGGTTGTTATTGTGTCCAAAAAATAGTGATAAACTTTTTATATTAGTAAATTCAAGACTTGTTTTAGGTTTGTTGATTTTAAACCATAAAAATTTTTAGGTTTTTTCTCGTGCGCGCGCAAATATAATAATGAAAAGTATTATGTTGAAAATTTATTAAAGATTTCTAATAATTTATCTGTATTTAATGAAAAATCTTATGTCTTTGGACCCAGTGGATTGTATGGGAACTGCATGGACTTCTTTTGCTTCATCTTGAACTTCATCGGGTGAAACTTCTCTTTTATAAAAATAATCAAGTCTTCGTAGTTTCCGGAGGTCATATTTTCTCTCTTTATATAATATATAGTAGCAGGGCTGGTATATAAAAAAATTCTGTCCTTTCGAATAGCGATACGATCGACTTGAGTATAATCTCTTACTTCGGTAAAAGATTCTTCCCCGTTTTTTTCATGAGTCTCAATGGCGTACTCAGTTTCATCAAAAGAAATGGTCCATTTTCGTGTATCCCTAGCAAGAAACTCTTCTTTATATTGTCTTTTTCCAGTATAGAGATACAAAAGAACAACAGCAAGAGTCAACAACAAAGTTATACCACTCATAATCAACATAAATATTTGTTGAAAAACGAAATAAAGTACAATTCCCGCAACAAA
The DNA here is from genome assembly GCA_028701415.1 of Clostridia bacterium. Taxonomy (GTDB): domain Bacteria; phylum Bacillota; class Clostridia; order Christensenellales; family DTU072; genus MWEH01. Next base: position 7,886 of record JAQVQU010000011.1, on the reverse strand, counting down.
CAATATTCCAAGTAATATTAACTCTTTAACGCCAAAATATCTTCTCAAATAATACCTGTTACACAGCAGGTAATCGTTTTTATTAATATCTACTTCAGCTACAAACATCTGCTAATTTAAAAGTGTGGGATAAACACCATTCTCCACATCTAATCCTGTAAGTGTCCATATAAGGGTGTCAAAACCCATGTTTATCCTCAAATGGGACCCCGCATTTATATCCTGATAAGTCAAATTACTTACAGTGTTAAAATCTGAATACGCAATACCGTTTCTTTCTACTAATTGCTCTTCAACACAATAGACATTTTGGAATACATCGGATGTATTTGTGCTATGGCCAACAAAGTTATTAACATAGGCAGGGTTCGTTCCGTTAATAGGGCCTCCCTCTTCGGAAATTCTATGTGAAATACCCTCAACATCTCCAAAAGCTATACAATTTCCTATTAACATCTCATTAGATTGTCCCACCATTCCTCCCGCAAAAACAGGATAGAAAACACCTATAACTCTAACATCTTCTCCATCTGCATCTTCATATGTTGTTTCCGAGGCATTCGCAGTAACATTTCCGTAAGATAAACAATGATTTATAGCTTTAAACGAAATCCCTGAAACATCGTTTTCTTCCACGGGATTGAATATTTGTCCGCTGAAGTCTTCCCAACCAAAGTAGGGAATATCAGATACGGCCCTTCCTATAAGTCCTCCTGCGTATTCTGACGCAAAAACATCACCCGAAGCATAACAATTATTGACTAAACCCCCAGTCGCGATTTCATAATCGAATTTGTTAACTCCTATTAGTCCTCCTGCGGTCCTTCCTTTCACCCCGCCAGTTGCATAACTACGATTAATTATTCCAAGTGTATGATTATAGGCAGCTAAGCCACCGACAACCGATGGATAGGATAAGGAACCTTCGATATACCCTATAGCATAAGATTTTTCTACCAAACCATTGTTATAGCCCACCAATCCACCAGCGCATTTCCCATTTATATTTGTGGTCGAGTGGCAGGACGTAATAGTTCCTCCATTTTCGACTGCATCCCCACTACTTCCAACAGCTTCACCGTTACTCCCAACCACGCCTCCGCAGAAAATTTCGGTTGCATTTGAGTAAGAGATTATAGAGCCTTCCGTAGATACTCCGCTGACTGTTCCTCCATTTTCAATCCTACCAACCGCTCCTCCAAGAGACACCTTAGTTGAAGGTTTAGCAGTGACCCAAAAAGTGTCTACAAACTTTCTTTTATATGTCATTTCAGAGTTTATAATTTCTCCTTTAGCTTGAGAGCTAAGCAAAGTGCCCCCATCTAATTGACCTACTATTCCCCCAATCATAAAACGGGATTTTTCGCCCTCAAGAGTGATTTTATAATCCACTAAAGTAACATTTTTTACTTGCCCGGTTACCCGTCCAAAGAGTCCTATGGGAAGTTCATTAAATTCCTCATCCTCCACAAGATCCTCTATTGTCATATTGTATATTGCATAACCATTTCCATCAAAAACTCCTGAAAAAGGAGTTATTCTATCTCCAATAGGTATCCACGCTCCGTATTGAGATAAATCCAAATCTCTAACTAATGCATAGCTCCCCATAAGATCATCTTTCACGTCTAATAATTGCTCTACATTTTCGATTCTAATAGTTGTATTTGCCATCCACTTTGCATAAAGGATAGTGTTTCTAGAAAAAGTATAAGGGAAAGTCAAAGCACTTCCCGAGAAATCAGAGGCCAAGTACCATCCCTCGAAACGATAACCCAATTTGTAATTATTGCTAGGTATTGGAACTTGTGAATCGCTTAAAGTTAAA
>JAQVQU010000011.1:0-5958 GCA_028701415.1 Clostridia bacterium | reverse complement strand
AGAAAAAGTATAAGGGAAAGTCAAAGCACTTCCCGAGAAATCAGAGGCCAAGTACCATCCCTCGAAACGATAACCCAATTTGTAATTATTGCTAGGTATTGGAACTTGTGAATCGCTTAAAGTTAAAACCTCAAGTGAATCTATCACTTCGGAAGTACCAGTTGAAAAAGAAACCGTGTATCTAATTTCTGCAGGAGTATCATCTGCTCTAAATAGATTAGTGTTTAGTGGGCTCCCCGAACCTTCCTTAATTACAGTATCCGAAGGAATTCCACAAGACACACAAAAGGCACCCACTGAAAGGGTCAAAAGAACGACAACAAAAGCGAGAAGGATTCTACGCATGTTTACTCCATATTTCTCCACTGTAATAATATTCTATATCAAGTAGCCTTTTGTGTCAATATTGCGCGCGTGTGTATATTATGAATAAATAGAGAAAATCATGTAATTATAGAAAAAAGTAAAATATTAAAAAAGAATATAGAGCGTCGTCTCTAAATATAAACTCTTTGTCCTAATAGATCTTTTTTTCATTAGATATGAAAAAGGAGCCGAATATTCGACTCCCTTTTGGTAGGCTGAAGTGGACTTGAACCACCGACCTCGCGCTTATCAGGCGCGCGCTCTAACCAGCTGAGCTATCAGCCTATATGCCTTATGGTGGAGATAAGCGGGCTCGAACCGCTGACCCCATGCTTGCAAAGCATGTGCTCTACCAACTGAGCTATACCCCCAAAGTTGATAAATGACGATAACTTACATATATTATCACCGACTTAATTATCTTGTCAAACATTTAATTTATTATATAACGCGCACGAGTAACGAATCATTTTTCGAGAAGATCCCACAAATAATCAATATTTTTTGTCTTCATTTGGCTAATTTTATAATGACTCTCAACGTATCAATAAATAGTTTATTAGATACCCTTTTTAACTTATAGAAAAAACCTATCACTAAAAAAAGTTTATATTTGCCTTTCTAAAAATTTTTAACTTATAGCAATTGAACTTTGTTTTCTGTAACGTTCTGATTATTTCAACAAATATCCGTTTAAATAAAATATCTTTCATTGTTTCTTTCAACTTCTATAAATAAGTATATGTTGACAATTTTCCCCCTTTTATATAGAATAACAATAAGGTGAAAGCATGATTTTTAAAATAAAAAAACAAATATTTGATATGAAATCTGATTACTCAGTTAAAAACGCACTAGGTGAGACTGTGTGCAAAGTTGCAGTTTTAACAAAAGGGTATTACATATACAACAAAACAGGCATTCAACTCGCTCAGCTAACATTTGAAGGAAATACCGCATCACTTGCAATCGCAAAATCAAAACCTTCTTATCCTGGCGCGATAAAAATGAGGCTGAATTCTCCTAACAATTTTAAATTTAGCACCAATGAAATAGAAAAAGATGATGAGAGATTCATCTCCGCTGTAAAAGGAGGAAAAACGCCCGAGTTTTCCATTTGGGGCAAACCTAAAGACTATAACTTTGATATTTACGAAGGAAGTTCTTTGTATGCAAATGTAATTCCGGTAGTAGATGATTCTTCATATTATCAAGTAAGAACCTCTGATGACGCCAATTTCTTATATGTTTTGCTGATTTGTTTTGCTAATGAAAAACTTCATTTTGATCCAGCAAGTAAATTTTAACCTGTCCAATTTTAAGTAAATATTTCTTCTTGAAAAATATTCATCCTAATTCGAAAAGAAAATTCTAATTTAACCACTACACTATTAAATAAATCGGGATTATCATATCTCGGTTTTTTTCTTTTACCTATAATTTTTAAATGGGATTGATACTTATTTATGCAGATACTCTGCGTAATTTTGAAAAAATGTGTGTATTGACTACTTGACAAGCAAGGTCTATAATTATTATTAGTGTTAATTTGAATATTTTCACTAGTTTCATATTTTAAGGAGGGCAAAAAATGCCAAAAAACGTTACAGTTGAAGAACTGAAAGCAAAGGCAAAAGAGTTACGGGTTAACATTGTTAAAACCACTAACTATGCCAAAAGCGGGCACGTAGGCGGATCTTTAAGTTGTGCCGATATGCTTACAGCTTTGTATTTCAAATTTCTAAATGTAGACCCAGCAGATCCTAAAAAAATGGATCGTGACAGATTCATTTTGAGTAAAGGTCATGCAGCTTTAGGATATGTACCTACACTAGCTATGGCTGGTTTCGTACCTATGGATTCCTTAAAGAGCTTTAACCATTATGAATCCTGCTATGGCATTCATCCAGATAGCAGAAAGATTAGTGGTTGTGATGCTTCTACCGGGTCTCTTGGACACGGACTACCGATGGGTGTTGGAATGGCATTAGGACTAAGATACCAAGGCTACAAAGATTCAAAGGTTGTTGTATTGATGGGAGATGGAGAACAGAATGAAGGTAGTGTATGGGAAGGTGCAATGGCAGCAGCTCACTATAAACTTGATAACATAATTACAATAGTAGACCGTAACAAATTGATGATAGACGGCCCTACTGAACAAGTTATGGGAATCGATCCTATCGACAAAAAATATGAGGCTTTCGGATTCAAGGTCATTAGCTGTAATGGAAATGATATGGCTGATGTAGACAGAGCATTAACCGAAGCCTGGGAGAACAAGGGTCAGCCCATCTGTATAATTTCGAATACTGAAAAGGGATTCGGGGTTAAGAGATTCCAGGGCAAAGTCGCTTGGCACTACGGAGCTATCGATTCTGATATGCTCAAAGAAGCTATTGCCGATATCGAAGCACTATAAAAGGAGGAAATTAAAATGGCAGAAGGAACTGCATGGAATGTCTATGATGCGTTAAAAATGGCATCTAAAGAGATTTACGGAAAAGTACTTACCGAACTCGGAAAGGAAAACGACAAAATTGTTGGAGTAACCGCAGATCTAGCTAAATCAACTAATATTGGAAATTTCGGCGAAGCTTTCCCAGAAAGATTGTTTAACGTCGGTATTGCCGAACAAAACATGATGGGAGTCGCGGCAGGTCTTGCAAAAACCGGACTTATTCCATTTGCTTCTACATTTGCGATTTTCGCATGTTTAAGAGGTGGGGAACAAGTTAGAAGCGATATAGCCTATCAAAATCTTCCCGTTAAGATTATTGCAACTCATGGTGGATTAAGTTTCGGAGCTTCCGGAAGCACCCATCATTGTACAGAGGACATAGCAATTATGCGTTCTATGGCAAATATGACAGTGGTTGTTCCTGCTGACGGTTTTGAAACAGCTAAAGCAGTACGCGCTTGTGTCAACATCCCTGGCCCCTTCTATATGAGAGTGGGTAGAGGTTTTGAACCACCACTTCATGAGGATGAAAATTTCGATTTCGAGATTGGAAAAGCAATTAACCTTCATGAAGGAAAGGACATCACAGTCATCGCTTGTGGAGTTTGTGTACTACAAGCACTGGATGCAGCTAAAGTTCTTGAAAAAGAAAGTGGTATTTCAGTTAGGGTTCTTGATATGCATACACTTAAACCTATAGATGAAGAGGCTATCATGAAGGCAGTCCTCGACACAAGAAGAATACTTACTGTAGAAGAACATAATACTATAGGTGGATTAGGAGATGCTGTTGCTTCAGTTATCGCTCAAAGTGGAAAAGGTTGTGCATTTACTAAACTAGGAATACCGGATGAATATAGTGTTATCGGGCCCCCTGAAGATCTTTACGCAAGATACAAGATAGACGCTACAGGAATCGAAGAGACAGTTAAAGCATTATTAGGAAAAGAGATTGAGGCTGACGAAGACTGGAGCGATGAGGATTAGGAGGTAACGAATGAGTAAAGCTATTGCAGAAGATGTCATGGCCGCAAAATTATTTATGCGAGCAGCGTTCCCTGTTATGAGGGTTCCGCTTGAAGAAGATCCGGCTATGGTAAAAAAATTCGCTAATCTTAACACTATCGTTGAGTTTACCGCTGAAGATGATGAAAATCCCCTTGCCTGTCATTTGATTTTCCTTTCTCAAGAAAAAGCAGATGAGTTGCTCGAAGGGAAGAGATTCAAAGTCGTTCAATCAGCATATGTTGCATCCGAGGGATGGGAAAAAATTCAAGTAATGCGTTTCCATTTTAAAGATATTAAAACGTTTTTAGGTGTACTAAAAGGTAACGGAATTGGAGATATGCTAGGAATTCTTCCCCCTGTTCTAAAAAATATTACGAAGAAAGGTGCTTTGTCATTTATTTTCTTATTACTATCATTGACAAAAATGATGCCTAACTTTGTGCCAGGAGAAGATCAACCTTTCCAACAGTATTTGAAGGTGAAAATGTCCCTTTATCTAATAACCACAGCGATGTCTGTCGCTACTAAATTGGGATGGAAACCTCTTGTAGATTGGACGTCAAATCAAACGGATAGAGTTTACCAGTTTAAGGTTGGCCCCACAAAAGATAAGGACGGAAATGAAATTTATCCTGAGATTGGAGCTTATTTGAGGGTTAAATTTGGGAAAACCAAAGGAGGAAGAGGCATATATACAAGAAAGAGCCCCTTCGTTCTTCTTCAGTTTCCAAATCCTTCTGGAACACTAGATGTTTTGACGGGAAAATATGATTTTGTTGGTGCCGTATCCCATGGCTGTGTTGCCATTATAGGTGCAGGAGATAGTTATGCGGTAACATTCAACGAATTAATGACCAAAGTTCAAAATATGTTGATTCCCAGCAAGTATATTAAATAGGTATTGTTTTAATTAATCAAAAAGCCTCGGATTTATTGCAATCCGAGGCTTTTCTTTTACCTTTTTTATTCAATATAGCAAGAACACCTGTGACTTTAGTCATGGGATGAATTGCCGACGATAAATTACATATGTCAATTAAAAGCACACTAAAAAACCACGAACTGTTTGATAAGTATCAATACATAGGTTAAACTACAAATAAAGAGTTTAAAAATATGGCAGAAATATATCGTGGTAGGGGTTACGTATAATCCATTCAATATCATATTGTTTGGTGCGTAAAATATTGACATAAAGTATTAAACGATAAAATTGAAGTGAGATTGATAGAGATATTGAATAAAATAGCAAAAGAAAAATAAAGAATGGAAAAAGCCTACAAATTTAGAATATATCCTAACAAAGAACAACAGAAAACTATACAAAAGACGTTTGGTTGTTGTAGATTTGTATACAATTATTATCTTGCTAAAAGAATTGAGTTATACAAAGAAGACAAGTCCAGTATGAAATATAATTTGTGTAGTGCTGATTTAAAGGAGCTTAAGAAGTCTTTAGAGTGGCTTAAAGAAGTAGACAGCATTTCACTCCAATCTTCGTTAAGGGATTTAGAAAACGCATATCAAAATTTCTTCCGTGAAATTAAAAAAGGAAATACTGATCAAGGGTTTCCAAAATTCAGGAGTAAAAAGAATCCACATAAGTCATATAAAACCAAATACACAGAAGGAAACATCCAAGTATTAGACAAAAAAATTAAACTGCCTAAATTGGGGTTAGTTAAAGCAAAAGTATCTCGTAGAATAGAGGGAAGAATACTTAATGCTACTATTTCGCAAGAACCGAGTGGTAAATATTTTGTATCTATTTGTTGTACAGAAGTTTTAAGCCCACAATCAATCAAGACAGGAGCAGCCGTAGGAATAGACTTAGGCATTAAAGAATTTGCCATTATTTCCGATGGTCAACATATAGAAAATCCAAAGTATCTTAGAAAAGCTGAAAAAAATCTTACCCGACTTCAAAAAGAATTATCAAGAAAAACAATTGGTAGTTCAAATAGAGACAAGGCGAGAATAAAAGTGGCTAGACAATATGAAAAGATAGATAATCAAAGAAAAGATTTCTTACATAAACTGTCTACTCAAATAATTAAAGACTATGATGTTATATGCTTGGAAACGTTAAAGATAAATAATATGGTTAAGAATCATAACTTAGC
>JAQVQU010000076.1:1488-6637 GCA_028701415.1 Clostridia bacterium | reverse complement strand
ATATCATGGATCATAGCGATAGAGACGGTATGAGAATTGTTATTGAACTCAAAAGGGATGCCTCTCCCAAAGTTGTTTTAAATACACTATATAAACAAACTCAGCTTCAGATTAAAGACAACATGATACTTCTCGCTCTTGATAAGGGAACTCCTAGAGTAATGACCTTAAAAGAGATATTAATGGCTTACATCAATCATCAAATTGAAGTAACTGTAAGAAGAACTAGATTCCTTCTGAATAAGGCCGAGGAACGTCAACATATTGTTAAAGGATTAGTTATTGCAGAAGCAAACATTGATGAAGTAATTGCGATAATCAAGAAGTCCAGAGAGACCGCTGAAGCAAAAACAAGGTTGATTGAACGATTTGAACTTTCAGAAAAACAAGCTAACGCCATATTGGAAATGAAGTTGGGTAGACTTACCTCCCTTGAAGTAGATAAGCTTAATCTTGAACTTGAGGAATTAAATAAAGCAGTCGAAGATTACAACGATATTATAGCCCGACCAGAAAGAGTACTTTCAATTGTAAGAGAAGAAATTCTCGAAGTCAGAAGGCTGTATGCTAGACCTAGAAAGTCAGAAATTAGTTTTGACCCTGCAGCAATTGATTATGAAGATCTTATTGTGAGAGAAGATGTTGCTGTGACAATGACATATCAGGGCTACATCAAGAGACTGTCTCTTTCCGAATATAAAGCACAGGGAAGGGGAGGAGTTGGAATAACTGCCCACAAGGCGAAGGAAGAAGATTTCATAACCTCTGTTACTATTTGCTCCACACACGATGATGTCTTGTTCTTCTCCAATAGAGGCAAGGTGTATAAACTTAGAGGATACGAAATCCCAGAAGCCCCCAGGAATTCCAAGGGCAGAGCAAGCGTAAACTTATTGGCCCTAGGCGAAAATGAAAAGGTAACGGCCATTCTCCCAGTTCCTGATGAGAGAGAAAACCACGCCTTCTTACTAATGGCTACCAAGAAAGGATTGATTAAGAAAACCGCTGTATCCGAATTCCAAAGAATAATGACTTCAGGAAAAATTGCTATAACCCTCGTTGAGGATGATGAGTTGATTGCAGTCGACATTACTTCTGGTAAGGATGAAGTAATTATGGCCTCCTCAAATGGTAAGTGTATAAGGTTTGATGAAGGAAATATTCGTAAAACTGGGCGTACCGCTATGGGAGTAAGGAGCATGAGAATTGACGAAGGTGAATCCATTGTAGATATGGCTGTTCTAAAACCAGGATATGATCTTATTACAATAAGTGAATTGGGGTATGGAAAACGTTCGGATACGGATGCTTATAGACTCCAAGGAAGAGCCGGGAAAGGAATAAAAGCTGGTAATTTCTCAGAAGAGACAGGGAAGCTTATTTCTTTAAAACAAACGGGCGAAGAAAACGATATTATTATTATTTCTGATGCAGGGATAATGATAAGAATCAGAGTATCGGATATTAGCAAAATCGGAAGAAGCACCAAAGGGGTAAGGCTGATGAGGCTTAGAGATGGTGGAAAGGTCGCGGCGGTTGCGCTTACTCCACATGACGAAACCGCGGAGTTCTCAGAAGTAGTTGAAGAAGAAGAATAAATTATTGCTTTTAAACTAATTGTAAATTTTTAAATATCTATAAAAAATTATTTAGGGACAGGATTTAAGATCCTGTCTTTTTTTATAGTTGAGTTAAATTTATAGCTGAATATTTCGGGATATCTCGGCTGTTTTCATCGATAAACATAATCATATAAATGGGTAGGTAAATTATTTTATCATACACAGATAAATTATTATTGCATAGGACAAAAGCTCGAGAGATGTTAAAATAATTATTAGAAACTATATTGTTCAGGGCTGAGTGAATACGATAATCCTTTCCAGATTTTATTTCTAGAGGAAGACACGCGTTTTCATGTTCAATTAAGAAGTCTAATTCACCTTGTTTTTTTCTGTTGAAGTAAAATAATTCATATCCATGAGCTTTCAGTTCCTGAGCAATGACGTTTTCATATACTGCTCCATAATTAATGCTCTCATCACCATTTAATGTTTTTATTATCGTTGATTTACCATACATGGCCGAAAGAAGTCCTGCATCAGAAAGAAATAATTTAAAGAGATTAGATTTCTCATTTGCCTTGAGAGGGATTTTAGGTTCCGTTGTATTATATACCGGAATTGCAACTCCTGAATATATCAACCATTCGAAACTATCAAAATACCGATCCATTTTTAAGTTTTTATCAAGGTGTGTAAAAGTATATCTTTTATTTTTTTCATTTAGCTCTGCTGGTATAAGCTCATAGGTATTCACAAGTCTCAGCTTTTTTTCTCTTGATTCGTATTTGGAGAAATCTTTTTTATATTGTGGGATAATAGAGTTTTGTACCGACAATACTCGATTATAGTCGTGCGAAGTAATATATTCGTGGACTGCCTGAGGCATTCCCCCAATAACAAGGTAAATTCGGAAAGCTTCCATTATTTTTTTATGGATAAAATCATCTACAGGAAGTAATTTTTCGAAAGAGTTTTTTAGAATATCAATTGTATTGCGTTTTAAACCCAATGCTATTAAAAACTCCTCTAGATCTAAGGGGAAAAGCTCAATAGTATCTAAATAGCCTACAGGAGCTGATTTTAAATCAAGTAACTCCACCCCAAGGAGTGACCCACTTAGAACATATCGATAGGATCCCTCTTCTACAAGAAACTTGATTTTTGTAACGATGTCTTTTCTTTCTTGGATTTCATCAAAGAAAATAATGGTTTGTCCTTTAACTAACTCAATATTAGTTAATAGGGCAAGTCTAGCAAGGAAAACATCTGAGGGTTTCTCCGCAGTTGCATCGAAGAGACTAATTATCTCAGGCTGGTCAATTAAGTTAAACTTAACAAAATCAACTTTTTCAGCTTTTAACATCTCTTCAATTAGGAAAGTTTTTCCCACTTGTCTTGCCCCAGTGACTAGAAGCGCATTTTTTCCATTGCGAATCCAGTTTTTGATTTCTTTCCCCTTTTTTCTCCAAAGCATAAGATCTCTCCTTGTTTTTTACTAATAGAATTCGCCACATAGAATTTGGCAAAAGAATAACTGCCCCCTTATTCAACAAAATATTAGCATATTTTGCCCCTTTATCCAACAAAATATTAGCATATTTTGCCCCGTTTTACAACAAAATAATAGTACAAAAAATAGCCATTTCCTAATATTGTATTCGTTGATTTTTTCCGTCTATCCGTCATGCTGGCTCTTCGCTTTTTAAGTCTCCCAGAAATGGTGTCCTGTTCAGCAATTTTCATAGTGATATTCTTTCATTGCTTCTATTCTTCTAAAATCAAAATTTATTTAGATAAATAATAAATAAATAGAAAAAAATCGTGCTATATTTTTTATAGATTTTTATAAATATTTTTGGTATTCAACGTTATACTAAGTTGTAATATGGAAAATGAGCTATATTACGTTATCTTTCATAATAATTAAGTTTATTGCGTCTGTTATTGAGTCTACGGTATTTTTTGCGGTCATAGAAAATACATTACTCTTTTTTTGTGCTATTTCTCCCGCAAGCCCATTAACAAAAGCGGCTGATGCTATAGTATTTAAAAGATTATCCTTATTAAAAGAACACATCCCAGCAAGTATCCCAGAGAGCACGTCACCACTTCCCGCAGTTGCCATACCGGGACAACCTTTATCCACAAGTATTACATCTTTTCCATCAGTTATGATGGTAGTTGGGCCTTTTAGGAGAACTATAGTTCTATATTTTGCTGCGAATTCTTTTGCTAATCGAATAGGATCATTTAGTATTTCCTCTTTTGATTTCCCAGACAACCTGGAGAATTCCCCTACATGCGGGGTAATAACAACCGGCATTTTTGAGAAGGCAAGATAATCAGTACCAATCTTTGAAAGGGCGTTTATTCCGTCAGCATCAATAATAACAATGCATTCAAAACTTGAGGACAAAATATGTGCTAAGGTTTGTAGATTCCCTTCTCCCATCCCAAGCCCCATTCCGTAGGCGACTACATCGACTTTTTCTAAGAGTTTCTCTATTACCTGGGAATCATATTCAATGGAGCCGTCTCTGTCTCTAAGAGGATATACCGTACTCTCTAAAATATATGGCAGGACAGCTGGGATAAGGCTGTTAGGTAGGGCTAGAGTCGACATTCCCCCGCCGGCTTTGAGAGCACATAATGCCAGATTTGCAAGCTTTATTGCGCCGCTATATTCGGTTGAGCCTCCTATAAGAGCGCTACTGCCGAAAGTGTATTTGTGAGAGAAATTTGGTCTAACGATGAATGCCTTTAAAACATCAGAGGATTCTAGAAGATAATACGGACTATCAACTGGCTCTATTCCGATATCAACGTTAACTAACTTCTTTATTTTATCCTTTGCCATATTAAGAAAATGCCCAGGTTTGTATCCTCCGATTGAAATTGTTAAATCGGAAACAACACATAAATCTGCCATTCCGTTGTCCCCGTTTAGGCCACTATTGATGTCCACAGATACTATATAGGCTTTGCTGTCATTAATCATTTTAATTGCATATCTTTCTTTATCTTCTAATTCTCCTCTAAAACCTGTCCCAAAAATACAGTCAACTATAATGTTATAGGAAGAAAAATCAGTAAGAGAATCAATAATTTCGTGGGATATTCCCTTTTCTTTACATATATCAAAATAGTGTTTTCCATCTTTAGAAAAAGCTTCGCAAATCAAAAATAACTTAGTTTTAACGAAGTTATCTTGCAATAAGCTTGCCAGAACAAACCCATCTCCCGCATTATTTCCCCTTCCACACACAATTGCGACTTCTCCAGTCCATTCCACAGAGTCAAATATTCCTTTTCCTGCTCGGAACATTAGTTCTGTCCCTTTTATTCCTCCCGAAATAGTTTTCAGATCACTTTTTCGCATGTTTTCAACCGATAAAACTTTTTTCATATTGCTGGAAATTCCTCATTATTTTCTATGAGATATATTTTATCATATATGAGTCCAAATAAAGCATAAAAGAGAAGGAATAGAAAAGCTAAGGGGAATGATTTTAAGGATGATATTGTTTATGTGCAAAGAAAGACGTTATATTATTACCAGATAAAATATGGAAAAGTGTATATTT
>JAQVQU010000076.1:0-1388 GCA_028701415.1 Clostridia bacterium | reverse complement strand
AGTCCAAATAAAGCATAAAAGAGAAGGAATAGAAAAGCTAAGGGGAATGATTTTAAGGATGATATTGTTTATGTGCAAAGAAAGACGTTATATTATTACCAGATAAAATATGGAAAAGTGTATATTTTATGCTAGAAATTGTATGGAAAAGTGTATAATTAAATGCCGAAAAACTATGGAAAAGTGTATATTTCATGCTAGAAATTGTATGGAAAAGTGTATAATTAAATGCCGAAAAACTATGGAAAAGTGTATATTTCATGCTAGAAATTGTATGGAAAAGTGTATAATTAAATGCCGAAAAACTATGGAAAAGTGTATATTTCATGCTAGAAATTGTATGGAAAAGTGTATAATAATATAATAAAGACACGGAAAATAGAGCAAAAATTGCAGAATACTATGCATTTTATATTGGGGAGGGAAACATGGAGATAATTAACTTAGGTGTAACATTATTTAACAACTATCTGTTAAAGTTTGAGAAGGGATATGTTTTATTGGATGCAGGATACACAACTGATTATCCCACTTTTTTAAAAAAGATTGAGAAAGCTGGGGTAAAGATTGAGGATATAAAATATTTGGTATTAACTCATGTACACAATGATCACATAGGTTATATGAAAGAATTGCTCGAAAACACAAGTATTATTCCAATTTTGCATGAAAAAGCAGAAGAAAGACTATTAGAAGGGAAAAATAGACTTGGAGATTGTAGTGGATTTTTGTCGAGATGCCTTTCTTTTCTTTCGAAAATCTCGGGTAAATCTGGAGAAACATGGGATCCAATTATACTCGATGAGCGTAAAGTATATGGTAATAAAGATCCAGAGTACTTTAAAAAACAGGGATTTCCAATTACTATAGTTGAACTTCCGGGGCATACTCCAGATAGCATTGGTATATTAACCGACGATGGGATATTGTTTTCGGGGGATATGACGATTAACGGTTTTCCTGCACTGCATAGAAAAACCTTTTTAATAGAAGACCTTGATGCTTACAAATTATCTTGGAAAAAGGTTCTTGATCTTAACCCAAAAACAATCTATCCTTGTCACGGAAAACCCTTTCCGATTTTTGATATGCAGAAATATTTAAAAAAAGCAGAGAATATTAGACTTTGGAAAAATAAGTAAAAAAATGACCATCCTTTTATAAAAGGATATATCATAAATATCTAAAGAGATTTTGGCTTTTCTTATAGTACTTTAAAAATAAAAAATCGGCCGTGAACCATTTGATTCATGACCGATATTGTGGTGGGGACAACAGGGCTCGAACCTGTGACCCCATGCGTGTAAAGCATGTGCTCTCCCAGCTGAGCTATGCCCCCACTTAATGTTATAGTGTGGTGACCTCAAGGAGGTTCGAACTCCTGTTGC
>JAQVQU010000010.1 GCA_028701415.1 Clostridia bacterium | reverse complement strand
CTGCACCCGCATTATTAAAAATACTTGTTGGAGGGACACTTGCATTTTCAGTAAAAGATAATCTCCCGGTATTTCCATCAATAAGCAATTGAATGATAGTATATGTCCCGCCATCAAGAGAATAGTACTGAGCAGCGTAGGCAACATCATTGATTTTTACTTTTTCTAATTTGCTAACAAAAACGCTCCCAGTATATATTTCCGTGTAAGAGGTCTCCTCTCTTAATTCTATTGTAATAAGATTTGTTTCACTGCCTTCGGTGTAAGTAAGAGTATATTTATCCCCATCTTTCGAAATACTTAACCCAGGCATATTTTGATTTGCAAAACTTTGGCCAAGATTATAGTAAGTTATGGACGCGGTATAAATTAGTTCTCCCGCGTAAGCAAGGTCCAAAGCCATAATATCCGTTTGATAAAGTAGCTCAGTGTCAGCATCAACTTGAGTTTCAAACAAGTCTGTTACATGATTAGTAAAAGCAGTTCTTGCCGTTCCATATTCCTCATTAAACTCGCTAAGTTCCCCAAATTCTTCAATAAATTCTGGAGTACAAGCGGTAAGGGTCAATGAAAGCATCAAGACAATCGCTATTAATAAAATAACTTTTTTCATGATTATTCCTCCGATTGTTTTAATCCATAAAAAATTATATTACTTAAATTATTATTATGCAATATCTATCGTTGCACTAAACGCAACAAAAAGAAATAACTTGTACTATTATTTTAAGCCAAACCTAGGCATGCTTTTATCTTTATTAAATATCTCGAATGTCTTGTTGCATTCTATGGTTTACTCCATTCTCTTTACTCCTGATATTTGCTGTCTAAGATTACTTATTTTTAAATCTATTATGATATAATAATGATTAGTACTTGGAGGAAAATATGAAAAGAATCTTCAGTTTTTTGTTGTTAATATTTATAGTTTCAATGTCTCTAACTCTTAATGCTTGTACTCCAGAGGAGATAGTGTTAACTCTAAATTATATTGAATCATCTGAAGATATACCTTGTTTTACAAAAACAAATGATGATGGGATTATTGTTGATGCTGATTTTAGAATTATGAACTTTACCGACCTCCATCTTCATGATGGGACCTCTTCTTTAACCTATCTGACATTAACTATTATGGAACGACATATCCAGCGGGAAAAACCAGACCTTGTGGTTATAACAGGTGACATTTGCCTAGGGTCAAAAGCAGAAGAAGCTCAAATTGCACTAAATGATTTGTTTCAAAGAAATAACCAATATTATGCAGTTGTACTAGGTAACCATGATGGAGAAGGCTCCTCAATTTCAAGGGAAGAACTTATCACAAACTATGAAAACTTTCCTCTATGTCTTACAAAAAAGGGGCCCTCTGATATTTACGGATTTGGAAATTATGTCATAAATATTAAGGGTTCATCCGGCCAAGTCGCTAATACTTTAATATTTATGGACAGTGGAGATTATACGAGCGAAGAGAAATGTGCCGAGTACGGTTACGATTATAAAAGTGGATATGACTTTATAAAACCAAATCAGATCGATTGGTATAAAACAACGCTTGATTCAATTAAAGAAGATAACTTGGATATAATGCCTAACTCTGCCCTATTTATCCATATTCCTCTTTATGAATATGAAGATGCATTTGATTTATCGCAAGAGGAAGAAACAGCCTCTGAAGCTACACTTATTTATGGACAAAAACTTGAGAATGAGTGTTCTTCGAAAATTAACTCGGGGATGTTTGATGCAATACTTGAAAAGCAAAGCACAAAACTAGTTATTTGCGGGCATGATCATGTGAACGACTATTGTGTGGAATACCAAGGGGTAAAGCTCACTTATTCCCAGAGTCTATCATATGGATCATATTTTCTACGAGCAAGAGGAAATATTAAGTCTCTTCAAGTTCTAATGGAGGGATCAACGATGACATTTCCTGATGGAGCTACGCTACTTACTATCAATGGAGAAAGTATAACTCCCTCAAGGCTGCTCAATCAAAATTATCCTGAGGTATTCCAAGGTTTGGAAGAGGAAATTATTGCTGCAAACATTAACCCTGAATCTCTTCCAGATTGACGAAAAAGGAAAAATTTACAATTTTGCTTACACTAGTAAATAAATGTTTTTGATCTAAAATAATATAAAAATACTTGATATTTCTATATCATTTACCCTTGATTTAACGAACTTCCGGAAACTGAGAAATTCGTAGGTTCGTGCATCCGTAAGGGATTAGTTCCAGTTTAACATACTCAGAATCAGTCTCCTTTGCTTGGCTAACACGATCGCACTGATTATTCTTTATTCCCCATTTAACTCTTTTTCCGGTAACCTTTATAGATATATTGGGTTGCCCAAATATGAATTTATCGGCAATATTTGTTTGCTCTATTATCGCATCAGATAAATCCTCTCTTATCCCATATCTCCATTCGGAAACAGGCTTCATTTCTCTATCTGAAAATTTTGACGGGCCCATTAAAACCTCTTCTTTAATTGGAAGAGCCATAAGCAAGGGACCATAATAGACAGATAAAGAAGAGTCAGGATTTCTTATAGTTCTTAGCTTAAATTTGTATTGCAAGATATATTCCTGATTTTCTTCAGCTTTCAATAAAATCTCTTCTTCAGCAATTTCCTTTCCATCAATTATAATGGAATCCACAAATTCAGGTTTTTGAATTAGAATATTAAAATTACCCTTGTTAATTTTTACTGAGGCAATATTATTAAAAGGATAATCTGACTGGATAGATAAAGATACTTTTGTATGATTCAACTGAGTATCTATATAGGAGGATAAAGGAGCTAGGAGTATAATACAATCGTCTTTCTTTAGTGCCAGATGCTGAGCAAACTTTGGAAAACCCTGATGCATGTTCGAAAGGCAACAGGCATAGTTTGGTTTAAGTCCATAAATATTAGATTTGTTATATGAATCATACCAAGTTCTTTTTGCTGTAGTTGCAGAGATTTGATTTGTTTGCTGCACATATTGATGGGCGCACATATCGGGAGTAAAGGTAGCGGGAAAGGCGTTATAGGCCCATCTCTCGAGTAGGTCTGCCCAAAACCTATCTCCGGTTATTTCGTAATTTTTCTCTGCGCTGAACATGCTTTCTGCAACAGTACATAACTCTGTCCCCTGAAACGCCTCATAACCGCTTAGATGCTCGTCACAAGTGAATAAAGAAATAGCGGTACCATTTTTCTCCATAATGTTCTTAAGCCCAGATTTTGTTGTTTCATTTCCCTCGGTTTCACCTGTAAACAGTCCTTCTAAAATAGGGTATTTTAAGGCCATAGCAATATTTACACCATGGGTAACATGGTAAAACTGATTAAAAAACAGTTCTTCTCTTTTAATTGTTTTTTCCTTTTTCCGTTCTTTTGTTCCAAGAATGTTTCTAATGAAGTCGGGAGCATAAAAAAGTACTTTTTTTGCATTAAATTTTTTTGAAGAGTAATATGTTTTCGAGGCTGCAGGCCATCTAAAATTTGCAAACTCTTTGTTCCAATCAAATCTGTAATTTAGTATCTTTTTAGCAAGATCTAAAAGTTCCTTCTCTCCAGTTTTTTGAAAGAGCCATCTTATCCCAATGAGTTCTTCTCCAGCTCTTACTGATGCCCAACTAAAAAATGGTCTGTTTTCAATAGTCTCATTCATATAATGATAGTATTTTTTCAAAAACGGAATAACCCGTCCGTCAGAGGATACTTCATAATAATCGGGGAGCATTTTGGTTACAACCATTCTAGGCCACCAGTCCTTACTCTTCACGGGGCCAAAGAAACCTTCATCATCTTGAGAATTCAAAATAGAGTCAATCCATAAATTAGCTTTTTTCATCAGATTTGAATCCTTCAGTAAATACGCGAGCGGCATTAGCCCATCTACATAATACGGGCCCCTTTCCCAGCTTTCTCCCTTTCCTCCAAGCCATGCTGATTCAAGGGACAGATCTTTAAATAGATCCATTACATTCCCTGTGAGCCCTTCTCCCTGAATCTCCAGCTGTTTTAATATCCATCCCTTCGGTTTTATATTCCCAAGTGGAATCTTTTCAAATTTACCTCGCAACATAATTTTTCCCTTTTAAAAAATAATATATAAATTATAACAAAAAGTTTTTACTATTAACACCTACGGAATAATACATTGCGTCTAATTTTTGAAACTCTTTGAGTTCTACTTACCCTTCGTAACTAAATCCACGAATTACTTTAGCGCTTACTTTGAGAACTCAAAAAGCCTCATTTTTACCTCCTCGTATACATTGTATCTCATTTATCTTTTACTTTGAGAATTAAAATATCTCATTTATCCCCCCTTAAACTTGATGTGGTATTGTCTGGACACTCCTTTTATTATATAATTGTATACAATATATATAGTTATTAATTTATCCTTTTTTTGACATAGGAGGGAATTTCATGAAAATAGTAAAAAAAGCGGTTATTCCTGCTGCAGGTTATGGAACTCGTTTTCTGCCCATTACTAAAGGTATTCCAAAAGAGATGTTGCCTATCTATGACAAACCTACCCTCCATTATATAGTTAAGGAAGCAGTAGATAGCGGTTGTACCGATATTTTAATAATTGTATCGGAAGGAAAAGAGGCAATTAAAAAGTATTTTGCAAAAGAAGGCCCTTATGATGCAATCAAAGACAGAAAAAGATTATATGAAATTGATGAGTTAGTAAGTAAAGCAAATATATCTTATATCACTCAAAAAGTACTTAATGGCAATGGGGCAGCGGTACAATTAGCAAAAAACTTTACTGGAAATGACCCATTTGTGGTAATGTTCGGAGATGATGTTATTAGGAGCCGAACAGACCCATGTTCAAGACAGCTTATAGATGCCTATCAAAATACTGGAAAGGTTGTTCTTGGGGTACAAGAGCGCCCTGACTCAGAAGCAATATTGTATGGCGTTGTAAAAAGAGGAAAAACAGAAGGAAGATATACAGAAGTCTTAGGAATTGTTGAAAAACCTCAGCTATCTGCCCTACCCTCCAATTTATGCAGTTTAGGAAGATTTGTCTTGATTCCAGAGATATATGATGCCCTAGCAAATACAGAAACTCATTTCGGAGAAATATATTTGACGGATGCTATCTCTGCCCTGGTAAAAGAAAATAAGGTAGTGGCATATACCTTCGAAGGGGAGAGATTCGACCTTGGGAACAAATTTGGTTTCTTACAGGCAAACATATCATTTGGACTTGAGGGAGAATATCAAAAAAAGCTTTTGGAGTTTATGTCAAAGACAATAAAAGAGCACGAGTAACTAGTCATGACACGTATAAAAAACTCTCGTTGATTAAATAGGGAGTAAAAGAGCAGAAGCAACTAGTCATAACAACTATAACAAAATCAAGTTAATTTAATAGTCAGTAAAAGAACACGAATAACTAGAGTCATAACAACTATAACAAAATCTCGTTGATTAAATAGGAAGTAAATGAACTCGAATAACCTCTTATTTAACATAAAAGCCCCTTTTGAGGGGCCTTTTCTAAATTATATATCTAGTTGTAGAAATAATTAGAAGGGATTTTTATGCATAAGTCTTTTGTTTTCTAATAATAAAGAAGAGAGCTGAAAGAAGTGCTAGCGCTGCTATTGACCCTCCCGTGATCCACAACCAAAGCATATTTTCTTTTTCTTTTATTGTAAGGGTTGTTTCAAATGTAGTATCCTCATAGAATTCATCTCCTGCATACTCGACAACTACGGTATATGTACCAGGAGCTGTTGGAAGGGAAGTATAAACTGTTCCATCAGTAGACTGGAAGGTTATTGAAATATCTTGAGAACCGCTAGATTTCCCATTAATCAAAGGTAGCAGAGCAGAAGGAGTTTCCTCTACTTGCACAAGATTCCCAGATATTTGAAGGGAGGGCTTAGCCTTTTGCACATTAAGGGTCATTTTACCTTTTACTAGATAATTGTTCTCGGGTAGTCCTTGATAAAAATCATAAAAATCAGTTCTATATGGTACAAACTCCCAATAATACTCTGTTATTGCTGGGTGTAAGTACTGACCATTAATAAATCTCAGCGTCCCATCTTCACTAGAGCATGTAAGAGCAGGCATATTATCTCCATAATAAAGGACTCTTGTTACCGGATCTGGTTCCACTAAATAGACAGCTTTCTTAATAATTAGACTAAGATTTACAGTTTGCGGAATATAGTTTTCCTTGGTAACTAGTGCAGTTATATGATATGTCCCAGGATTGACAAATGATGGGATATTCTCTTTTCCGTTGTACCTTACTGTGTATGATGAATCTATATCTTCTAATTTGAGTTCGTGTCTATTGCCATCATATACAATACCACCTTCTATCGGGGTAAAAGTTATTGTTTCCATAACAGCAGGATTAATGAAATAGTAGGAACTCCTACTGTTTGTCAGGTAATAATTTGCGCCTACTTTATTATTTGAGTCAATGGATAAACTCATTCTGAATCCGTTATATCCGGCTCTGGTTGCCGCAACGTTATCGCCTTCCAAATTTTCCACTAAGCCTAGGATTTCCACATTGTCATTTCCGATTAATCCAAATACCTCATAGGAAATATCTTTTGAAGTTCCGTCATATACGTTATCGACAGGGCCAGTAAATGTAACATATAATGGGGCCCGATCCACAGTATATTTAATTCCAGCAGTTGACATATTTACAATGTAGTTTGTGCCTGCATTTAATGTTGATTTTTCTATGTCATAGCCACCAGCTCCGGCAAGCTGTGATCTCATGTTTCCAGTCCAAGAGTTACCCGTAATTAAAGAGGGTGGAGTGAAATCAAACTTCTTACCAAACATTGTGAGCCTTCTTGACAATACATTCCCACTATAAGAATCAAAGTATATTTCGTGGAAATCTACATCGATTTCCACAAGCTCACCAGAAATCATATAAGATATTTCAGATTCTCCAAGATTGAAATTAACTTTATTTTCTTCCCTTCTCACATACCCTAAATTAGTATCTATATAATAGCTACCACTTTGATAAATAGTATCTTGGAAGAAGTATACCCCAGGACGATCAGTATCTTGGTAAGCATTATATCCTATATCTATTCTTCTTACAGAACCATCAAACATAGTATACTCAAAATATTTATCGACAGGTCCTTGAAGGAGAGAGTATCTCATATCCTTAAGCGCTATCCCTTTTTGAATATCAATT
The DNA here is from genome assembly GCA_028701415.1 of Clostridia bacterium. Classification (GTDB taxonomy): domain Bacteria; phylum Bacillota; class Clostridia; order Christensenellales; family DTU072; genus MWEH01. Next base: position 18,881 of record JAQVQU010000010.1, on the reverse strand, counting down.
AAGAAATCAATTCCTCTTTCCTCATCTTCATAGATGTAAACACCCGTTTGATTTTCATATTTTTGTGTTAAGTCGGCAAGAGCAATATCTACTGAAATCTCTTGAGTTTCCGAGCTATAATCATCTTCTATTAAGTAATTGAAGGAAACATTTTCTATTGTGATCGGGTATAACCGAGTAGCTTTATTCCCACTAAAATCTATTTCATATACATAACCATCACTCGCTTTATATAAAGCTGTATCAGTTTGAAGATTTCTGTTATATACTTCATTTTGATCAATCAATAAAGTCTTCAGTGTTTCGCTACTATCCGCATAAGATACGTATCCAGAAGAACTATTGATAGTATATAATTTGTTCCCCGCAACTGCAGTCATATTATTAAAGTTGATAGTATACCTAACAGTATAGCCCTCTCTAACTACATCGAAATTACCAATTGTTCTCTCGGTATTGAGCCAAATGACCCTTCTTTCAACTATTTCAATATTCTCTACAACTCCGTCTTTATCAATAATACTGAAGAAATAACCATCCCTTGTATTGTATGTCAAAATGGTGTTTTCAAAATAATTTTTATATCTCACTAACCCAGTAGAAGAATCAAAGATGTATTCTCTTCCCGAAGAAGAAAATTCGGCAATATTATCAGTAAAAACCAAGTCGTTGTAATCAACAGTTTCATTCACTACTGTCCCGTCATTAGCTGTATATCCAAATCTAAATGATTGAATGGACAGTGGGACCCAAGAGAAATCTCTGCAGGCCACTCCATCGACCAAATCCAGGCTGTAGGCATATCCATCTTCTGCTACATAATCTGCAAATCCAACTTGTACATTTTCCCCATATCTCTTATCAAATACAGTAGGATAAACAAAATATTTCATCCCATTTAACTCATAATAGTATGAGTAAACGATATCCCCAGAAGCCACAGCCGCTGTTCCGAAAACATTTCCCTGTCCTAGCAAAGGCACTATGGTTATAGGCAAAGCTAGAATCTCAAGAGCACTAGTAAAGACCTCAGTAAAGGAGCTGAAAGTATCCCCCTTAGGGCTCTCCAAATATTTTACTCTAACATCATATACCCCTACCTCTACTGGCGGACTATTTCTCCATACAAATGTTCCCTGTTTCTTGTATTCGTAGGAAATATTCCCGGGGGGAGTCAAGCCTCCAGCATTGGAAATTATTGCAGAAGAGGCTGGAACAGAACCGCCATTATAATAGACAGTCTTTCCGTTAAGAACGAAAGTAGGAGCTATGTTTCTTATTTCCAAACACATAAATCTCACAGCTGTTGCTGTTAGATAGTTTCTTGAATCTGTATCATAAGAGGGATTGTAAGTCGCCCTTAAACTGTATTTTCCACTCTCCATCGGATATGAACTACTTGTCCATTGATACCAATTGTATTTGTTGTCCGCAAACACACCATACTCATATGAAACCGTAGAAGTTCCGTTTACATTGGTTAACGGAGGTCCTATAGGATCTCTACTTGCTCCTCTAAGAATAACATTTGGGACATACTGTGCATTAATAACGCCAAAATCAACGATAATATCGTTTATTACTATTATCGGTGATACCTTATTAATCGTGATAATGTTATCCTTTCTATCCGAGGTAGCAGCATAGTTGTCAACGATGTCAATTCTGCGCTGATAGGTAACCCTCATATCGTATGAGCCAGCATTAACTGGGGCGGCTGAAGCAAATGTCTCTTCTCCGCTAAGTTTATATTCAAATATTAAAGTGCCCTTGGGCATTTCACCCTTTACTCCAATCATAGAAACTGTCACTCTATGGGAATCGCCAGTAAAATCAAAAACATTGGATGTAGATGCGTATGAGATTTGCACTGCAGCAGGATTAATTATAAGCCTTGCCTGAATTCTTTGTGGTATAGTGTATACATAGTTATCGTTAGCTCCTTCTGTGTATTGAAGAACTACATCATAACTACCTACATCTTTTACTCTTGCAAGTACCGCAGCTGTTGGAGTGCCGCTGAGCTGATATCCTACGCTAACCACGCCTGTAGGTCCTGTAATGTCATCTGGAAGCTTTCCTAAAGTAACTAGCTCTGCAGGAATAATATGATATTCTGCATCATAAGTATATTGCATAGCACTTCCAAGATTAATGCCCAAGTAATCTTTTATATTTTCCTTATATATGGTAAAGAGATCTTGCCCATTGTACTTATTAAAAGCTACTGTATTCCCTTCATAGTTTGTTCCTTCATCGGTAGTATAATCGATGGAAACAGAGTATATCCCAGCGTTTACAGGAGCATCGCTCGACCAGTTGACCCCATCTTTTGAATAAGTAACAAATGCGGTTCCTGGAATTACCTTTCTAAATCCAAACTCATCAAGGTCAGTTGGACTACCATAAAATTTTACTTTGGATAGGTCGAAGCCATGAGACAATCCGTCAAAGTCTACAATTACTCTACAACCATCTTGCAAGACAATGTCTACCACTCCATCTTTAATTAATAAAGCAGCCGTAAATGGCTCATCTGGATTATCGTAATTTGTATAGTTGTCAGTAGGTGAAGCGACAAATTTAATATACAAGTCATAAGTTCCTGCGGCGGAAACTTCATTAACCCACTCAGTTTCTCCCGTGATTCTAAACTGAATTACAATAGTTCCTCCAACAGGTTTATCCGTCCCCACTCCAGAAACAATCGGTTGAATACTCGCTGGATCAATTGGTTGTCCTGTAAAGTTTCTAACATATTGGGTTTCACCCTGAGACAAACCAAGAGATATAGTAGGAACAGCTTTTGATATCACTATGTTATTGAGAAAATCAACGGTTACATCCTTGTAATTGTCTCCATCTTCTGCTTTATATAGTACCCTTGTACTGTATGTGCCCGCCCTTCTGGGCTTGTCCCCTGACCAAGGCTGTTCTTCATATCTATATTGATAAGTAACTAAACCTTCTCTTGGGACAGATCCACCTTCTCCAACAGAATTTACTGAAGCCTGCTTAACTATAGGATTACTATATTCATCAAAGTCATTGTATGGGTATCCAATAGTTGTTGCCTTATATGAAGTAGAGATAGAAGGGAGAACGATTGCAGGAGCAACTGGAACGATTATACAGGTTACTGTAGAAGTTGGTATTGAATAATTCTTCGACGTACCTCCGCTTAAAGTAATTGTATATGTGCCAATATTGGTAAACTGTAGAATCGGATCTCCAATCAAGGTTTGATAGTTTAGAACAGGAGGAGTGAAAGGAACACCCAATAGAAGTAAAGACTCCATAGTTTCTCCAGGAATCCAACCTTCATATGACACATTGTCTGCAGTCGGATTAACTTGTCCATACTCCTTCCTAATTACATTAGGTTGTCCTATGTTAGATACACTTGCTGTAAGTTGTTTACGGGTCACGGTAAGGCTCCCAGGAGCAGAGGTAATATTGTAATTAGAAGCTTTAATCCCACCCGTTCCCAGCGTAACTGTTATTTGATAAGGACTGTGTAACTCCTGATTGTTCTCAATATATGCGGTAGATTCTTTATGGGCATTGTCTTTATCATAATTGATTATGTTCCCAGTAATTATTTCAGAAGGAAGATCGGAAAACATTTGGTAAGACAGCCCAGTATATCCATCCGTTCCCTTTGCGGGGTCTGTCGCAGAAGTTGTATAAGTATATGTAAACGTTGCTTCTGTCCCATACACTGTCGAAGAAGGGGCAAATGAAAGGACCAAATTACGTTTGTGAATAGTAACAGGAATGTCTATGCTATAAGCAAGGTAAGCCGAACTTTCATTTACAACATAACCAGTGTGAGAAAATGTAAGAGTACAAGTTCCAGCTTTTCTAATAGTTATATTCCAGTTGGGGCTAGCCTCAGTAACTGATACTATTTCGGAATTTGAAGAAACTATCCCTATAGAAGAATATATGCTTGGATTAGTAGTTAAATATGATGCCAATTTATTTCTTGGCATACTGAATTCATTGTTGCCATAAGTCTTATTTAAAACAGTATATTGCGGATCCAAAGAATCGTATTTTTTAAGGAAGAACCAATAAGTAGTATTATTATTCGGATTAGATGAAGAATAGGAACATTCTTTATAATTTCCTTCATTTCTAAACTCAGTGGCTCCGATTGTAACAACTGGAGCGGTCGTCTCATTATCAAATTGCTCTGCCTCTACCCTTATTCTTCCATATCTCTTTTCAGTAGTAATGGTAATTTTTGCAGTCGTTACTGAATATGTTACGCCCTCGATTTCCTGAAGGGTACAAGATAAATATGAGATTCCCGAAACAGTAATGTTGGCACTGCTTGGGAAGGCAGTAAACTTAATAAGTCTTGCAGATGGATATATTGCAGTAGTTCTCGCCTCTAAAATAATTTCCCTTCCTTGCAAGTTATCTGCGTTTATTTCATAGTCAGCATAATATTGATGGGCCAAAACCTTTGTAATACTTTCCACACGAACATCCGGGTCAGACAAAGTAGCATCGATAAAAGTAATTTGTTGATCAATTGGAAGGATATTAAATGTTTTTGCTTGGGTGTCCTTGTAATTACCTGTTCCCGTGATAGTAACCACTCCACCTTTAGTCGCATAAACATTCTTTTGTGGGTCTGCGGTTCCATATGAAACCATATAATCAGTTATTAGAGACAATTCAAGTAATCCGGCCCCTCCCCTATCAACTTCCACCTTTGTAACATCTGGCTCAATTCTACTTCCCGTAAAGCTATATCCATTTAACGCTTGATTATATCCAGATCCATCTCCTGTATACAAAGTAATGTTTAGTAATCCGGTAACACTCTTTGGGAGAATTTGGAAAGGTATGGTAACCTCTCCTGTGTAATTTAACAATCCAATAAACTTAACGCTTCCACTTTCTAGTCCGGCGTTTGGATTTGTTCCCCAAGTCCCCGTTGCAGCAAGCATATAGTCTCCGCTCCCAGAGGTAGTAGAGTATACAAGTTCAACTCCCGATCTATCGTTATCTTTAATAACAACAGTCTTAACTGAGCCAGTAGTCACAATAGGCAAATTAGTCTTTGCATTACCATCATATGTAACTAATGAAGAATCATATGCAACCCAGGTTGCTGTTTTAGAAATATTACCTGAGTTAATATTTTTGGGGAGAATTGTAAATTCCACAGTTTTTGTTCCCGCAAAACGTGGACCAGTTCCAGCTGATTCCCCTGTCCCAGCAACATATCCTCCAAAGGAAATTGTAAAAGACCCCGGTCCAGCATTAAGATTGGTCCCAGCCCCAGTGACAGTATATTCACTTGAATTAACATTATATGTTCCATTTGCCCCTGCATCTACTGTTAGTTGTGCAGAAGTGGTCGAGAATTGAGTGCCCGTATAAACAACATTTGGCAAATTTTCAAGGGTAATGCCTCCGTTTAAAGTAATATCCAAAGCGCAAATGTTAAAGGTTTTAGTAATAGTGCCCACATAATTGTTTTTGCCCTCTAAAGTGACAAGAGCACTCTTAGTAATGTCCGTGTTATTTGAGTAACTAATGTTATAATCATTTAAAGTCAAGACAACTTCGTTGTCATTTGCAAGACCTTCAGGAGAATAATCATAGGTGGCCTTCGCTGTAATCGCAGGGGTTATACTATTACCAAAATTGAATGTTTGGTCGGCAATCGATAAAATATATCCTCCTCCGGGAGATATTAAAGGATCTTCACGATATAACTGTTTTGGATATATTGGGAATGATAATTGGAAATCCCCATCAATTTTTGCTAAGGGAGAGGCCGAAATATTTACCACACCACCGCTTGCCACATTAATATTATCCTTACCCGTAGCTGTGTAGGACAAAGAGGATACGAAAGTTCCGGCATTAATAACAGGGAATGGATCTGTTATCCCATCCTCAGTAAAGGTTGCAGGTGGAGTCGGATCCCCCGCTTGATTAGAGGCATTAGTTAGGGAAAAATAAGCAGTAGCATTATCTTTCCAATAATAACTTCCCGAAAAATGCATTACCCAAAGTCTAGCGTTCGTAACTTTTACAAGCACATAATATACATGCGGATGTTTCTCTTCGCCGTTATATACTATAGGTCCTACGTAAGGTTTATACGTCGCTTGCGTGTAATCTTCGATAATGGTAACTGCGTTCGCCTCGTTGTTATATGTATCATCAACGATTCGTTTAGGAATATCAAATTTTACAGTTTTGGTAACATTTTCGGTGTCAGTTCTTCCCCCGGGCCCAACAAAGTTTTGGTACTCGTTTGTATTAGCTTTTACGATTTTTAAAGTAAACTCTGCAGTATTAGTAGAAGGGTCGATATTATAAGCATAGCTATTAGTTTGAAGTGCGAAAAATCCTGAAACCCACGCCGTATTACCTACACCATAAACGCCATATGCAGAATAACTCTCAACTGCGCCAAAACTTGCGTAATTGTTTATATATAATTGTTGTCTGTCTGGATCAGCATTATTGGGATCATGAGCAATAAGTTTCATCTCTTTACCAGCAAAAATCAATCTAACTAGTATGACCTCTGGTTTTACTTCAAACCCGGTATATACGGTATCATATCTTGCCCTAATTTCATTATTCATGTCAGCGACTAAGCTCACACTGCTTAATGATAAAGGATTAATCTCTGCATAAGCTTTTGAAGTTCCGGAGAAGTTTCCTTTTAGCCCAGTAGAACCTAAATTAAGTTGCAAACCAGGTCTTAGAGTTGGGTCGGCTATCACAGCGGGATTGTTAGTAGAATTAACCCAGTCCCCAAAAAAGTTATCTATTGTGTAGTCCACATCTTTCGTTAAAACATAGGTCACCGGTCCTAGCGCAAAAGTAAATGAGGTCGGAGAAATCCTGACCCCAGGAGAAGAATAACTATGGTCTGTCGTATCATAATTATATGTGCCAATTAAACTAAGACTGTATGCGGTAATATTCAAGGGCTGGATGCTAAATCCATATACATGCTGAGAGGAACTATACACATTATTAGATGCATCTTTTATATCGATTTTTAAAGAGTATGTGGCAACATCGGTAGGTCTGTTAGTGCTGTTATAAGTCCCACTAGTATAACTGTATACTGCATGCAATCCGGGAATAGCTGCATCATTTGTCAAAGGATTAGCAGAAGGGACTATTGGTCCTTGCTGAACTGAAGTGCCTCCCCCCGATTGGGCATATGTGTAGCTTTCCTGGACACCAGTTAGTTCATATCGTCGGAAGTTAGCTGTGTACGTATTATCCCCTCGAGGCAAGTCACAGGCCCCCCTTATGGTAAAAGATAAAGATCTATTACTAAACCTCATTGTTTGAGAACTTTTCCAACCTGAGAAATAATAACCATAAATCCCGTTGGCTGTTGCCCCTGTTGCAGTGGCTGTAATACTTTCCGGCGAAGCAAAGGTAAACGCGCTTACGGTAACCGTTCCCCCTTTATTAATATATGCTGTAGCTCCAGCAGATGCGGTAACTGCGCCATAGTTATTTGTCCCATCCTTAACAACATTTAGAGAAGGTTGTGTCCAAGATATTGAAAGAGCTGTTGCAGTAGGATTCTGAAAGTCAACTGTAGGTCTGCTGGTGCCAAATAAATAAGAAAATGACCCTGACGGCGTACAATAAATAAACACACCTACGCGCATAACCAGAGTACCCCCAGCATCTCCTATAATAGATGCCCATGAACCACCGGTGTCTTTGTTAAGTGTAGCAGTTCTAGCTGCGTTTAATGCATCGTTTGATCCTTTCTTAACATCTTGTTTTGTATGATTATACGTAATGGCGCCAGTACTAGTAAATGAGGTCAATGTTGGGGTTGTTTGGGAGGATGTACCTAGAGCGATAAATACATGTTGATAAATATCTCCGCCATCATTAATCTCCCATCCTAAATTCCATGTGACGTTCATAGTATATGTGATTGAGTCTATTAGACCGTTCTTAAACCCTGCTTTCATCGTGTCAGTCAAAACGTAATCCTTATACCATAAAACATGCATAGTCGAACTATCTGCGGTGGCAGTTGCGTTCCATGAGGTTGCAGTATTAGTCACATCTTTAGTACTTGACTGGTTTACAGCTTTATCAAAAGTTGTTCCGGGATGGGAAACAGTGGATGGGGTAGAAATGGTCCCTACATCTGCATCGTCAAAAGACAAAGAGGTGAAGTTTGAGCTCACGCTTGCGTTGGGGGGAACCCATGCAGATGCGACTTCTGGAACGGGGTCGGTTTTTAAAATGTCAAGGCCAAGACGTTCAGCTGTTTTATTTATTTCGGCAGCGGTATTTGATAGAGCTAAAAACATAAGCATGAAAATTAGCACCATAAAAATGGCTACTCCAAGGAATAATCCGGATTTCCCGACTATTTTCCCTTTCAAATTAAACATGCATATCTCCCCGTTCGAGTCCAAACCTTTAACATATAAGTTTGATTTTGCTTGGTTGGGCAGTTTGACTCATTTGGATTCTACTGTTATACCTTTCTTTTGCGGAAGGTTATACTTCGCGTTTATATTATATATTATTTTGCGCGCGTTGTTAACTAATGCGTTATTTTTTCATGGGACGTTCACATTGTGCTTTATTTTTTCCCTTTTTAACCAGTTAGATTGCATCATATCGATTTTTTCGAAGATAAAGATGTTCTCTACTATTTACTATTATTTTTCTCTACAAGTCTTTATTACTAGTTTGTAGTTTTACTATACAAACTTTTCTAACTTTCCCATTGTCAGTTACATAATCATAGGCACAAAACATTCTGTCTTTTGTTTCCCAATAGCTTTATATTCGCGCTTACCGATATAACTATTTCAATCAGAATTGCATCCCATAAGGGGAAGGATTCTGCTGAAGAATGTTATCAATATACAATTCACACTGAGGAATCATATCGGGCACGGGTTTGGAAGACTCTACTTTTACTGCTCCTACGAGAAATCCAGCGACAACAGAGGAGGCTGTTACTCGAATATCTCCCTCTACAATTTGAGTGTTCATATATGTCAAAGCATTATCTGTGGACTGGGTGCTCCCGGCTATTCCCCCAACTTCTGCGGCAAAGCTTCTAATATCCATGGAGATTTCAATCGTATTTGCTATTATATTCCCTCCATAATCTGCCCCCACTAACGCTCCTACAACAGCTTTTTGATTCCCCGGTAATCTTATGGATACAACTCCCTCAACAGTAACGTTTCTTAAATTAGCCGTGTGTCTGTTGTATTTGGCTACGCCACCGAAATATATATCTCTTCCTGAGGAGGCTACTTTTGAAGGAGTATATGTTTCACCTGAAATAATAAACTTCTCGTTTTCGGGAATATCAGTTTCTGTCGCATATACTTTATAATTCAATGAGAGTCCAATGTTTGCTACTCTTCCAGCATTAATGTGGAATAAAGAATCGGTTAATCCAACTATGTAATGTTTTACAAGGGTTGGTACCCCTTGGATAACCTCGGTACTAGTTCCATCAAGATATCCCGTAAATGCTGCCCCTCCACCTATGGGTTCGTAATCATATTTGTATTCATCAGCACTTGTAAGTTGTCCATCATCATTGAAATCCCCGATAACAATATTGTCGGCTAGCACAAAATTGGCATACATGTAATTTCCTATCTCCAAAAGATCTGAATAGCTGTGGATTCTAAAAGGACTTATCGTAGTTCCGTTTCCTTCGGAAAATGGGTAAAGACCAGAAATTAAGTCCTTTACCAAGGTTTCACCGATTAAAATAGTGCTAGAAGACCCTGCTATAGTGTCATAGCTAGCCACAATGTTTCCAGTAACCTCTGGGACAGAGTAAGTAACATTTAATCCGGAAATGAGTTTCCCATTAGAATATGCCGACCCAGAAACAGAGTATACATTCGTTACTGTTGTCCCGCTACTAATTACATTCGCAAGGACTCTTCCCGTTGTTCCCATGTGAGTAAAATTGTTGACTACATTAGAAACCCCAACTAGAGAAGAAATATCAGAAATCCCTTGAACCTGACCTATTAATCCTCCAACGATTGAACTTTTGCTCCCTCTGACATTGACACTTGCTAAACTTACACAATTGCTCACAGCTCCATAACTAACTAAACCAGCTAATGCACCGGTGAAAACAGTTTCTGAAGTATTAGAATCAATGCTCCCAGAAATTACAATTTTATCTGCCACTGAGCCTTCCAACATATAGCCGGTCAACGCACCTATAAAGATATTCCCTTCTGAACTAGCAGAAATATCAACACCTACTAACCTAATGTTTTTCGCAGTACCTTTTAAAACCGAGAACAGCCCAGCATACATAATGTCTTGAATGGAGAACTTAATATTTCTAATCTCCCCGTTCTTTCCATCATATACACCAGTGAAAGGCATATCATAACAATAATTTGATCTGTCATCATTTGAGAAAGTTATGTTCCCATACTGTTCGAAATATGCCCATGGAAGTCTTTCGACCATAGCAAATTTTGCTGGGGTGTCAATAATAAATGGATCCTCTAACTCTCCTAATCCTGTCACAGCAAGTGACGCTGCTTTAGAGGTTCTTACGGAACTCATTAAATCACCTAGCGACTTCTCTCTTCCCTCTATTTCAATAATGTCTTCCGCACCTTCTAGGAAGTAAAACCCTGTTACAGAGTTCATCATAAGACCCATAAAACTAGAAATGTTAGACATGGGCAAATTCCCTAAAATTAGTCCATCAACTGCTAAATTACTAGTAATGTATAAATTTTGCCTTTCCGGGCCAACGCCTGCATCAAGTGCCCCAGAATACCCTGCTATGTTTCCGAAACAAAGCACTTCTGAAAGTGGTAAGGAAATTGAATAAGGTGTACTTTCCAGAATTTTAATTATACCTGATGAGTAAATTGCTTCGCAGAAAGAGTTATTTATAAGTCTTCCAACAGCGCCTCCAATCATGCCTTGCGCCGCAGTTGCTACGACATTTACATCAACAAAACTTTGGGCTAGAAGGGAGTTGTCTGCGTATCCCGCAAGTCCCCCAAAATATACTCCATCACCTGTAAGAGTAACAGATCCTATAGCGTAGGAATTCTTGATAGTTCCATCTTTAATTTGGGAAGCTATCATACCAACCATCTTGTCTTCTAAAGTAGAATTAATCTTGAGATTCATTCTAACTCCAAGGTTCTCTATCGTCCCTGAAACACACTCGAACAGGCCGTAATTAGAATTAACATTTACCGTATCATTGATTGTTATTTCGTACCCATTACCATTATAGTTCCCCATAAACTCTTGCAGGAAACCATCACCACAAGCACATATTGGGCTCATGTCTCTACTTACTACAAAGCTGTTCGTTTGAATATAGTAGGACTCTCTTCTGTTAATTCCTAAATAGTCTAAAGGATCCTCTATTTCATACCCTTCTTCAAAATACATATACTGAGAAATCATCTCAAAATCTGACTGTTGTGATACAGAGTAAGGATTCTCATATGTTCCCTCACTGGCAAAATAAACTACCGTAAGACTTAAATTTGGATTAACAATGTATATGTCCTTGGAACTGTCCCTTATCTCCACAGAAACGTCATATACTCCCATATCCTGAGGAATTGTTAAAGAGGGCAACCCGCCGCCTTCAGGGGTATAATAAATATCTATGCCAATCTGATTCTCTAAGATGGTCCCTAAATGATTCATCTCTCCGAAAATCCCAGCAAAAGAAATATCTGTTGGGGCATATCCCAAAGAAACCACATCTCCATTTTGCTTATACTGCTTAGTGTATGTGTACTCTACTTCCAATGACTTGTACAACTGAACCGTCCATACTACATGGCTTACACCTGTATCGTAAATTTTATTGTATGAGGTGATATCTGAGGCATATGATTGTTCTTCAACCAAATATGATACCTCTCCCCCGAAGTCCTCCTCTATCGATTTAATTCTGTATGAGGAAGCACAGACAAAACCAACTTCCGGATTAGCCCCTCTAGAATAGGCCATACTAACTCCATTCACAGCAGAGGCAAATACAGGATTTCCAAGGGTCTTCGGGTCGGGAACGTCCCCCACAAACATATTTATTGTATATGTGTAAGATGTGGTATCAATCGGTATATATTCAATTTGATATACCGCCTCAATTCCAGATCTTCCTCTAACAGTAAAGCGATAGTCGTAGTCATTTCCTCCTACTACCCCCTGAGCCATCAAGAAGAAATCAAAGCTAACTGCATCCACGGGCCCCAGCCATTCCTCAGTAAGATGTTCTCTATAATAATATGAAGCTGTATACCCATCCAATCCATACTCGGGATGTAGGGAGGGTTGAATAATTATCTCTACATTTTGTATATACCATCCAGCATATGCACCCGATGATAGAGGAGTGGTTTCGATACTCATTGAAAATGCTGGAGTGTACTTATCTATATTTCCGTAGTAAATTGGGCTAATTGAAGTTTTTCCTGTTTCATTCTCCACCCGCAACCTATATTGTCCTGTAAGATAATTCTCGGCCGAAATTAGATAAGCAGCGCTTACATTGTTTCCAACAAAAATGTACTCACTCCAATCGGTACCAACATATGAAGAAACATATACTCCTGTAATTTCGCTTGGGCCTTTTGAGAGAACATAAGTCTTAAGATTGATGTTTTCATCCGACCAATCTCCTGAAAGAAGTTCATCTTCTGAAACAACCTTATATCCTCTTGCTTCTATATTTATGCTATCTCTATCGATCTTTATGTCTACTCCCGAAGATACGGCTTCAATGTATGTGCCCGGAGTAACGGGGTCCCTCTTTGTTACAACTTTTACGACATATGAAGCATATTTAGTCACCCTTATATCAATCAGACCAGTATACTCGAATTTAGAAGTTTCAGTATTGTAAATGACATCGCTTCTCGTTAATTGCTTAATCAGAGTCCATTGGGACATTTCTCCCCCTGATAATGGAGTTGTTGCAAAATATACTCCACCTAAACTGGCACCGAGTTCCACCTCTATATTTATCTCAACTATCCCGTCAATCCATTGCCCTGTATAGGGTTCATCGATTATAACACCTGCCGAATAAATAGCGTTTAAAGAAACTGAAGGACTCACATTATCTTTCTTAACCCAGTAAGAAGATTCGAATTGAGCTGAATACCCGGCTCCTGTAAAAGCCCTGAAAGTATATTGGAAATATTGCGGAGCACTTGCTTGCAAGGAATACTGTCCTAAAGACATGAAAGAAACTGGCTCATTCACTCCTTCAATAGCCAAAGACGTTACCCATGTGGCCCCACCGTCAACACTGAACTGAACTCCTCCACCCGAAGGACCAAAATAATCCCTGCCTCCACTTAAAGTATCAAATTGAGTTTCTATCGCAAAATTCACCCTCTCATCTTCGGGGACCCAGAATGTACTTGAATATACATTTTCAGATACTCCTCCATCCAACTTACTTATGGAAGGAGTGATTCCTAAGATATATATGTTAGAGGTGAAATCGATTTGAGGAAATACTATAGTTAGGGATTGATGCCCAGCGTTATCTTCGGCATAGACTGCGTATTTTAACGAGTCTACAGTTAGTTCATAGGTGTACTCCCGAAGGACTGGAATTGGGAGGGTCAGCTCAGTCCCTTCAAAATCCTCAGGGTTGCCTGCAAACTGGCTCTCAATTTCAGCGTTTTCAACACTGTATGGCCAAGAATATAGTTTTATTGAATCCATTTTTAAACCCGATCCAATCACTTGATCTTCTACAAGCGAAAATTTCCAGGTTGCATTCTCAGTAGTCCATAAAGTGGTTATATCTTTTTGGACTCTATCGACTATAAAATTCTGGCTAAGTACCGGCGCAGTTTTATCAATTTTCATCTGGTAACTTTGCGGGGGCCCCGCCTCAGAGGCTTCGCCTGCCATCATGTATGTGAACCTGTTTCCCCCTGTAACCAACCTATAATGATAAGGGGTATTTTGCTCGGTGGTATAAAAAAGCCTCAGATTGTATTCTTGCTCGGTTGCAGAGCCCTCAGGAACCATAGATGAAGAAACAGTAACCCAGGTCGTTTTGTTTACCGACTGCTGAAGGATTGTTCCACTAGCCGTTGCTGTTATCGTAAATTCCACTCTTATCCAAGGCTCTAAGTTGTTTTCGGTTACATAGAAATACATGTCCTCGTAGTTATAAATTTTATCAGGTGTATTGTCTGTAGGCTCGGGCTCCTCAGTTGGAATCAAAGGATTTCCACCGCCGACATAGAGTTGTCCGGAAATATCCGGAGTGCCAAGATCCACTTTCAAGGTGAATGAATAGACTTTTTCATTCCCGGCTAGGTCAAAAATAGAAATAACGTGCTCTGTACATTTAACTACACTGTACTGATATTTTAACGGTTGTCCCTCTATCTCACTCAAAACAACACCGCCACTTCCATCATTAATTAAGACCTCATCTATACCCGAATTAAAAGTGTGTGCGATATCGGAAACATCAAATATCACATTTACGGCACTAGTTGTCCAAGTGCTTCCTTGATAGGGAGATAAATCTGTTATGAGGGATATTGCGGGGTCAAAAATGTCCAGTCTTACATCAAACTGCTCCTCAATGTATGTTCCTGCCATATTTGTAATTTTCAAAGTATAGGTGTCATAAATACCCGCTGAACCGGGATCAATAGAAAATGAATTTTCGGATATATAACTCCCTTCCAACACATCGAATTCAGGAGAAATAAACGAATACATTGGATCCCATAAAACATAGCTTCCCGAGCTAGTTTTGTATTCATATTTGATTCCACTTGGGCCAGATGATACCTCAGCATTTACGGTAGCAATTCCGTTATACCATTTACCCGTCGTATACCCATTGGGGTCAATTGAAAGGGATATTTCCTCTGCATCAACTAGAAGCATTATTTCCAACGTTGCAGTATTTCCCGCTCTATCAGTCACAGAGAATAAGTATGTTTGGTTGTCTGGAATAAGAATTTCACAAATTCTATTATATAGATTTCCTTCAGGATTTGGCGTAACTACTGCCCCATTGTTGGCGGTAAAACCGCCTACTTCCACGCCTGAAGCCGAAGTTCCAGAATCCACCACACTGTACATTACTGAGGCCTCTTCATCATCCCAACCATTTATATTCGCCTGAAAAGAAGAGGAATAAAAGGATATAGTGGGAGGTGAAAAATCAAGATGAACTGGTATGGGATAATCGGCTAAAGGTTCCCCTTGTTGATATATTGCAGTCCTGTTAACGCCATTTCTTACTTGAATAAAAACATTTCCGGAATATTCCAAGTTGAGCATAAACTCAACTACTTCAGAGGTATGAATAGAGGGGTCAGAAGAAGGATTAAATCCAGAATTAGGGACCCCACTATTAAATAATAGGGTTTTTCCTTGGTTAAGAATGTTCATTTGAGCCCCACTTCCGCCATAATTAATAGTAGCTCTAAAGAATACTGGTTCATTTGTGGGGGCACCGCTGTAAGCAACCCATGTCTCATCTATATATTGTCCTACCTCAACATCAGAAATTGAGGGAAGATAGGAATCAATTTTGCACATTATCGTTTGAGAAAGAGATACTAGTGCATAGTCTGTTCCCCCGTAATTAACGCTTGTGCCTCCTGGCCCCACAGCCATAAATGTATAGTCTAAAGCACTTGATCCGCCCGTATTTCCAGGTTCGGGAGAGGGCATCGGAAGATCATATGTAACCGCACATCCCGAAGAAGCTGCTGGTACAAGATTAATCAATGTCCATGTTGAAGCCTCAGGCGATGCAGGGTTATAATCTGTTGAATAATAATAATTAGTAACAGCTCCAGAAACAGTTCCTTGGGACGTCAATTGATATTTTAAAGTAGTCCCCCAACCAATAGTCTGATTGAAAGTACCTGCAGTTTTCCTCTCTGTCAATATCTGGGTTGCTGAAATTATTAAAGATAGATTCCGTTGTCCCACTACAGGATAAGTCCCTACGGAAGGATCTGCATTTCTGAGGTTGTATCTAACTGGATATGTCCCCATATCCGAAGGAGCAGAGGTTACCCAGTTACTTCCCACATAATATTCTGCTGAGGTCCAATTAAAGCCATATTCGGCATTGTTGTTTGGCTCGAAAGTAGGGCTAAAAACAATCGAACTTCCCGTATATTTCTTAGTCAATGTATTCCCACCCGTATCAGCAGAAGTATCTTCGATAAAAATAGCCTGAACACTTCCTGTTGTCAAAGGGTCTCTGGCAGCTTTAGAATCTATAATCCACTCGGGAAGATAATAATCGTACGCTAGGCCACTATTGATAGGATCAAAAGTTGTTCCGCCTGCCGTTAAATATTCATAGGAATATTCTCCTTCTCCTTCATTTTCCCCAAATCGCCAACCAATAAAGAAATATCTTCCAGTTGAATCGTTAAAGGTTGCTCTCAAGGATATTTTTACCGCTTCTTTAGAGATAGGGGAAGCACCCATGTTATTTAAAACACCTGTGTCAACCGATGTAACTATAGTTTTTGTGATAGAAACCACCCTCTCAATTTCATCGATATTAGTGCTATCATCCGAAATAGCATCCTCTACCATTAAGGTAACCTTTCCCCAAGAAATAGAGGAGTTTAGCTCAAAACTTGCCCCCGGAGTAAATCTGTAATACAAATCCTCCCCTGAAGTAACATTTAGTAAATCCGAAGGGTCTCTAGTTGCCGCAGCAGTTGCTGTTGCGACCGTAATAACCTGTTGGCCCCCTACCAGCTCAGTTCCTGGTTGTTCAATAAAAGCCCAGGTTCCAGCTATTGGGGTATTTGTTATGCTATGCAGAGCTGTTACAGAAAAGGTCAAATCTCCAAGTGCATCGCCCAAATACAATTCATAGGGTAAGGTTTGGTTTGGGGTTAGGGAAGGTTTATCTCTAACTATAGTAAAAACCCTTGTAAACGATCCGATTTTGTCCCCATTTTCTCCACCCACATCGAAATATGATTCATATGTATAAGTGTAAGTCCCCGCATCCGATGGTTTTGTAGTCGAAGGTCCAAAAGTCCCCCCCAGTGAATCAGTCCCAACATAATTATGATAGTTTTTAAAAGCTAACATATTAGTTTCAGTTGCTTTTGGCCCTTGCAATTCGGAATTGTGTGCAAATGAAGATAGGTTAGAAGCAACATCAAAATTACTGAAAGTTGCGGTATATGTCGGATTCACGTTAGATGGGATATCATGAACTGCAGGAAGATTTGCAGTCAGAACACTTAGAGGAGATCCCGATACAGTCCAACCCCTAAAATAAGTAGAGTTTTCGTTTCCCAGTGCTGTTAATGATACGGTTTCTCCAAATGTATATGATAAAGACTGAGATGTAGTGAACTCGGTCTCAACTGCGTTAACGTTCTCAGTTATTTTTCCTGCGCCTATAACGCTTAACGTAACCTCGACATCGTCAAAACTAAATAGAATTTTTACTGAGGAAAGGGTGCATTCTAAGGATGTCTCAGCGGAAACTTCACTTGTCCCTTCACCAGGAGTCTCAGCATGATGAACAGCCGTTCCAGTCAAAACAATATTTAAAACTCCCTCCGAAGGAGTAAGGGTCAAAAATCCAGTGCTAATTGAAGTATCAGTAAAAGTTGGATACGTAGCCAAATTTACGCTTGCAGAAGATATACCTCCGCTCAAAGCATAAGTCATACTAGTAGAAATATTCTGTGTCCCGCTAATCAAAGAAAAGTCATTTGTGCCGCTCAACAAAACCTTGGCTTTCATCCTACCGTTTGCTGCCGCAGCGATAATATCGGCATTATCAATGGCTATATTGATAGTCCTGGTTACATATGCGTTTGCAACACGGGTTGTACTACCTGTTCCATAATCCTTGTAATAGGCCATCAAGGTTGCAGAAGCTCCTGAGTCAATGGCAGAAACGGAATAAGTGTCTACCTCTCCATCCATGGTTACAGTTCCAGTTGTGTTGCTTACAATTACCGCATCAGCACTAAAAATATCCCTTTCACTAGAAACAAACATAAAAAGAAAAATGGTTACTAAACACAGAGCGAGGAACACCAAAAATGTTTTTTTGCTAATTGTACCCGTCATATACTGCCTTTTTATTCCTTCTCCCGTCATTTTAACCACTTCATAAAAGACGCGCACTTGCGCGTTGTACACGATTAATATAACACGTGCGTATTTAATACGCAATAAGTACCCTCGTTATTTCACAGATAATTCACTCCATATTCCTTATTAGAAAATCTCTTCTCGAACATAAATCAACAAAATTTGTGTAATCTTCAAGGGCATAAACCCCAACCCATTTCATAAAAAACCGTAATAACATAATCTAAATTATTAAACGCAATTAATCTTCTACATAGAGAAACTAATTTTATGAAAAAACACAAGAAACAAAAATGGAAGAGTTTATAATAATCTCCATATTGAGTCAATAGAGAAGCTAATTTTATGAAAAAACACAAGAAACAAAAATGGAAGAGTTTATAATAATCTCCAGATAAACTCGATAGAGAAGCTAATTTTTTTGCAAAAAAAACAAGAAACAAAAATGGAAGAGTTTATAATAATCTCCATATTGACTCAATAGAGAAGCTAATTTTATGAAAAAACACAAGAAACAAAAATGGAAGAGTTTATAATAATCTCCATATTGACTCAATAGAGAAGCTAATTTTATGAAAAAACACAAGAAACAAAAATGGAAGAGTTTATAATAATCTTCAGATAAACTAATGCTTTCTTAACAAAAAAAAGAACCACCGTTAGGCGATTCTTTCTGTTTATAGTGGTATTACTTCTTAGCCCAAGGACTCCTTCAAAAGGAAAAA
>JAQVQU010000075.1 GCA_028701415.1 Clostridia bacterium | reverse complement strand
CTCAAGATATATGTAAATTAGAAAAAGATGGGAAAACACTCTACGATATAGAAACAGCTGCACTTTCAAACTATCCTTTGCCCGTAAGACATTTTAAAGAATATAAGGATTATACTGACATTACCACAATTAGTCTTAATTCTATAAAAGAAACATATATTCCAGCCTTTGTTTCAGCTGAGGACAAAGAGACTCTCAAGACTAATCTTTACCAATATGCCGAAGACTTTGTTAATGACAGCATGAAGGCCAAGATAATGAACAAGATTGATAAAGATACGCTCCTTGCTTTTTTCAGACAGCTTGGAATAGACAGAAGCACACCAGAAGCAACAGCTCTTGCAGAAGATGTATACAATAACATGCTCCTTCCCTTTTTTGATCTTCCAATGTACGGGGAAGGGCTTAGCGTTTCTGGAATAGCTTCAACATATGGAGTAGAAATCCCGGCCTCTTCTTATACCTCTGTATGGGATCTGGCGATGTCTCTTTTGAAGAATAATTACAGAGGAGACGAGTCTTTTGAGAAAAACTCAGCTGAAGCTATCCTTTTAAGATATTCCATTTATTCTGCCTTTTATATTATGGATGACTATGATCTTTTTGGAAAACTGTCCGAGTTGCAGCCAGAACTGCTATCAGTAGACCTGTCTTTATTGTTGCCAGTTCTATTCCAAGAAGAGGAATTAGATTTGACTGAAGGGGATATCCTTGAGGGTATACTAAAATCCTTAAGATCTTTGAGTTCATATTCAAAAGACATTAATTTTGATAATTTTGATCCGAACGGAGTTATGGAGCTAGCTAAATTATTATTAAAAAAGAAGATACTTATGAATTACGATTTCTCAATCTTTATATCAGAAGATAACACTATACTCATAAAAGAGCTGTTTGAAGGGTTTCTGATTGAGGAGATTGGAGAGAATCTGCTCAATGATGGTGCCCCTCAGGATAATAATCTAAGAATATATAATGATGGCAGGGAAGAGGGGATATAAAAAAGGGATTGAAAACCCTTGAGAATTATCTTTCAGGAAATAACCAGACCATTAATGCAAGATTTTATATTTATTGCAGCATTATATGAAAAATCATGGAAACCTATGCTTTGGGTTTTAGTTTTAATAGACCTAAGATGAAAAATCATGGAAATCTCTGCTTTGATGTTTATTTTTAATAGACAAAGTTTTTCGTTTTTTCTCTTTCAGTATTGAAGATACTTTATATATATAATATAATTAACATACTAATCTACAAGGAGGGTGGCTATGAAAGACTTTGTTTTATTGCATAGTGGGTACAATATCCCTCTTATTGGCTTAGGAACATATCTTACTCCTCCAGAAGAAACAAAAAGATGTGTCTTGCATGCATTGAAGGCAGGATACAGGCATATTGATACAGCAAGATTTTATTTTAACGAAGCTGAGGTAGGAGAAGCTGTTATTGAAAGCGGGATACCAAGAAGCGATATTTTTATCACCACGAAGATCTGGACAACCGATTGCTATTACGATAAAGCTATAGAGGCAGTAAAAGAGTCTCTTTCTAAGCTTAAGACCGAATACATTGATATGGTTTTGATCCACTGGCCCCCAGTTAACGAAGATTTAAAAAATACATGGAGAGCCCTTGAAGATATGGTGGAGAGCGGTCTTATTAGAACAATAGGCATGTCAAATTTTAAAGAGCACCATCTAGAAAGGGTTATTGATATAGCAAAAATTATGCCTTCGGTTAATCAAGTTGAGTGTCATCCGTGGTTCCAACAAAAGGCACTTCGGGAATTTTGTCTGCAGTATGACATAGCTGTAGAAGCCTGGGCTCCTCTACTTAGAGCAAGAGTCTTTAAAGAAAAGACGATTAAGAGATTGGCGGATAAATATTGCAAAACCCCAGCTCAAATAATATTAAGATGGGATATTCAGGAAGGAATAATAACTATTCCTAAATCTACCCACGAAGAAAGAATAGAAGAAAACTTTAGTATCTTTAACTTTGAGCTCTCAGAGGAAGATATGGAGTGTATACGCTCTATAGATAAAAACAAGAGATACTTCAGAGATCCAGATGGGCATGGATTTTAAAAAATAGAGAAAATTGGATATAACAACAGAAAATGGCAAAGAAACACCTTTGGCTATTGATATGCCGGGATTAATAGTTAATGATTGATTAAGAAAAATATATTTCAACTGATTTGGCTATTAATATACCGGGATTAATAGTTAATGATTGATTAAGAAAAATATAAAAAATTAGAAAAATATAATTCAACTGAGTTAAAAAGCAAAAATTATAGTATAGTAACAGCGGTGGTATGCCCGAGTAAAAATATTGGAGGAGATTGATGACTAGGTTTTTTGAAAAAAATAATAAAGTGGTTTTAGCTACGATGCTTATCGTTTTTTGTTTGTTTATTGCTTTTTTTGCAGTAACTCCTAAAATTGCTGAAGCTGCAGATGAGCCGGTATGGGATGACGATGAATTGGTTGTTGGACATATTACGGATACACATATCTATCCCGTTAGCTATTTATATAAAGGGGAAGATCAAAGTATTATAGAAAAACAGCTGTTAGACAGAAAGTTTACCGCTGAAGCAACTTTTTGGGAAAATGTAGAGAAGATATTAGTTATGAAACCAGATTACTTAATAGTTTCTGGCGATCTTACACATAATGGAGAAAGAAAGGGCCACATCGATATTGCAAACGGGCTTAGAGATTTGCAAAACAGAATGAGAACAGTAGGGGAAAAACCAGATTTTCAAATCTTTACAGTGTATGGGAATCATGATTTGTATAATGGAGAAACATACGACTTTTCTTCGGGGAGTAAGGTTCATGTTGATTATGCAACCAGAAAGGATTTAAGTATTATTTATGCTGGTTTAGGGTTCCCTAACATAACAGATCAGGAAGCGCAAAACTTTTATACTGTTGACGAATATGAAGGGACTTATTCAAAAATTGGTTTTACAAACTCTAGTCTTGCTGAAAATATGGAAGTTGATTACAATTTTGATCCAGAAGAAGAAGATTACACTCATGGAGATCTTTCATACATTGCAAAGGTTGAAGACAGGGATGTGACTTTTTATTGTTTAGATGTCTCTCTTTCGAACGTGGTGGAAGGCCACGTTTTAGGGGGCAGAATAACACAACAAATGAAAGACTTTATGGAGGAAAAGAAAGAAAAATTTAGCTCAGATCTTATGATTGCGACAACCCATCATTCAATGGTTGAACATATGGCTTATCAAGAAGAGTATATTAATGATTTTTGTATGGATGATTGGTGGAATACAGCTAATTATTTGGCAGATTTTGGTATTCATTATGGTTTTACTGGCCATTCGCATCAAAATGATATATCTCATCATTTATCATTTAATAATAATCAAATTACAGATATGCAGACGGCAGCCAGTTTAGCTTATGGGGCCGCAGTAAGATATGCCACAATAAAAAGAGGAACTTTAGGTGAGGAAAAAATAGAGGATCTTTATGTCAAATTAGATTATTTGGAAGAAGTAGATATTACTTATGCTTTTGATAATGGGTACATAACGGAAGATGCAATAGAAGCAAAAGGGCTTGGAAGATTTTTTGATATTAGTGATACATCCGTCAAAATAAACGATTTTCAAGGATTTACTGAAGAAATTTTTGTAGATGGAATCTTAGGAATGATAGAGGAATATTTAAATCCTTCCATAATTGAGACGTTAAAAGCTATGCTTTCGGGGGCAATAGAGAATGTCTCATTCCTTGGAATAGACATAGGAGCTGCTCTTGGAGGAAAAATTGGAGATCTAGTAGATGTGCTTGTTTCAGAAATCAACAATAAAGTGCTCGCCGATTATGAATATTCGGGATCTAACCCAGACTATGAAAACAATAAGATATTCGGGTTCTTAAATGAAATGGTTGATAAGCTACTAAACTTTGATCTTCCTGGAGAATTGACTTTGCTAGATTTTGCTTCATATGCTTATCTAGGATATGGCGGCGGCGGCGAAGCGACTTCGCTAGAAGGGGTTCCTGAAGAAATAGCTGGGGTAATTAGCATGCTAAGAAACGGAGAGTTTGTGGAGCAGCTAGTTGGGATTCTTTTGGATAAGGAAGAAGGGTTATATTTTTTGGTAAAGGAACTTTTAGAAACCCCAATAGATATTTCTTCAGTTGATGGGATTCCAGAACTTTTAAAGGTACTCGGGTTACTGATCGGTTACGATAGAGAAAATCCCCTAGATGCGAGTAATATTGTGCTTGGTGAAGTATTATTAAACGCCCTCAATAGTGATTTATTACAATCGCAGGATATAGGCTTTTCATTAGATCTTGAAGGGCAAACAATAATGGGCTTTTTGGATTTGATGCTCGAGGATTACCTCACCGACTCTCTTTATATAGGAATTGGGGAATTAGCGGGAGCCGTTGTTGAAGGTTTTGTCACAGATTCATCTTTTGATGGGAACGCTGTTAACACAAAAATATTGTTAAGAGAAGGAGATGTATACACATATACTTCAGCGGGAAGAATAGATGAAAAAACTGTAGAAAATGGGAAATTACCTTCAAGAATAGCGGTAACGTTTGGCGCTAACCCAGCTACTGAAAAGAATTTTTCTTGGTTCACAGACAGAAATGTTTCATCTGGAACGATTCAGTATATGAAAAAATCAGAAGGAGACTTTAACGAAAATCAAGCAACATCGGTACTTGGAGAGACTCAAGTATATGGAATGACCAAGGGAGGAATAGATCTTGGTTTATTCGCTCTGCTAAGATATACGGAAAAGGCGAGACATACAGTAAACTTAACAGGGCTTGATGCCGGGACAGAATACAGTTACAGAGTTGGCTGGGCAGACAGAGATTATTGGAGTGATGTATATACGTTTGAGACTGCGCCTGCAGGAGAGAGTGCTCCCTTTGAAGTATTGCTCATTACCGATCCGCAAGGATATAGTAAAGAGGCTTATCAAAGAATTTTGAAAGTAATGGATAAAGCGGAAACGGTATTCGATGATAAATATTCGTTTATTATTAATGCAGGAGATATCGTTGAGTACTCTAGTAACACGACTCAATTTGATTATTATTTTAACGGACTAAGGGAACATCTTGCAAACACTTCGCAAGTTGTAGCGGTTGGTAATCATGGGGATTCATCTTTTGATGTAAGCAAAGACAAAGAAGCAGCCTTTTTACAATCATCCGAAAGCGTTTACACTGAACCATATAATAATGTTTTAGCGCATTATAATTTTGATTTGCCAGAACAAGATTCAGTCAATGGAGCATATTATTCATATGATTATTCAGGTGTACATTTCACGGTTTTAAATACTAATGATACAAACGATAACGGACTTAACGAAGGACAACTTAATTGGCTTAAGGCTGATTTAGCCGCAACAACAAAAAATCATAAGGTTGTGATAATGCATAAAAGCATTTTTTCAGCAGGACCACACACCCAAGATGCAGAGATTATTGGCATGAAACAGCAGCTACCATCAATTTTTGAAGAGTATGGGGTAAATCTTGTTTTGTCTGGGCATGATCATACATACAGCGAATCATATTATCTTGATGGTAACGGAGAGATAATTAAGTCTGCGAATAACAAGACAGAGAAGATAGGAAGCAAAGGAACTCTTTATGTAAGCCTTGGGACAATCGGAGACAAAAGGTACAAATATCAATCGGATAGCGAAGCTCCCCTTTACACTGGGGCAGAGATCCATGATCCATATCTTTTTAATCCAACTTTTGGTAAATTGACCTTTGATGGAAAGGATTTGTTTTATCAAGGATATGAATATGACATAGAAACAGACACCGTAAATGAAATAAAGCCTCCGTTCAGGCTAAGCCAGACAGACATCATTCTCATTTCCGTGGGTTCTGCAGTAGGGGCTGGCGGAATCGGAACGGGAATATTCTTCTTGATCAAATTCCTGAAAAAGAAGAAGCTAGCAGCATAAATAAAAAAAAGAAAAGATAAAGAAGAGCTCTCAAAAAAGGGCTCTTTTTTTTAGGATTTGTACAGATGCAAATAAATGGCATATTTGCAAGAAATACTCACTTCATATTTGTAAGTTAGCAAATTCCTTTAAGAAATTTACTTTCTATAAAAGAAAAGTAAGAGATATTTATAGGGAGCAGGGTTCCCAATGAAAAAGGCCTTCAGATTTGATATAATGTTATAAATAATCCCGTTATTTGGAGGTGTTTATGGAACGGGTATTTAAAGAAGCGATAGAAATAGTCAAAGGATACAAGCTGCCATTTGATGCAGTAGATTCAAAGTTAATAAAGATTGACCAGGAGCTACTGGAAGAATCTTCTTTTTCTAATAAACAAAAAATAGCCTATGAATGCCAAATCTTCTTTTTTGAGAAAAAGAAACAAATACTTTT
Source organism: Clostridia bacterium (assembly GCA_028701415.1). GTDB lineage: Bacteria > Bacillota > Clostridia > Christensenellales > DTU072 > MWEH01. The sequence goes on along the minus strand of JAQVQU010000075.1, from coordinate 256 downwards.
TTATCAGAAAATTACGGAGAAAAGCTCGGGGTTTTTTATTCAATATAGCAAGAACACCTGTGACTTTAGTCATGGGATGAATTGCCAACGATAAATTACATATGTGAATTAAAAGCACACTAAAACCCACGAGCTGTTTGATAAGTATCAATACATAGGTTAAACTATAAATAAGGATTTTAAAAATATGGCAGAAATATATCGTGGTAGGGGTTATGTATAATCCATTCAATATCATATTGTTTGGTGCGTAAAA
>JAQVQU010000074.1:1915-6774 GCA_028701415.1 Clostridia bacterium | reverse complement strand
GTACTTATTCCTAAGAATTACTGGCTAAACTCATAATAATAAAATATTAGAGAAATATTTTTTACAAAGGTATTAAGAAATTGCTTATTTTCGGATAAGAAAAATATAGATATTTCTATTTAGCTTGCTTACGAGCAAGTCGCTTCTTCTTCATTCGATCCATTTGGGCTTTATGTTTTTCTGAATAAAAATCCTTTATATCTCCCATTTGGGACATAAATGAATCGATTAGATTCGAGGCTAATCTCTTTCGTCCAAATCCAATAAAAAGGAAATTAAAAAGGATGAAAATAGGTATGGATATGAGAGCTATGGGCACTATCAAGTAAATACTTTCTAGGGGAAGGTCACTAGTAATTATTATTGTTTGCTGTGTTATGGGTAGAATGAATGAAACGACAAAAGATAGCGCTAAGAGAAAAATCATTCCAATTCTCTTTTTATTTATCGGGACACAGACTTGGAAGAGATACATAAAGGATATAAAAGCCATGATAATGAGGGTTGTAGACTGGAATTGTATGTCTGTAAACATAGCTCTTGTTGAAGTGGCAAATATGCCCACCAGAGTCATCGCCATTACAGCAAGGAATAAAGAGAAAGAGCCAGGTAAAGATTTTTCTATAACATTATCAATAAACTGGCCATGTATTCTATCTTCGTTTTTTTCGAGGGCCAATAGGAAAGAGGGTATTCCAGTAGTTATTCCACCAAGAAGTGTTTGGTGGGAAAGTATGTAAGGTAAAGGAGTAGCAATAAGCAGGAATACTATTGCATTAAATAGGCTAAAGAAAGTTTTTACTAAGTATAAAGAGGAGGACCTAACAAGATTATTTATCGATTTTCTTCCCTCCGCCACTATTTTGGGCATACTTGCAAAGTTGCTATCTAAAAGGACTATTTGAGCCACATTTTTTGCCGCATCACTTCCAGCAGCCATAGCAACAGAACAATCACTTTCCTTAAGAGCAAGCACATCATTTACCCCATCTCCCGTCATTCCAACCGTGTGGCCTTGAGCTTTTAAAGCTTTTACAAATTTAAGCTTTTGATCGGGTGAGACCCTACCAAAGATTGAATAATACTCGATAGCGGAGGGGATGTCCTCATCGCTAAGGGTGGAGGCATCAACGAAATGATTACAGTCTTCTAAGCCAGCTCTTTCGGCTACGCTTCTAACAGTTATTGGATTGTCTCCGGACAGTACCTTTATTTTAACTCCTTGTTTTGCAAAATATGCAAGAGTTTCCGGGGCTTCTGGGCGGATTTTGTCAGTAATTAAAATATAAGCTAAAATTTGGGGGTTTTCTATAATGTCATCATCAATTAAAGGATTTTCCGTGCGAGCTAGAACCAATACTCGATAGCCGTTAAGAGCTTGCTTATTAACAAGGTCTCTATCTTGGTCGTTCATATTTCTTAGTACGAATTCAGGGGCTCCTATTATATATCCACCATCTTCAAAGTTGGCCGCGCTCCATTTTCTGGCCGACGAAAAAGAGACAATAGAAAAAGGATCTCTAGATTTATATCTTAGTTCAGTAAATTCTTTTATTGCGTTTGCTGTAGTGTTATTGTCTCCAATTCCTGTTACAACATCTTTTAGGATTTGTTCAATTTCGGTAACGGAGTATCCAAATGGAATAATTTCTGCGACTTCCATTGTTCCTTCTGTTATGGTTCCAGTTTTATCAATACATAGAATGTCTACACGTGCAAGTGCTTCAGTCGCAAAAAGGTCTTGGGCGAGGGCTTTGTGTCTGGCCATTTTTATGACCCCAACGCAAAAAACTGCGGATGTTAGAGCGACAAGCCCAGAGGGAATCATTCCGACCATCATTGTTACTGAATCTCTTAAAGCCGTTTTGTATCCTATATCCTGACCTAATAATTTTACACAAAACAGGGTGATTCCAACCGGAACAAGAACAAAAGTCATTAGTTTAATAAATCGAATTATATCCTTCATAATGACACTGTTATTCGGTTTGAGATACTTTGCTCCAATAGATATTCTAGTAGCATAATTATCCTTTCCAACTCGGATTACTTGAGTAACAGCTTTTCCAGATACAATGTAGCTACCAGAGTAGACCTGATCTCCTTGCCTTTTTGCAACGGTTTCACTCTCTCCGGTTATTAGGGATTCATTAACTTCTAAGTATCCATATTTTACAACCGCATCTGAGCATACCTGGTCTCCCGTTTCCAATTTAATGATGTCATCCATTACTATATCTTTAAGTTCTATTTCTTTTTCAGACTCATTTCTTATAACTGTTACTTTTGGGGCAGACAAAAGGGATAGTTTGTCAATAGTCTTTTTCGCCGCAAGTTCTTGAATAATACCAATCAAAGCATTGCTTAACACAACCCCCATAAAACCGAGTTGGGTAAAACCTAAGTCAAAAATCAGAATTATTGCAGCAAATATTAAAAAAAGTAAATTAAAAAAAGTAAAAACATGAGTTCGGATAATCTCAGATATACTTTTGGTTTTAATATTTTGGTCACCGTTGACTTTTCCGTCCTCAATTCGCTGAGAAACTTCTTCATCGGTCAGACCTTTAATATAGTATTGTCCAATTTCCATTTTTCCCCACAAATACTAACATTTCTTAGTTGTTATAATTATATACTATATCAATTAAACGGGCTAATAACAACAAATAATATTAATGTTGGGTGCTACCCTCACATCGAAAAATTCTATTTTAACTCTTAAAATTTTTTATAAAGGGTGAGTTAATTATTTTTACTAGACACTTGGTATTTATTCGAAAATAGCTGAGTAGTCCATTTCATAAATGTGCTTGGTTAGATAAGAAGTAAATTGATTTACTAGTAAAGATCCAGTTGATCCAGTTCTTTTTTTGCAATTTCACTTAGTTTAGTAAAGGGGTGTCTGCAGTTTCCCATAAATATATCTTTCTTGGAGAGAAGATATTTTTCTGAGGGCATTACTCCGTGTTTAATGAGGACATTAATAATGTTGCATGCTTTTTTTTGAAGTTGGGATGCTTTTTCTAACTCTCCTTTTTGGAAGTTTTTGAATATTTCTATTATTGTGTTGGGAATAATGTTGTAAGTTGAGCCAATGCCTCCAGATGCCCCCATGGTGAGCCCTCCTAGCAGGACTTCATCGAAGCCATTATATATGGAAATATACGGTTTAATTTGCCTGAAAGTACTAAGGGAGAATAGATCGTAAGATGTGTGTTTTATTCCAATAAAGTTAGTGTCTTCAAACAATTCTAAAACTGCATCTGAATTAAGGGAGTAGTTAGAGGCACCGGGATAATTATAAATTATAAAAGGCAATCCTATTTTTTGAGATAAAGTTTTATAATAATCGATTATTTCCTTAGTTTTGAAGGGATAATAGTAGGGGGCAACTGCCGAAACAATAGGATATCCAAGAGATTTTGCATATAGTCCCATATCTATTGCCGTAAGGGTTGAGGGGGCTCCTATGTGTGCTACTGGAAGAATAGTATTATTAGTTATATTATCGATGACTGTCTTAAATACTTCCTTTCTTTCTTGATAGGTCATTACCATTCCTTCTCCAGTGGAACCTCCAACATAAAAACCTCTGAAAGGGAACTTTTCTAAATAATTTACCATCTTTTTAAGTTCAATATGGTTAACTTGCTCATTTGAATCGAAGGGGGTAAGTAGTGCGGGAAAGATTCCATCATAGATATTCAATTTTTTCATGTATTCCTCCATAAGTATAAGTAAAGAGATAATAAAAAAACTAAATCAATTAGTAGAAGGTAGAGAGGGTTCAAAGTGTCTTGAAGATAGTATATCCTCTGGAGCAAATTTTACAAACTTAATACACTCATGTTTTAGTGTGTCTTCATACAAAATTCCTATTGTTCCATCCCCGAGATAAGCCATTGAGGAGTAGGCAAATTCATTTTCAGCAATAATTTTAAAATAAGGGAAGGTTTTCCCTCCGTCCAGACTGATGCGGAGGGTCCCTTTTTCGCGCTTTTTTTCAGAAGCAGCATTTAATATTGCAACCATTTTAATTCCGTTATGCAAAAAAGATATCGCACTTATTTGACATATTGGTTGAGGGATATTGTTAAGAAAAAATACTTTTCCAAAGGTTTCTCCGCCGTCGGTACTCAAAGAACACATTACTCTCTTTTTCGGATGATGATTCCGTATGAAAGCAAGAATGTTACCATTTTCGAGCTCACACAACTGCGTTTCCGAAAGCCAACTTCTTTGAGGGACAAACAACGGGTTTTTCTTGGGGAATCTTCCTTTAATTAGTGGAGGTTTTCCTAAAGACCAACTATTTCCCCCATCGTCGCTATAAACACATGAAAAAGTTAGGTTCAAGGGGAAAGTACGAAGCCCATAATATATAGGGAAAATAAGCCTCCCCGTTTTTGCTCCGCTTGAGAGTTTTATCCCTGAACCTGGGCAGGCCCCTATGAAGCCCCACTTAGAATCTTTTATACTTGAGTTTAAACATACAGGGTTGTCCCAATTGAGTCCTTTATCGGTGCTTTTTATAAGCATTAGGTAGGAGGTGGGTATCTCTTTAAATCTAGATGATCCATCCTTGTAATTACCTCCGATTGAGAGATTTCCGGACAAGTCGACCTTAATATTAGTTGGCTTGTTTTTGAAAAATAATTCATTGTTTCGAATTTCATATTTTTTCCCTTTTGAAACAAGTATTTTATATCCCGAGGAATATCCAGTAGATCTCTTACAATTAAGAATACCCACTCCAGCGGGAGTGTGCGAATATAGGATAAATGTTGTGTTGGTTGAATCATCATATAATGAAGAGGGGTCGATAGAAGCAGATGATTTAAACTTTGAAACACCAA
>JAQVQU010000074.1:0-1815 GCA_028701415.1 Clostridia bacterium | reverse complement strand
CCAAAATCAACAGAAGAATCAATTAGAAAATCGTATGAAAAACCTAGGAAATTTGAGGCTAATATCGCACCTGTCATAAAAGTATAAAGCTCAGTAAAATCTTTCTCTGTAGAGTCTAAAGATATTTCTGGTGGAGAGTAAGCTCCTTTAAAAGAGCCCGAGGAAAAATTGATTAAAGAGGGGAAATTCGCATCCGACTGAGATTTTAATGATCTAATAAACAGGGATTTTTCAGAACAATAAAAATTAGAAGATGAGTAATCCCCATATCCAACAGAACGGTCTGAATAGGAAGAAAGGATGGCGAAAGGGTTTAGCTTTTTTGCCATCAAAATCAGGTGGTTGATGTAATCGATTCCAGGGTCATAATTCGAAAAAAGGTTCCATAAAAATATAGAAGGGGATGCTATATATCGAATAAGTTTGCTTGTAATGAGAGATTGAATCAGTTTTGAATGATCCTCTGTATATGGTAATAATCCATTTGGAACCAGTGTAAAGAGCAAAGCCAGGCCGATTTTATCAGCTAAATAAATGAATTGAGGAGTTGGTTCACAGCACCCTAGATTAATTCCATTAAACCCAAGCGATAGTATCGAAGCGATAACCTGGCGGATTTTTTGAGTATTATATAATCCTGTAGAAATACAATCATTATCTCTAACAAGTTTTAAAAATACAACTTTGTCATTAAGGAAAATTAGGTTGTTTTTTAGCTCAATGTTTCTAAACGCTGTGTATGTATGAATGCAATCACACTGCCCTCCTAATGAGTTAGTTAAAGTGATTTTTATTTCATAAAGGTTTGAGGCTAAGCATTCCCAATATTGAATTTGCTCGGACAAAGGTATTTGAATATTAAGTGAGGGTTTGGCATCATAAATAAAGTTGACTATACTCTTGGAATTTAGTGATACCTCTGCACAAATTTGTAAATCAGGGAGAGAATTGGCTATTCTTCCTGATAAGTAAATTGATTTGTCTCTAATTGAAGGACGAACGATGAGTTGAGATATGAAGCTTTTTGCGGAAAATTCTAACCAAATTCTTCCCGTCAGTAAGGGACCACCATAAGATCCTTCTGAAAACAAAGGGTCGCTAATAACAACTATTGAAACAGAATTTTTCTGAGGCAAGATGTAGTTCGTAACGTCAAAAGTAAGGTTCCCAGGGGCACCTTTTCTTTTCCCAGTAGATTTATCGTTAACGAAAACCTCACAGTCCCCAATAATTGAACTGATATTTAAAAAAACCGCTCCTGCGGAATCTGCCTCTGTCAATACAAAAGTTTTTTTGTAAACAGCGTATTCTATCGAATCAGTAGATATTATAGAATCAGGAACAGATCGGTTACATAAAGGCGAAGGATTTTCAGTTCCACTCACACAAAAATAATAAGCCCATTCTCCATCTAGGGACTTCCATCTGGGTCTTACATAATTAGGCTTAGGGTAGTTTTCTCTTAACATGCAACAAGTTTATCACAAGGAGAACTTTGAGGCAATATTTGTAGTATTTTAATCGATAGATTGAAGGAAATAATATAACTTGTGTTCGATACAGTTTATCATCAAAGGCAAATTGAATCCTTAGATTGACCTAATACCCTGAATAATATAATATTAAGAGAGGTTTCTTTGGAGGAAAAGTTAATGTTATCAGGGAAAGAAAATAGCTTTTTTTACGGACAAAAAGGTATTGTTCCTCTTGCCCTCACTTTTTTTGATGGATTATATAAATTTTTTTGTTCTATTGAAGGTGAAAAAGGAATTTTTATATCAACTTCAACAGACTTAATGAATTTTGAGGATGTAA
>JAQVQU010000073.1 GCA_028701415.1 Clostridia bacterium | reverse complement strand
ACTACAGGAAGTTACGCCTATGGAGATGGAGAATACGAAGTCTATGAAGTAGGAATCTCAACACTTTAGTGATGAGAAGTTCAAACTGATTGTCCAAAGGCCTTCTCTAGACAAATGTGGTTTTGAGTTTTCGTGCAAATTATGGAGCAATTTTTACTCTGGGCCATAAATAATTGAGATAACAAAGTTTGTCCCAAAATTCTGTTGCTGTTTTTCAAAAAGAACTTTTTTGGAATTGTTATGAGTTGGGCTGACTTCTAGTTGGTCGAGTATTTTTGCCAAGAAACCATTAATTTTAGATAAAAAGAAGTAAAAGAGAGTGGAATAAGCACAGTTTTGTAAAGTTTCAGTTTCTGTTCACCTAAGTTTCACAATCAGGGTAGGAAGAAAACTTAGATGGGGGAACTATTCGCAAAATATAGCGAATTGGGGAAGGAATTTCTTGTTCGCTTGTGGATAACCCCCTAAATTGTGGATTGTGTTGTGGAAATACGCAACACGTTCACCAAAAGTTCAATTTAAAAAATACCGCGCTCGCGTATATATATTGACACCTTTAAGCCAAAAGAGTAGTCTTTAGTTGCGGTTCGCGTTTTATATTTAATATATATACAGGCGGCCAAAGGATATGATGAAGAAAAACCTCATTGCAAAACTCTTAGTTCTTACTCTTGCTGTGACACTTGTGGTCGTTCTTTTTGCGTGTTCTCCTAGAAACCCCGAAGATTTTAATGACGATGGCGTTACCCCTGGCGGAGAAATAGACGTTGTTGACGACGTTCGCCAGGTTGATAAAATGGATATGGACAAGGCTAAGCCTCAGTTAGAAGAAGCCTTGGATAATTATAAAAAAGCTTACCCAGATCCTGGCGAAGATCCAGAATGGTTTGTAATAGACACCTCAATTGATTACGAATATGATTATTTTGGAGTGGACAACGTAAGAAAGAAAGACGTTTCCACCAAACTCACAATTGACTTAAAAATGAACGTCAATTTGAAAACTAACTCTAGAAGTGAGGTTTTTATTGAAGTAAGAGATGATATATATGGGCGTACTGTCTTAGGAATGTATTACTTTGACAAAACCCTTTATGTCAATGTCGCGGGTAACGAATTTTACACGCGCGAAATGAATTTTACTGAAATTGGCAAAATGATATATGAAGGTCTTGCGGGAAGCGGTATGGATATTACCATGCTTGCCGGGGGGATTCTTTTAGGCTCTACTGGTATTGAAACAATTGATGGGTTCATGCCCCTTATTCAAGCACTCTTGTTTAGCAAAAAAAATGTGTTAGTTACTCAATACAATCAAAACGAAGAGCAAGAATTTATGAACAAGGATATTGCCTATGGTTTGGAAATTAACAGTATCCTTGGGATACTAAAAACCAGAATACCGATAGGAGAGGGTATTACCATTTCCTGGACAGGCTTTGGCCTTCCAGATTTTGATCCCTTAATGAGGCAGCTAATTGGCTTTGGTTTATCAGATTTTATCAATAAAAATTGGCCTAAAGATATGCATATGTACCTTTCTGCTCTCACTGAAAAGATGCCAATTACCCAAATAGATGATTTGGGAGAGGAATTCACAGAAGACCTATTTGTGTTCAAGGGACTGGGAATTGATATAGATACCACTGAAACAGTAGCCTCTGCTAGAGAAGAACATAGATTTACAACTCCTGAAATGATAGCCGCAAACGGAAACAAAGCCATTGAGGAGTTTAGCGTAAATATTAAGATTAATCCTCTTAGAATCGGAGCAGCAAAAGCTAAGACCCCTATCAAGTTTACCGGATACGGATTTGGAGCGGCAGGACAGAACACAAGATATGAAGAAGCTGGAATAGGAAACCTGGGGGTTTCTCTAAGTATGTTTGTGGAAGCTGACGAAGATAGCCAAATTACTCTAAATGATATTTTGGGCGATTTACTTAACGCCGACTTGGGCGCTCTTGGAAATATGCCCATACAATTCCCCCATCAAACGAGATATGAGTTCACTGTAGACTTGAAGGTTGGATTGGATTTCTTTAATCCATTACAAACCAAGGCGGAAGCTTCAATCCTAATGAATGGAGTGCCCATAATACGTGTATATATTGGAGACAACACTCTCTATTTGAACTTCTCTGCTTTAACTACCCTTACAGGGCAATTTTTGCCAAATATCAAACTAATTGGTTTTAGCATTAACTCCTTCTTGAGTTCGATCATGCCTTCTTTAGAGCCCTTCCTTAACCCTGATTATGTCGCTCCAGTAGTTGAAGAAGCTGAACAGGGGCCAGACAATGCTGAGGGAGAGGAAGAAGAAGCTGGCGGCCTTGACATTATGGCGCTACTATCTGTAATTACTGAGAATCTTACTGTCCCAGGAAGAGATCCTTCCCTTGAGAAATGGATAATTTCCATCGACTTGGACAATAGGGATATCAATAATTTGCTTTCCATGTTTTTAACCCCTCCCGATTCAAACAGTGATCCTGAAGCGGAACCTCCTCTTATTAATCCTTTAGGAAGAATTGGTATTCACTCAGCTCGAGTGGAAATTGACCAGAAAGATCCCCTGCACTCCTTGAAAATTAAGGTTCTTTTAGGCGCGGATGGAAACGGAACAGAACTTACCAATCAGGTAGGATTTGGGATAACTTTAAATGAACTCACCTATTTCAAAGAGCCTGCTTGGGATAATTATGAAATGGTGGATACAGCTGGAGAGAGAGAGTCATATACTAACGCAACTGTGTATAGAGATCCTAGCGGAGCCACAATTGCCTTCCAGACGGACTATAACCTTTTGATGACAGGGGACGTTACCTTTGGTATGGAACAGACTTCTCCTACCGGAATAGACCTAAGCGATATGCTGGGCGCTTTCTTAAATAACGTTATGTTATCTATTGGTGTAACGGAGACCGATTCCCTCAAATTCGCTTACAGACTTGCTGCTAACGTTAACATTTTAAGAATGGAGCAAATCCAGCTTAAATTGGATATTTATAACCCAGATGATCCCAGCGTTACGTATATTTCCTTGTATTTTGACGGCGCTCAGGACAGTTTATTTATCAACCTTCAAGATTTGAAGAACCTTGAAGATCAAATAGGTGGCTTTTCTTCGATAGGCACCATTCCAAAACTCAAATATTCTAATTTGGGTTTAAGAGATACTTTGGCCTCTATGGACATAGTCGGGATGATATCCGGGCTATTAAGCCAGGGTGAACCAGCTAACTCGCTACTTGGTTTTGTGGTTGATTCTACGGACAATTTCGGGTTTGCAAGTACCGCTTCTGACGCCGTTAAATTCTTGCTGGGAACGATTTATCTCTCTTCTGGAGACGGATTTGTCAATAATCCCACTCCTGAGATAGTGGAAGCCATGTTGAGAATGGCCGCCGAAGATGAAGAAGAAGAGGGTGGTTTTGACATAATGGCAGTAATTGGTTCTGCACTTTCGAGAATTGAGATTGATTCTCAAACCGGAAGCCTTTCTGCAATTTTAGCCGCTAACACTCTTAGCGCACTAATGGTTGTACTAAATCAACCGTTTAGTATGCCTGAGATAAGAGGGCATTTAAGACTCCAGCTTCTCAATTTAAATTATCAAGAAAACGAAGAAGGGGAGCGTTACTTAGAGGATGGATATTTAAATATTTACTTGGCCCTTTTGGACAGCGGGGACAATACGATAGATGCTTTAAGCTTGGAACTAGATATCCTCAAAGATATAGGGATAAGGACGGGGCAAACCAACTTGTTTGCAATGGGCGAAGTATTCAAACAAGAAGATTATCTTGAATTAAATGATTTTATCGAGGACTTGTCCATCGGTTTAAGACTCTCGGGTTACTTCAGAATATCCTCAGAAGAGGACAATTATATCAATGATTATATTAATGATATGCTTGCCGGATTAGTTGAAGGGCTATCATTACAGTTTGATTTGTCCGAGTTTGAAATTGACCTAGGATATGAGATTGTAGGAAATATTAATATTAACGATATTTGGGCATCCGAAGCAGCAATAAGGCTGTATGACAGAAGAGATCCTTTGAATCCCACTATATTGGGCATATATCTGAAAAATAATAACTTGTATTTAGAGCTAGAGTACTTTGGTATACCTAGTTTCGGAATTAGCAATGCCGCAAAACTCATACAGGATATTCAGGCTATGAGTGCTTCTCCTGAGTCCCCCTCACCCACTGAGGGGAATGTTCCAAGCCTCTTCAATTTAGATAGTGTTGCAAGATATGCTACTCTTGATAATCCTGCTGCAATAGCAATACAAGTAATGATATCTCCTGAGGCTGTTTCAATTAATCTTGGCAAAGAAGTAATCGCTGGTTTACTTGCTCTTCTTTTGTCAAGCGAGCTTCCGATTGCAATCAAAGACACATATATTGGGCTTGGCTTCGGTGACGAAGGAATTACTTTTGAACTAACCACCGGAGTGGAAGTACTAGATTTAGCGATGAAGCTAGAAGACTTCAAGATAGCTCTTATGCCAGAAGAGCTTTTTGACGTACAAGTTCCAACTAATGTTAACTTCAATATGAGCGAGAATGGGCTCCCTGAAACGATTTATTTCACTTTAGGCGGGAATGTAAAGGTTCATTCGGATACTATAGATGGGGTTGTAAACTCAGATGGTAGAAGTTATAACCTGATAAGCCTTACTCCTATTCTTGAAGGATTGCTCCCCGACATGGATATCGAAGCAGTTATTGAGTTTTTAGGAATTGTCGATGGAGCTTTGTTCTTCTCCGTGGAAGCGGGAATAGATATTGTTGAAATTGCAAACTTGATTAAGAATATGGATTCGGGAATTGATTTTGAGTCTATCCAAAAGACTTCTCTCGCAATTCAGTTTGCCACATATAGATATGATGATCCTACTATTCTTGTAGAGGATCCAATTACCCATAAAATGGTTCGTCCCTTAAAGCCTGTTATGGCTGTAAGGTATATAGATGGAGAACTCTTTATCCATGCACAGACGTTCCTATTAAATATCGAATATATACGCGTGCCTGAAGCCAATACTCTAATTGCTGAATTAGTTGAAGCTCTCACTTCTGGAGGGAGCGTCCCAACTGATGCTGAAGCCGAACTAGGAACAATACCTGAGAACACTGTTCCAGTATTTGGAACATTGCCCGAGGATGAAGAACTTGACTCAGAATTAAGCAACGCTGATATATTAAGTACGTATATCAATATAATGATGAAAGATCACGGTATTGCTGTATCGATTACAAAGGCTACCATAGTTGGATTGCTTTCCACTTTCGGACTGGACATTGGAGCATATCTAGATAGTTTGGATGTAAAGGTCGACTTAGAATTGTCCTCTAAACCTTTGAAAGTCGAACTTGGATTGGGAGTTAAGGAACTAGGAGCGGAATTCTTCGAGGTGAGTCTAGCAATTGACACTCTAAGATTGGTGCCTGACTTCAAGATTACCTTATCTGAGGATGAAAAGGCCCTTTACAGGGTTGTCACCGAACTCTCGACAATTGGAGCTAACCTTGGCGGAGCTATCACTCTAGAAATAACAGCGCCAGTGGATGGGGAAGACCCGGATACCGGAGCTACTGGTAATATTCAATCCTTCTCTCATGTTTTAGCCGAAGCTATTAAAATAGTTGAAGGCAGCCAGCTATTTGCCGAAGAAGAATGGGTAATGCAGGAATCAATAAGAAGAGACCAGGCTGGGATCGCGTATACGCTCGAAGGTTTACATTCAGAATATCTTGAACAGAATAAATCTGCGATAGACATGCTTAAGCTTCTTGATTTCGGATTTATTATGCAAATTATAGACAACGAAATAAATGAGGGAGAGGACGCTACTTTTGGCGGAACAATCTATTATGAAATTGATGCGATAATAGACATACTCAATCTTTCCAACTTAAAATTAAGCTTTGCTTTAAGTAAGAAACCTAAGACAGATGAAACTTATGTAAAAGGAGACATTCTTAGCGTAAGCATTATTAGTACTTGGGATTACACCACCGAAAGTTACGATTTAGGTATTTATGCTGATTTGACAAATATCGGAGGAACAGCATTTGACATAGCAGATAAGATTAAAGTAACAAACCTTGCGAAATTTACAGAGTATATGGAGCAGTTTGCAGAACTTGCAAATCTTGGAATCCCCGATGGGGCTTCAAACACCGAGTTTAATCCTTTATATGAAGGAAATAACGGTTTGACGCTACCCCTTAATGCCGATGGAGAGGTTTCAGCTCCCGTTAAGACAGCTACAGCTATAGTTCTTGCAATAGCTTCTGAATCGGAGTATTACTCGATAAACGGAGCTCCAATTGCTCTTACTGTTTCTTCTGCTGCTATATACGCTCTAGTTCAAACGCTGATAGGGAACTTATTAACACCCAAGCCTCAATTGTCTCCAGATGAGCCTGACCCTGAGTATCTCTCCCCCGAGCAAATTAGATATTTGAGAGAGGGTATTATTGTATTGACACAGGGTACAGATGATCCTGAAGATGATATAACGTATATTCCGTCAGAGATGTCTGGATTTAAAGTGGAAAACTTCTTCTTAAGTCATGACTTATCAGTAAGTCTAGAACTTGCTCCTGGGGCTATTCCAACGGGAGTTCCTGGGGAAACTAGAAGCGCAATGTTGCTAATTAATGCAACGGCTGTGGATGTACTGAAATTCCAGTTTGAGCTGGGAAGTATCAATGTATCAATTAATCCGGATGAGACTTTTTACAATAATGTTGCAAACGATGA
>JAQVQU010000072.1 GCA_028701415.1 Clostridia bacterium | reverse complement strand
CATGGAGAATAAAGGACAATCTGTACTTGCAAGAATAGTCGAAAACAAAAATTTTTGCATTGGACTAATGATTTTTGCATTAGTTTATGATCTTTTCTACAGTATCGCGCTTAGTTATGTTATTGGGGGAAATCCAATTACTCATACAATTAGCATGATTGGGCGAGCAACAATTCCAGGAAGATTCCCCACGCTATATGTCTTCTTTGGAATAGTAACTAACTTAGCTTTTTTATTGAATATAAATTATGCCTATCACAAAGATGATAATTTTGAAAGTAAGATGGGGAAATTCGGGACTATTTGTTCATATATTGGTGTTGGATTTTTAACCATGTGTACTCTTATACCATCAATTGAATTTCATGAAGTAAACAACATTGCAACTACTTTTCAGGTAATCGGACATTGGTCTGGAGCTCTTTTATTCGGTGTTTTCTTTGCAATTTCTCTTTGTTTATACTTACTTATGAACAGAAAAAAATATAAAGGGTATCTTTTAACTTTTATTCTTCTCGTAACCCTTCTTGCCGCAATGATAGTAACACTATTGCTAATACCTAATCATAAGAACGGAGTTATTGAAATACTGCCTATTGTGGCAGCTATGATTATAGTAATTCTAATCAATACAGAAGTTTACCCTAAATCAAATTAAATAAGTGTATTAAGTCAAGATTTTGAAGGCCATTTCTCGGAGATGGCCTTTTTTATACCGTTATGTTAGATAATCTTACTAGTATGGGCGTATCTGCCGCGGCCCATTCAAGCTCGATTAGCTTTTTAGGAGGAAGCCATAAGTGGCCAATATGTTCTTTTTGCAAAAAGTTTATTGAATCAACTCTGCACAAATAACTATGCAGAGTAATTGCAAAATCGGGGTATTCATGTTCTACGGTCATAAAGAAATCGCTTTCATATACTTTTAGATCGTACCCCATCTCCTCTTTTATTTCCCTCTTAAGAGCTTCTACTCGCGTTTCGCCTTTCTCCATTTTACCGCCTGGAAATTCATATCTGTTTTCAAGATAAGGATATTTTCCCAGGCCCCTTCTCATACAAAGGACTTTTCCATTCATACAAATAATAGCGGCTACTACTTCCATGTCTACCTACTGAACATAATTTTTTCATTATTAAACATTTTTGCGAGAACAAATACTCCGCCAAATACAAAAGCCAAGTTAGAGATAATTGTTACAACGAAATGAATAGGGTTAAACGTGAGGCTAAATATCCCAACTAAGCACTGTATAGAGTTATATAGCGGTATAAGGTAAAGCCAAAAGCTTTTTGCGCTCCCTGTGCTCATCAAAGTAGACAAGCCGAGAACAACTACAATAAGCATCAATGGAACCCCATAAGAAGTTGCTTCTTTTACGCTTTTCGATATTGCTGATACCATTGACAACAAAACTGTAAAGATTAAAACCGTTACAATTAGCACAGCAAGGAGGGCAAAGTATGCTCCAGGAGTGTAAATATCAAGAGTAAAGTTCATCCCTTTAAGTAACTGTGGTAAAGAAGCAAGTAGCCCAATAAAACTTGATCCTGCGCTGACTAAAGATGTTACGCTTAGTGCCAATATTTTACCAATAGCCAGTTCACTTCTTTTGATTGGCGTAATTAGCAAGGAAGCAATAGTTCCCCTTTCTTTTTCCCCCGCTATTGACTCAGTAACTACCGCCATGCATCCCGAAAAAAGGAATATCATCATCATATATGGTAACATGCTTGTAAGAACCCTTGCGGTCATATCTTCTTGAGTTGCCAAATCGTATTGAGCTAACCCCGCATTAATATCAAATTTATTTGAAATCGTCGACTCATAGGCATTTAGAATCCCACTATAGTAAGCGTAAATATTAGAAGACTCCATAGAAGAGGAATTATAGTATATCTCTATTTGAGGAGCTGGTAGTGCTGAAGAGGTATCGTAAGATGCTATTTTGTTAATTATGTCATTTTCATAAGAAATAAACAAATGGACTTCGCCCTCTTTGATTGCAGCTAAAACAGTTTCCCTATCCGACTCAGAAATTGAGTGAATTTCTGTCTTATACAGTTCGTTGGTATGAAAACTAGAAAATTCAACAGGATCATTTTCAACATAAACTATATATGTAAAATCAGGATCGGTTTGTGGGATAAAATTACCAATTAATGAATAGACAAAGAAAATAATGATACCAGGCATAATCAGCATGAAAAGCATTCTTCTATCACTAAAGAATCTTTTTAATTCCTTTTTGAAAATCGCTAGAATATTTTTCATAATTTTTTCCCCTCCGAAGCCTCATAAATATCGAAAAAAGCGTCCTCAAGACTTTTCTCTCCCATAATATTTTTCAAAGTGTCAGAAGCTTTCATTTTTCCATCAATAATAATTCCCACCCTATCGCAGACTTTTTCGACCAATGAAAATATGTGAGTGGATATTATAATTGTTCTGCCTTCTTGTTTTAAAGAAACTAGAAAGTCGGTAACAACTTTAGCGGTAATAACATCTAACCCACTAGTAGGTTCATCAAAAACAATGATTTTAGGATCATTTACTAAAGCTATTGCTAGAGAGACCTTCTGTTTCATTCCTGTTGATAAGTCAGCTACTTTTACTTCTGCAAATTTATCAATACCAAACTTTTTAAACAATAGTTCTTTCCTTGTTTTTTTTATATTTTCCGGAACTTTATGAAGTTCAGAAAAAAAATCGAAAAGGTAGTTGGGAGTAAAAAAACCCTCCATTTTTAATTCGCTTGTCAAAAATCCTATTATTTTTCGAACTTCATCAGGATTTTCTTTGACACTAAATCCATCTACGAAGACATCTCCCTCATCCGCTTTGATCAAAGTGGATATTACCCTTAGTGTTGTCGTTTTTCCGGCCCCATTTGGGCCCAATAAACCATATATTTCCCCCTCATAAGCAGAAAGAGAAAGTCCATCAACTGCTATTTTTCTCTTTTCCGTTGTGCCTTCAAGTTTTCTTTGCTTAATGGAAAGGTTAAAAGTTTTTCTAAGATTCTCTATCTTTAAAATCTCCTTCATCAAAATACCCCCTAACGAACTTCGTTAAAATAATAAGAATTTATTAGAAAATCCACTTTGTATTTTCTAGCGAGCCCCCAAAGCTCTTTCTTTATTATCTTATCACCCAGAACACCTGTTTGATAACCTTTTAAATACTCAAATATCCTGAACTTTTCATTTTCTGTGGCCTTAGACTTAAAATATCCCCATACATGGTTAGCTGCGTTTAAAAATTGGCCCTTATTTTCAGGAAGATTTATCCCCTCTTCTATAACTGAATATAACAATCCAACATTTTTTGTTTTATTTTCTCTAACGAATTCTCTAGCCTTGAGATAATGCTTTTCCGATTTTTCCAAAACCAAATATTTGTATCTCCCCCAATCCGAATCTATATTTTTTGACTTTGGATCTATAATGTTATTGCATTTAACAGCGGATATATTTTTATCTTTAACTTCAAGCATTATGTCTATGTCTTTATTAGAGAGAGAATTATAGAAGTTCAAAAATTCTTCAGTGGCAATTGTATCTGAATGTGCCCCCTGCCTTTTTTCCGGGTTTTGTTGAGAATAATGAACCTTTTGTCTTCCGTCTGACTTTTTCCAAGTCTTATAAGCATCCATTATCCAGTAGCTGTCCGATTCTTCTGTTAATTTATTGCATTGATTGTGCAAATTGTCATATACAACGGGAATTCCAAGATCATTACTTATTTCGAGCACGTCTATAATATTAAAGAGCTTATCATCGTTTTCTATAACCAATCTGTCTTTTATATTTTGCGATAATTCTTTGTAATTAGATTTAAACCTCTCAATTGCACCTTTTTTATCCCCGTATATCCCACCCACATGTAATATAATTTTGTTTTCTTGATTTACTTTTAGTATCGACATAACCTTATCATGATATTCAAGATCTCTTACTGCCCTTCGAACAATATCCGCGTTTGGGGAATTTAAAACTGTGTATTGCCCTGGATGCATAGATAGTCTGACTCCAGTATTTTTTATTATTTCCTGGATGTCTGATAATTCTTTTTCGAAATAATCCTCCCAGTTTTTAACTGGAATATACTCGTGAGACCCAAAAGGAATCAAGTCCGAGCTAATCCTGAAAACTTTAATATCGTTTTTTATATTGTAGTTGAGAATATTAAAAAGTGAAGTTAGATTATTTTTAATAACTGAAAGAAATCTTTCTTGATTACAATTTTTAATAATACAACTTTTAAAGTCTGTATTTTCAACTGCGATGGTAAGACAGGCATAACCAATACTCATATCAAATTTCCTTGTAGCTAATCAGTTTTATTCCTTCTTCATCAACTCTTTTCTGAAGTTTTCCACTCATGAGAAATTGAAGCTCATATTCTCTTTTCAACCATTCTGGGGTAATCTTGCTATACTTTTCAGAAGGATAAGAAGGATGAAAAAACATTTCTGTTACTCCCTTGCCAATATTTGAAATTTGATTAAGATAGTATTCTTCCAAATCTTCGTATGAGCTAATGTCTTTTATTGGGAAAGGGTTGCTTATTATGTCATCAATCAATTGTGCCCTACAAATTTTTGCCGTTCCAAGTATCATTTTATGCGCAAAGCTAATGTAACCTGGCACTTTCCCCGAAAAATAACTCTTTAGAAAACTGTTTCGCTTGGGGAATCTAAAAGGTAAATCATATTTTTTTGACAATCTAAAAGCATTAATAAAAAAAGGCCTTAAATTTATCCCATACATTGTTCCCGAATGATTATCAAAGTGGTCGGGTGTAATCCCAAGTGAATCGACTAAATCAAATTGGGCTTCGCACTCCAAATTCACATCTCTATATTTTGCATACCTAGCAACCATCCTTGTGTCCGAATGAAGATATCCTTTTCCATCGTTTAATGTACTTTGTCCTTTGTATGCTACTTTCCAAGGATACTCTGAAAAATCAGAGTTAAGAGTGAGATGAATACCAAAGTTTAAGTTGTCTTCTTTAATAATTTCAGCAGCTTCTAACGCCCCTTCTGCGGTGACAAGCAAGCTAGTTGATGTAATTAATTTCGCAGAAAAAAGCTCCTTTATAGCTCTGTTTGTTTCAGGGCAAAACCCAAAATCATCTGCATTTATAATCAATCTCCTTTCCATTATTATTTTCTCCAATGATTTAATACTCTTCTAACCATATGGGTGCAACTCAAAAAAATATTATTATCGCTAAATTTCATTCTTGGTAGTAGGTTCAATACTTCTTAAATAGGTTATTCAGTCTTAGTGAATGAATCAGAATCCATTGATTCATTTAATACTTCTTCTTTTTCCCCTTCAACTATTGCGAGCTCAAGAGGAGGTCTTTTAATCTTTTCTTCATCAAACTTTACAAAGAAAGTGAAAACAACACCTATAGCCGAAAGTACCAGTGGGAAAAGACAAAGCAAAAACCTCGCAGCATCATCTGGTCTAGTCCCAGGCACATCCCCACTTTCAAAGCCGTAAATCTTTGAAGCAAGAAACATACCTGCAGCCACAAAAAGGCCAGAAAGCCTATTCATAAATCCCATAGTGCTAGAAAATATTCCTTCCCTTTTTATTCCGTGTTTCGCATAATCTTCATCAAGAACCTTTGCTCCAAGCAAATCCATTGTGCTTATGACACCAGAAAAACCTAAACCCACACAAATTGCGGAGATAATAGCCATCACTAGAGAATTAGAAAAATATAAGGGAATAAAGGCAACTGTAAGTGCAATCAAGGCTATTCGCCAAACTTTTACTGCCCCGAACTTTCTAACAAATATGCTCCATATTGTTACCCCCATAATTGCTACTGCTATAACTGCTCCTAGTAAAATAGTTTCCTGTGTAGATCCCATTCCTAAGGCATACAAAACATAAAAAGCTATAGAACTCATAACCAACCCCATAGCCGCACTATAAAAGGCATTTGCGAATCCCACAATCCAAAAGTTCCTAGATTTAATTATCGATAAAATTGCGGGAATAAACTTGGCTTTTGCCATATCAATCTGTTTTGGTTCGTGCACATTAAAGGCCATAAGCAGAATAACACCCATACTTACAACCCCATATATAATCGCCGTCCATACATACCCGATTTTTTCTGCAATCATAGGGGTTAAGGCAATACCAATAACCATAGCGAAAAGCTGAGCAGTCTGCCTAATAGCATTTGTTTTAGCCCTAATTTTATCATCTGGGAAAAGCTCTGGGAATAGCGCACCATAATTAGCATTAATCAAACTATCAAGTGTTCCCGTAATAAAATAGAAGATTAAAGCCCATACAAACAGGCCTCCACCAACAAGCCCTTCAGGTGGGGAATAAAACAAAATAAAGAATAGTGCAAATAGTGGAGTCCCAATCAATAACCATAATTTTCGTCTCCCAAATCTTGTTCTTGTGTTATCCGAAAGTATTCCATAGATAGGATTATCTATTACATCCAAGAAAGTATATATTAAAGTAATTAAAGCAAGATTTTCAAGGGTTAATCCCCTTAGCAAAACATAAAATGCCGAGGCTCTGCCTCTAAACATGTTGATGGCAAGTGAAGTTCCAAACATTCCAATACCATATAAAAATGGCCTGTTTTTCTTTTCCATTCTTCCTCCTCTACCCATTATAAATTTGCATATTTAATTATTTTTTATTTGAGTTAATTATATCATAAGCGAACAACCATAGAAAGATTGAATTGTCAAAAAAACATCGCTCGAATTGAACGATGCTTAACTTTAATTCTATATAAAAAGATCTACTTTTCCGCGCCCCCAGAAAGAGCCTTGGTAATCGTGCCAACTATTGCGCAAATT
>JAQVQU010000071.1:1649-6864 GCA_028701415.1 Clostridia bacterium | reverse complement strand
AGTGGAAGATCCTGCGATTTTGCATTAGTTGTAACTTTAGAAAATAGAGAGGCACTGAAGCGTTATCAAGAGAATGATTATCATGTAAATGTAGTGAAGAAGTACATGCATTCTGTAATGAAGGAAAGTCAGTCAGTAGATTATGAGATATAACTGAACAGCCTGCCCTCTGCGCAGGTTTTTCTTTGTTGTATAGAGATTAGAGGTTAAATTTGGTATAATATTCCATATGGAATTCAAAAAAAGCTAAATAAAAGGACATTTTTCTTGTCCTACAAGCCATAGGTTTTTAAGTATTAATAATAGAGGTATCGAAATGGAAAAAGAATACACAGTCGATATTTGCGGAGTAAAAGTTCAATTGCCCGTTCTAGAAATTGCACAAGGTTTATCTATTGCCTTTTTCAATCTTCATGGGGCTCAGGCCTTAACCGAACACTGCGCAAAAAATCTTGCAAAAATAGTTGAAGGAGCAGAAGTAATTATTACTGCTGAGAGCAAAGGTTTACAGCTAGCTCATTGTGTTGCGCGGGAATTGGGACAAGAATACTATGCTGTTGCAAGAAAAAGCAAGAAGCTATATATGAAAGATGGCATTGAAGCTTCGGTAAAGTCTATAACCACAAAAGATGATCAGAAGCTTTATCTTTCCGGACATGATGTTACCCTCTTGAAAGGTAAGAGAGTTGCAATAGTAGACGATGTAATATCCACGGGTGGAAGTTTATTCGGGTTGGAAAAAATTGTTGAGATGGCTGGAGGAAAAATCTTCTGTAAGGCCTTTGTTTTAGCAGAGGGCGGGGCAGCAGATAGAAAAGATGTTAAGTATTTAGCAAAAATACCAGTCTTTACTTATTAAATTTTTTGCAGATACAAGGTAGGATTATAGGGATAAGAAATCCCATTTAGATACACAAATATTGACCAAACAGAAAAATACTAATTAACTAGGGACAGATATTTTTATGAGTATAAAATTTAATAAGCTGGACAAAAATAATGCTGGAGTAATATACGATTTTTTGAAAACGGGCCTTTCAGATGATACAATTTTTTCAAAGACGACCCTATATGCTTGGCCAGAAAACCATGATGTGTGTGCCCATATTGACAAAGATTTTATCTTAATTGCCTACAGATGCGAAGCTGGGCGAAGAATATTTATGGCTCCTCTTGTAAAAAAAGAGGAAAATTTTTTGAAGGCAGTTGAGGCCTTGGAATCCCACGGAACAAGAGTAATATCTCAGGTTAATTCGTGGCAGGCGGAAGTGTTGAAAGATGAGGGGTTTGAACTTAGATATTGGCCGGATAGAAGTGAGTATTTGTATCTTCCTGAAGATATGATTGATTTAAAAGGAAAGAGGTACCACGCAAAAAGAAATTATATTAATGGTTTTAAATATTCTTTTAATTACAGGGAATATAATGGAAGTGAGGAAGACAGGAAGGGCATTTTCGATCTTTTTAGATTGAATATGGAGGTTCGTTTTGAAAACGAAAAGGAGATAAAGGAAGAACATATCTCTGGTCATCACGAAACGCTCGACTACATAAAGAGTACCTCTGAAACGGAGATTATTGCTATTGGGCGAATTCTCGATGATTACCCCTTTTTCAACGTAAAGGCAGATGTTTTAGTTATTGATGGAAGAATTGTAGGATTTGCAGCCGGAGAGATTTTGCCTAATGGGATTGGTGGACTATATTTCGAAAAAGGAGATATTAATTACAGGGGAATTTATCCCTTTTTAGATAATTTATACTGTAAAACTCATTTCCAAGAAGTAAGATACATTAATAAACAGGAAGATATGGGTATACCTGGCCTTAAGCAATCCAAGGAAAGCTACTATCCTGTCCAAATGGCTAAACTTTTTTCAGCTAGAAGAGTCTCCAAATAGCTATATGAAAAATTTTCTTTTTGCTTCTTAAAAGGCTCTTAAGGGGATATTTTTGGCCTAAGGTATGCTTTTCTAAAACCCCCAGTCGTGATATACTATTCCTCATATAATAGTAAAGAATACCCCCCCATTATTTCCCCACTAACTGTTATTGCGCAATAAAAGTGGACGATCTATATGAAATAAGACAATCGGAGAAAAATGAGCATTTCTTTTACCCCTCTGGCCTCTGGAAGCAAGGGCAACTCAGTACTCGTAAGCAATGAGAAATATAAGTTTCTTATTGATTGCGGTTTGTGCTTTAGCGAACTCAGAAAGAGGCTTTTCTCCATAGATGTTAAGATAGAGGACATAACTGGAGTAATAATTACTCATGAGCACATAGACCATATTAAGTCGGCAAGAACACTGTCAAATACATGCGAAATTCCAATATATGCAAGGTATGAAGCTATGCCTCGGATCGAGGAGATATTAGGGCACTTTGATGGAGTTTGCTACGAACAAGGGGAAATTCTTACCTTAGGAGATATGGAAATTCGTTCCTTTTCAACTCCGCATGATGCAGTAGCCCCAGTAGGATATATGATTACAGACAAGGACTCAAAGGCAGTTTATGCGACAGACCTTGGAAGTGTTCCACTTGAATTGTTTGATATTTCGACCGGAGCAGGGCTAGTAATGCTTGAAAGTAACTATGATCCAGAAATGCTTAAATGTGGGCCTTATCCAGCATTTTTAAAAAAGAGAATAGGATCAGATTATGGGCATCTCTCAAATTATGATTGCGCGGAGGCTGTCCTTGAAATGCTCAATAAAGGTACCAATAAGTTTATATTAGGGCACCTAAGTGAGAATAATAACACAAGGCAGAAGACGGGAGAGACTCTTCTTTCTGTACTAAATAAGAGTGGCGCAGAGCTGGGAACTGACTACTTTGCAAAAATAGCGTGGCAGCACAAAGTAACGGAAACAGTTGGTTGTGCTATTACTTAGAGACTATTTGACTGGCTTGTTAAGATGCCTTTTGGTGGCTGGTTTCTTTATAGATTCATATAAGTGAATTAAGAAAAAAGCCATACTGGAAGGAGAGAAAAAACAAGTAATAGAGGTTTAATCTTGATTGAAAAAAGAGAACTAAAAACTAGAGATGCTGTAATTATGTACGGTGGGGCAACCATTTTCTCTCTTCTTGTCAGTATCCCCTTAGTTTTTGCAGAGCAGGGATTTTTTAAGATTATACTTGGATATCTTATCCCCCAAGTGGCATATGCTGCTGGGATCTTTTTATACTTGAGGGCAGGAAACATTAGTTTCAAAGAGGCCATCCCTCTAAAACAAGGGATAATTAGTCCTCTTTTGTTTGCTTTATGCATTCCTATTACGGTGGCAGTTATTGCCCAAGATTATTTAATCATGGTCGGTTTTTCTGCTCTTATGGAAAAGGCCGGGGTGGAACTTAGTGTAACAATGCCCGTAATGGAAAATTGGTACACAGTAATAATTACATTGGTAATAATCTGTATCCTTCCTCCAATATTTGAGGAGTTTATGTTCCGGGGAGTTTTTTTATCCTCAATGAAAAAACGGGGGATTAAATATGCGGTTATTTTGTCGGCTTTGATTTTTGCTCTCTCTCATTTCAACATGGCTCAGCTTGTACATCAGTTTATAGTTGGGTTAGTTCTGGGATATATGGGGTATAAAGCAGGAAACATTCTTTACGGAATACTAGTCCATATGTTAAATAATTTGTTGGCTATAGTACTCCCTTATTGGGGATTATATAATAGCTTGGCAATATTAACCCCTACAAATATAATGGTGATGGTAGCACTTTGTATCGTTGGAGGTGGCATTTTATTTCTTTGTATACTTTTATTTAGGAAAGAATGTAATTTCAGAAACAAGATTATCGCGTACGAGCAAAATAGTGAAAAAGATAAATCGGTATGTTATAATAATGAAACTTGTAAATTGGATGCTTTAGCGTCTGAGGATGAAAAAATAGAAAAAGCTGTTAGCTCAGTAAGAGACAATCCTCCGAAACTGTTGGATTTATGGATACTTGGATTGTGTTTAGTTCTTGGATTAATTTTGATTTTTACGACATTTTTAAGTTAATAATCTTACAAATGTTGAAGAATCTGTAGTATTTTGATAGATAATTTTGAGAGACTAGAGAAAATGATGATAGGTAAAAAAACAAAAGAAGAAAAGGAACAAAAATTCAAGCCGGATTTGTCTCCCTCAAAGAAGACTCTGCGGCTTTCAATAATGTTAGTCGTCCCAATTTTAGGGTTGATGCTGGTCAGGGCGATCAGCTCCCTTCTTCCCCTGTCGGACAATGTTGGTTCCTGGGTTTTTTCCTTCTTAATTCAAGTTGTATTTATGGGAATAATCCCTGTGGTAATGTATCGATTTTTGATCAGCTCTAATTTTAAAGAATTTCTTGTTGATTTTAGAGTTAATCATAAAATACCTCCGGTAGCTTATGTCATGGCCATAGTAATAGGCCTTTCAGTCTCCGTTTTAAATACAGGAACTTCAGTTATTTGGGCTATGATTCTTGAGGGTGTTGGCTATCAATATCCAAATGGGGTAGGGACACTTTACCGTACACCTGAGATATTGATAATGGAAATTATTACCACTTGTATGTTTCCTGCGATTTTTGAGGAGCTTACCGACAGAGGTTTATTCTTAGCCGTTTTTAATAAGGAAAGTGATAAATTCAAAATTTTATTTGTTGGAATATGTTTCGGAATATTACATCAAAATATACCGCAACTTGTTCCGGCTGCAGTTGGAGGCATAATAATCACATATTTAGCCGTAAAGTCGGGTTCAATAATCCCGGGCATGATAGTACACTTCATTATTAACTTTACGATAGTAATTAGCGAGTATGCCGAACAGACGGGTGGTTGGCTTGCGAGTACTATAAGTAGTTTTGAGTCTGCTGTCTATAGCAACATAATCACGCTTTTTCTTGTTTTCGTCGCCTCTATTTTCTTGACTCAGTATTTATTAAAGCAGTTTAAAATTGTCAATTTGAAATCTCGAGAGAAAATTGATGGGCCTGGACCGGGCGGAAAAACTATCCCTCTCCCAAGCGTTAAACCCTCGTTAGTAAGGGATATTTTAGAAATATATGGGCCGGAGGCTGTTTCTGAAGAAGATAAGAGAGCTTTTGCTATGGAACTTGTTACCGCAATGGAGACAATAAAAAAACAAGCCATCAAAGAAAAGACAGATAAAGGAATAAAAGCAGTTAAAAAGATTACAATAGAGTATATTCCCGCATATATAGC
>JAQVQU010000071.1:0-1549 GCA_028701415.1 Clostridia bacterium | reverse complement strand
CCTGAGTGAATATAACGGTGTTAAAAAATATAACTTTTCTAGCTTTTCAATGGAGGAAAATTGATTAAAATAAACATTATAGCCGTAGGAAAGCTAAAAGAAAAATATTGGCAGGAAGCGTGCAAGGAGTACTTAAAGAGGATGCCAAGATATTTCGCTATGGAAATAACTGAGGTCCCGGATTATACCGACAGAGGATCTGAAGATGCGCTCACTCAGCTTGAAGCTCCTGCAATTTTATCTAAAATTAAGGGCAAGCTAGTATTACTTGATAAGGAAGGGGAAGGGATTTCTAGTGAAGGATTGGCAGAATTCATTCAAGAAGAGGCAAACAAAGGAATATCCGAACTCTCTTTTGTGATAGGGGGTTCTAGGGGAGTATCTTCAGAAGTGAAAAGTAAGGCCTCAAAGATAATATCTTTTGGGAAAATCACTTTTCCGCACCAGCTTATGAGGGTTGTCCTTTTAGAGCAAATATATAGAGCCGGTACTATTATGAAAAGGGAAAACTATCACAAATAATTCTTTCAAATCAATTCTCATGTAGAATATTTTTTATATGAGATATTAAAATAAAAGACTTTGTATCAAACAAATATAATCTCTATATAGTAAAAAGAAATGGAAGGGGAATTTGATATATTAAAGTCATATAAAGGATAGGAATTTAACTGTGGATAATAAAGAGATTTTTATGAGAACAGCCCTTGAAGAAGCTCGTAAAGCTTTCGAGAGAGATGAAGTTCCAGTTGGCGCGATAATTGTCAAGGAAGAGAAAATTATAGCACGAGCCCATAATCTTAAAGAAACAAAGGGGGACGCCACAAGGCATGCTGAGATTGAATGTATAGGTATAGCTACCAAGGAAATTGGGAACTGGTGGCTTGAAGACTGCGACATTTATGTTACTATGGAGCCTTGCCCTATGTGTGCCGGAGCTTTAATAAACTCGCGAATAAGGAAACTTTATTATGGAACTAAGGATCCCAAATCTGGATGCTGTGGTAGTGTTGTTGATTTATGCTCTCCAGGTCTTTTCAACCATAATATTGAGGTTGAAGGGGGAATATTAGAAAAAGAATGCGGGGATATCCTTAGTGAGTTTTTTCGGAAAAAGAGAAAACAAAAAGGATGACAAAAAATAGCTTGTTAAATGATAGGCGAAAAAATAGAAATTGAATGTATTTGTATAATTAGGCAATCAAGTATTACAATTTTAATAGACTAGATAGAAAAAACTTTTACAGATTTAAGAGGTAAAAATGCTAATAATAGTTGGACTTGGAAATCCAAGCGAGGAATATGAAAATACATTTCACAACATGGGATTTAAGGCAATTGAGGGATTAGCGAACAATCTTGGTAAAAAAATCAAGAAGAATGAATGTAAATCTCTTACATCCTCTTTTTCTGTGAAAGGGGAAAAGATTATTCTTGCAAAGCCACAGACTTATATGAATCTTTCGGGGGAGGCCGTTTCTAGTCTATTGAAAAAGAACGAGGCAGATATTTCCGAATTGGTTGTGATATATGATGACATTGATATAGA
>JAQVQU010000009.1 GCA_028701415.1 Clostridia bacterium | reverse complement strand
CCTTTTGCTTTACACACTGAAACTCCTCCCGGAAATGCAAGTAAAATTTATGACATTAATGGATATAAATGGAATGATTCAAAATTTTTAGAGGAGAGAAAAAAATTTGACCCATATTCATGTCCAATCAACATCTATGAAATCCATCTGGGATCTTGGAGACGTCATCCCGATGGCAACTATTATTCATATCGCGATCTTGCGGATAGTTTGATCCCATATGTTAAAGAAATGGGTTATACCCATATTGAACTTTTACCCGTTACGGAGCATCCATTGGAAATGAGTTGGGGCTATCAATGCACTGGGTTTTTTGCCCCGACTTCAAGGTTTGGAACCCCTCATGATTTTATGTATTTTGTAGATAAGTGCCATAGTGAAGGTATTTTTATAATACTTGATTTGGTTTTTTCACATTTTCCTAAGGATGAGTTCGGCTTATATCGTTTTGATGGGACACCCTTGTTTGAATACAGTGACCCATATAGGGCAGAACACAAAGGTTGGGGAACTGCTGTTTTTGATTATAGTAAAGGCACCGTACGGTCCTTTTTGATTTCATCAGCTTGTTTTTGGATGGAGTATTATCACATAGATGGAATAAGAATGGATGCTGTTGCAAGCATGCTATATTTAGATTATGACAGAAAGGAAGGTGAATGGATCCCCAATCCCGATGGAAGTAGATATAATTTTGATGCTGTTTCCTTTCTGAGGTCTATGAATAATACACTTTTAACTAAATATCCTGGAACAATTACTATTGCTGAGGAAAGCACTGCCTTTCCAATGGTTACATTGCCTCCATCGATAGGTGGCCTAGGTTTTAATTTTAAATGGGATATGGGGTGGATGAATGATTTGCTTGAATATATTTCAATTGACCCATTTTTTAGAAAAGGTTCTCATAATAAGATTACTTTTGGTATATCGTATGCTTTTAGTGAAAACTATATTTTACCTTTTTCCCACGATGAAGTTGTTCATGGAAAGTGTTCAATGATAGGGAAAGTACCTGGGTCGTATAAAGATAAATTCTCCGCACTAAAGGTGCTATATGCCTACCAAATTGCTTATCCAGGGAAAAAACTTAATTTTATGGGAAATGAAATAGCTCAGTTTATCGAATGGGATTTTACAAGACCAATAGATTGGTTTTTGCTAGATTTTGAAACTCACAGGGGAGTAAAAGCGTTTGTAAAAGATTTGAACAAAGTATACTTAAAAAATGCACCTTTGTATGAACAGGATTCCTGTTATGAAGGGTTTAAATGGATTGTTGTGGATGATAACATTCAAAATGTATTTGTTTTTTATAGAGAATCAAAACAAAAAGAAAAAATAATTGTAGTGGTTCATTTTTCTGATGTTAATAGAAAGAATTATTCCTTTGGAGTTCCTGATTCGGGTAAATATGAGGTTATAATTAATACCAACGACAGAGAATACGGGGGCAATTCTTCTGCATCTAAAGAATATGTAACTAAAATGGTTCCAATGCATGGGTTTCAGCAGAGTGTATCAATAGACATTGAAGGAAATTCTGCCATATACTTAAAAAAAAGTGATAAATAAAGCAAGAAATTATTAAATAGGAGGGTAATTATGCCTGGTAACAAACAATGCGTGGCCATGTTATTGGCTGGCGGACAGGGGACAAGATTGGGGGTACTGACAAAAGAGGTTGCAAAACCAGCAGTTCCTTTTGGAGGAAAGTATCGAATTATAGACTTTACTTTATCCAATACCATTAATTCTGACATTGATACAATAGGAGTACTTACCCAGTATCAGCCCTTTGAACTGAATCAATATATTGGAAATGGGCAACCCTGGGATTTTGACCGTTTAGAAGGAGGGGCTTTTGTTTTGCCTCCCTATCAAACAGCTAAATCAGGAGAATGGTACAAAGGCACTGCAAATGCAATTTTTCAAAATATTAACTTTCTTGATAGATATTCTCCACAATATGTTCTTATTTTATCGGGTGACCATATTTACAAAATGAACTATAGCAAAATGCTCAAAGAGCACATTTCAAAGGGTGCTGATTGTACTATAGCCGTGTTAAATGTTCCATTGGAGGAGGCTTCTCGTTTTGGGATTATGAGTGCTGATAAGGATGGAAGGATAAAGGAATTTGAGGAAAAGCCTAAAAAACCTAAATCTAACAAAGCTAGCATGGGAATATACATATTTACTTGGGCAAAACTCAAGGAGTATTTGATAAAAGACGAAGAAGATAAAACAAGTTCTAACGATTTTGGAAAAAACATTATACCGAATATGTTGAAAGATGGGCAAAAGATGTATACCTATGACTTTAGTGGCTATTGGAAAGATGTAGGAACTATTTCTTCTCTTTGGGAAGCAAACATGGACTTACTTAAGCCTGAGAGCGGATTGAATTTATACGATAGGAGTTGGATTATATATGCTAGAAATGCTGCCGAACCACCTCACTATGCTGGGCCTGATTCACACCTTTTTAATTCGGTTGTTTCGGAAGGTGGTGAGATTAATGGAGAAATATATAATTCAGTTATATCAACTGGAGTCATCGTTGAAAAGGGTGCCAAAATTTATGACAGTGTTATAATGCCTAACAGCATTATCAGGGCAGGCACTGAGGTAAGGCACGCAATTGTTGGGTGGGGAGCAGAGATTATGGAAAATTGTAAGATTGGAGAGAATCAACTCTGTGCAACTGCAGGTGAATGGAAAATAGCCGTTATTGGCCCAAGAACACAGGTATTAAAGGGAACAATTGTTGCCGCCGGTGAAATGGTCGGGAACTAGGAGGAAAAGATAATGAACAATAAAATGATGGCCGTTTTGTTTGCAAGTGGAAATGAAAACAAATTTAATGATTTGACAATCCATAGAACAACCACCTCTATGCCTTTTGGGGGAAGGTATCGTCTTATAGATTTTTCTCTATCAAGTTTTGTGAATTCGGGTGTTACCCGGATAGGAATAATTACGAGAAATAATTATTCTTCTTTGATGGATCATATAAGAATGGGGCGTGATTGGGATCTGAATAGAAAAAATAGTGGTATTGCAGTATTCCCGCCATTTGTGTTAAATACTTCTAAAGAAGTTTACAAGGGAAAGATAGAGGCATTATATACGATATTAGATTTTATAGAAAAGGCACCAGAAGATTATGTAATA
The DNA here is from genome assembly GCA_028701415.1 of Clostridia bacterium. Classification (GTDB taxonomy): domain Bacteria; phylum Bacillota; class Clostridia; order Christensenellales; family DTU072; genus MWEH01. The sequence goes on along the minus strand of JAQVQU010000009.1, from coordinate 23,889 downwards.
ATAAGCAACGGGAACGTCGCAGCTAACATCGATTTTAGTAAGGTGCTTGAAAATCATATCTCTTCTGGAGCAGATCTTACTATATTGTGTCATAAAGCACAATGTGTAAACTCAAGCAAAAGAGTAATAGTAGCAAAAGATGAAAGTGGTACTGTTACCGACATGTATTCGGTAGAGGTCCCTTCCTCTGATTATAAGATGGTATCTTTGAGTATATACGTTGTTTCTAAAGAAATTATTATGAAGTGGGTAGAGCAAGCCTACGCGAGGGGTTTAGTTGACTTTGAAACAGACATTCTTTTCAAAGAGGTCCCCCAGAAAAAATTGAATGCTTACGAAATAAAAGATTATGCTGCGATTGTCGATGATGTAAAGACATATTATGCAGAAAGCATGAGACTGCTGGATATCTCAATAAGAGAGCAGCTGTTTGGTGGGGAGAGAAAGATATTCACGAAAGTTAAAGACAGTGTTCCAACAATGTATGGAGAAAAGGCACTAGTGAAAAATTCACTAATTGCAGATGGTTGTACAATAAATGGAATTGTCGAAAACAGTATACTATTCCGTAATGTTAAGGTTGCAGAAGGTGCAATTATTAAGGACTGTATTATTATGGAGGATGGTATAGTGATGGATGGAAGCCAGCTTTCATATGTTATTACCGACAAAAAAGTAACTGTAAAAGAAAATAGGGAACTAAAAGGTTTTAGCACTTATCCTATTGTTGTTGTGAAAAATAAGACCGTATAATTATTGAAAAAAATATTTGAATAGAAAGGTGAAAAAATTAATGCATAATTCTTAGGAACTATGAAAAGGAGACAAAAATGAAGGTTTTATACGCAACTTCTGAGGCAGGTCCTTTTATTAGAACAGGTGGACTTGGAGATGTATCTGCGGCATTGCCAGTAGCACTTGCAGAAGAGAAGATTGAAGTTTCCGTGGTCCTGCCATATTATGAAGATATACCCAATAGCTTCAAAAGTCATATGCGTTTCTTAGGGTCTACTACCGTTCTTTTAGGGTGGCGTCAGCAATATGCGGGGCTATTTCAATATGTCCAAAAAGGGGTATCGTTCTTTTTCGTAGACAATGAATATTATTTTAAGAGAAAGGGCCTCTATGGGCATTTCGATGATGGGGAAAGATTTGCCTTTTTTTCAAAAGCTGTTTTAGAGTTGATTCCTTTGATGAAGTTTACTCCAGATGTAATACATTGCAACGATTGGCAAACATCTCTTATACCTGTGATGTTAGATAGTTTTTATCGGAATATACCATTGTATTCAAAAATTAAAACAGTTCAAGCTATTCACAACATTGAATTTCAAGGCAGAATGGATAAATATGTTATAGACAATGTTTTCGGGATTCCTGAGAAAAATTCTGCTTTGGTTGAATATAGAGGAGATGCAAACATGCTTAAAGGTGGAATAGAGGCTTCAAACAAAGTTGTAACAGTATCCCCTTCTTATGCAGCGGAAATTCTAGATCCTTATTTTGCTTATGGGTTAGAATTTATCTTAAACGAAAGACAGTATAAAATCATAGGGATTTTGAATGGTATTGATACAGAATTGTATAACCCTGAAACGGACAGGGCCCTTTTTACCAACTTTTCTGCTAAAGATCCCGAGAAAAAAGTAAAAAATAAAATTGCTTTACAAAAAATGATTGGTCTTCCTCAGAATGCAGATAAACCAATGATAGGAATGGTGGGAAGACTTACTGGACAAAAGGGTATAGATTTAGTACTAAGGGTTATCCATGAGATTTTATCAATGGATGTGCAACTTGTTATTTTAGGTACAGGGGACTGGAAATATGAAAATGCGATTAAAGAAATGGAGAAGCAATATCCTACAAAATTAAATGCGGCAATATCTTTTTCTGCAGATATGGCGAGCAAAATTTACGCCGCGTCCGACCTATTCTTAATGCCTTCAAAATTTGAACCCTGTGGTTTATCCCAAATGATAGCAATGAGATATGGTTCAATTCCTATTGTCAGAGAAACGGGGGGGCTTAAGGATTCAGTAGAACCATTTAATCCAATAACCGGGATAGGAGAAGGTTTTACTTTTAAAACTTTTGATGCTTGTGATATGCTTGATGCCATAAACAGGGCTGTATCTATGTATTACGGTGAAAAGAAAGGTTTTGATTTAATTAAAAAGAACGCTATGGAAAAAGATTTCTCGTGGAGAAAATCTGCGAAACAATATATATCTATGTACGAGAAATTATAAATAATTGCGCATATAGGCAGGGGAAAGGGCTTATAAATTTATGCGGATATACTAGGAGAAGTTATGGCTAAAATTAATAAAATGGAATTTAGAGAGCTTTTGGAGAATAAGCTCGCAATAAACTTTGGGCTGAAATACAAAGAGGCTTCCGACAACATAATGTATAGAGCATTATGCATGGTAGTAAAAGATATATTAACGGAAAAAAGGGTTGATTTTAAAGCAAAAGTAAGAAAAAAAGGTCTTAAACAGGTTTATTACATGTCTATGGAGTTCCTTTTAGGAAGATCTCTTAAAAACCATTTATATAACTTGGGTATCCTTGATCTGGCAAGTGATTGTATTAATGATATGGGATTCAGTATAGAAAAGCTAATGGATATCGAACCAGATGCAGGGCTTGGTAACGGGGGACTAGGGAGATTAGCCGCAGCTTATCTAGATAGTTTAACTGCAAGGGATTATGTTGCTAGTGGATTTTGCTTAAGATACGATTACGGAATATTTAGTCAAAAAATAATTGATGGATGGCAAATGGAAATGCCTGATGAGTGGCTTAAGGAAGGAGATGTTTGGTTTAATGCTCGAAGTGAACATTGTTCGGTTAAGTTCGGCGGCTATATAGAAGAAAGATGGGAAGATGGAAAACTAATTATAGAACATAAAGGAACTACAGAGGTTATTGCTGTTCCTTATGATGTTAACGTAAGCGGATACAACAGTGATGCAGTTAATGTTTTAAGATTATGGAGCGCAACGGCTCCAGTACAATTAGACATGTCTCTGTTTTCTAGAGGTGAATATCTTAAAGCAATAGAAGCTAAAGCAATAGCAGAGGCCATATCTAAGGTGTTATATCCAGCCGATAATCACTATGAAGGAAAAAGCCTTCGGTTGAAGCAGCAGTACTTCTTTGTTTCAGCAAGCATTCAGAGTATCATCAACAAGCATCTTAAATGTTATGGATCATTGGATTCCTTCTCCAGCAAGGTTGCGATTCATGTAAATGATACCCACCCAACTTTATGTATTCCTGAGTTAATGAGAATTTTTTTGGATGATTATGGATATTCATGGGAAGAGGCATGGAAAATTGTGACTGAAACCGTGAGCTATACTAATCACACTGTAATGCAGGAAGCCTTGGAGACTTGGCCGGAAAACTTGTTTTCCTCCCTTTTGCCAAGAATTCATCAAATTGTAAAAGAAATAAATCAAAGATGTTGTGCAAACTTATGGAATGCTTTTCCTGGGGACTGGGAGAGAATTTCTAATAATGCCATAATGTCTGATGGGGAAATACGTATGGCAAACTTATGCTTGGCTTCTTCGCATACCGTTAATGGGGTTTCTGCTTTGCATACTGAAATTTTGAAAAAAACTATATTTGCCGACTATTTCAAGATTTCTCCTGAAAAGTTTATGAATGTAACAAATGGGATTACACATAGAAGATGGCTTGCTGAAGCAAATCCATTGCTTAGTGATTTTATTAACGATCTGATAGGTAACAAATTTCTAACGGATGCAAGTCATCTGGAAAAATTAGAGAAATTTCAAGGAGACCACGACGTTTTAGACAGATGGAGGGAGATAAAATATAAAAATAAACAGAGACTTGCCGAGTATATTTCTAAAGCAAATGGTGTTACTATCGACCCTAGTAGTATATTTGATGTTCAGGTAAAAAGATTGCACGAGTACAAGCGGCAATTACTTAATGCTTTTAACATATTGAATTTGTATTTAAGACTTAAGGATAATCCAAACTTAGACATTACTCCTAGGACCTTTATTTTTGGCGCAAAAGCAGCTAGTTCTTATTACATGGCAAAGTTAATAATACGACTTATATACATGATAGGAGAAATGGTTAATAACGATCCTCAAATCAATGGAAAAATTAAGGTGGTTTTTCTAGAGAATTATAGGGTTAGTTTGGCTGAAATTATTATGCCAGCAGCCGAAATAAGTGAACAGATTTCAACTGCAGGAAAGGAAGCTTCTGGAACAGGAAACATGAAGTTCATGATAAACGGAGCCGTTACCATAGGAACTATGGATGGTGCTAATGTTGAAATTCACGAAAGAGTTGGGGATGAAAACATTTTCATTTTTGGGCTCTTTGCTGATGAAGTCGATAAGTTGCGCCCCATTTATAATCCTACTGAATATTATTCTCATGATGAACGGATTAGAAATATTATCTCTCTGCTTAGAGAGGGTCTTTGTGGAGTCAAGTTTGGAGAAATAGCGGACAGCATGACTTTAGGAAAAGGAGGGCAAGCTGACCCTTATTTCGTGCTTGCTGACTTTGCTAGTTATGTAAATGCACAAGATGCTGTTGATGTCGCATATAAAGATAAGTATAGATTCCAAAGGATGTCCTTGAAAAATACGGCAAGGTCAGGTTTTTTTGCAGCAGATAGGAGCGTTGAGGAATATGCGACTAAGATCTGGAGACTCGAAAAGGATAGATAATGCCAGTGAAATATCCTTAGCATTTGTCTGAGAACCTTGGATGTGTAAATAAATTATGTGATATTTTAATCTCTAAGGCCATAAGTTATCTTTTTAAAGTAATTACTTATTTCTTTGGCAAGGATTTAGAAAAAAATTAGAGGGAATATATACTTTGCTCATAAAAAATTACTTGATGCACTTTTATACAATTACTAATAGGTGAACATGCTTTCTTTCGATTCTAGAAAAACAGAATATAAAAAACCTTTTGGAGCTGTTTCCGAAAGAGAGTTAATAAGCATTAAGTTTCCAATTAATAAATCTATTTCTATAATAGGTTTAAGTTTAGTCCTAAGAAAAGAGACTTTTATAAGAAATATTCCGCTCAAATTTCTTGGAGAAGACAAGGAAGACAACATCTTTGTTTGTGGTTTTTCTGCAGATAATCCGGGGATATACTATTATCGATTTGAAATTTATACTTACGAAGGTACAATTTTTGTCGGAAGAGGAAGGGATGGAAGGGCACTTATTGGAGATTGGCTTCCAGAATGGCAATTAACTGTGTTTAAATGTGATTTCAAAACTCCTGAATGGATTAAAGGTGGAATAATTTATCATATTTTTGCAGATCGCTTCTGTAGAAAAGAGGATGAAAAGAGACCTGTTAGGGGTATATTTAAATCTTGGTATCAGAATCTCTCTATCGGAGACCAAAATGGTTATCGAGCAGATGACTTTTATGGCGGAAACATCAAAGGTATTATTTCCAGGCTTTCATACTTAAAATCGTTAGGAGTCAATTCTATTTACCTTTCGCCAATTTTTGAGAGTTCAAGTAATCATAGATATGACACTGGTGATTATTTCAAAATTGATCCCCTTTTTGGAGATGAGAATGAATTCAAAGATCTTATTGAAAATTGCAAAAGGCTTGATATAGGTATAATATTAGATGGAGTTTTTAATCATACAGGTTCAGATAGCCTTTATTTTAACAAATTAAACCATTACCCCAGTATTGGGGCATATCAATCTAAACTTAGTCCTTATTATGATTGGTACACTTTTTACGAATGGCCCGACCTTTATGAATGTTGGTGGGGGGTAACTGTGGTCCCAACTATTAAAAGAAACTCGACTGAGTTTCAAAATTTGATTGCCGGTAAGGGTGGAGTAATAGAAAAATGGACAAAAATTGGAGTAAAGGGGTGGAGACTAGATGTTGTTGACGAACTTTCCTCATTATTTGTAGAAAAAATACGGAAATCTTGTAAAGATAACGGAGATGAGGTTTCCGTTATCGGCGAGGTGTGGGAAGATGCTAGCACTAAAGAAAGTTATGGTGAAAAACGGAAATACGTATTAGGTAGCCAATTAGATGGAGTAATGAACTATCCATTTAGAAACTCGATTATAGAATTACTCAAAGAAAAACATGTGGAGAGCTTCATTAATTCTGTGTATGATATATGTGAAAATTATCCTAAATGTGTGTTGAATTCATGCATGACACTTCTTGGTTCTCATGATACAATTCGTATTATTACAGAACTAGGGGTTAGCAACCCTCCGAAAACTAAATTTTCAAGAAGTATATACCGTTTGAATCCTGAAGAATATAAAAGGGGAAAGGATCTTTTAAAGATAGCTTCCATTATTCAATATGTTTTACCCGGAGTCCCTAGTATATATTACGGAGATGAAGCAGGTATGCAAGGGTTTGAAGATCCAATGAATAGAGGGACTTTCCCGACTACTGGAGGGGATATTGATATAGTATCGCATTACAGAAATCTAGGTGATTTAAGGAAGAGGTACAAGAACTGTTTAATTAATTCGGATATATCCATTCGTAGTGAAGGAAAGGTACTGTATATCGACAGAGGAAATCTAAAAACAGTAGTAAATCTATCTGAAAACTCACTAAATCTTCCCAAATATTTGAAAAATGAATTAGATGGGAGAGTCCTTAATGAGTTGCCCAAAGATACTGCAATCGTATATTTAGAAAACCAAAACTAAACATCGTAATTTTTTACGAAAGACTGCGCTTCTCTATATTTGGGTTTTTATTAAGAAAGACGTGTAAAAAATATTCCTAGACAAAAAAGCTTTTTTTCTCAATTAGAAGGGATTAATATAGGGATAAACCATCACTAGTCAAAAAGCTTAAAGCCTTTATCTAGTTTAAAAAAGAAGAGACTGAGGATAAATTCTCCCAAGCCAAAATGATTAAAGCCTTTTTCTCGGTTAAAAAATAAGTGACGGAGGATAAATTCTTCCAAGCCAAAAAACTTAAAGCCTTTTTCTCGGCCAAAAAAATAAGTGACGGATGATAAATCAGTCTTTGTCCACAAAACTAAAGGAATCGTTTTCTCTTCCCAATGTATTTCTCGCCATCTCCCTGAGCTTAAATTTTTGAATTTTTCCGCTTCCAGTAATAGGGAACTCATCTATAAACTCTATGTATGAAGGGATTTTATGTCTGGCCATATTGTCAGATATATATTTTTTTATGTCTTCAGCAGTAACTTTTGAATTTGGGCGTTTTATTATGAATGCATACGCCTCTTCCCCATACTTTGGAGAGGGAACGGCAACGACCTGAGAATCAACAATATCAGGGTGAGTATACAGAAAATCTTCGATTTCTTTTGGGAAAATATTCTCTCCTCCTCTAATTATCATATCTTTTATCCTGCCAGTAATTTTGTAATAACCGTTGTTGTCTCTCACTGCAAGATCGCCAGTATGAAGCCATCCATCTTTATCGATTGCTGCATAGGTGGCTTCTGGCATTTTATAGTATCCTTTCATTATATTATATCCACGGACAACAAATTCTCCAGGGGTTCCATTCGGTAGATCTTCATAGGTTTCGGGATCGACTATCTTCGTTTCCATATGTGGAAGCTGTTTCCCCACTGAGTTTACCCTTAAGTCAAAAGCATCATCTGGGGTGGTCATTGTGCATGCAGGAGATGCTTCAGTTTGTCCATAAGTTATGGTTATTTCTTTTAAATTCATTTTTTCTATAACACGTTGCATAATTTCTGGAGGGCAGGGCGAACCAGCCATTATACCTGTTCTTAAAGAGGAAAAATCATATTTTGAAAAATCACGATGTTCTAAGATTTTAATAAACATAGTTGGAACCCCATGCACAGCTGTGCAACGCTCATATTCTATAGCATGCATTACTTTCATTGGTGTGTACCATAACAAAGGAATCATTGTGGCTCCGTGGGTAACGCTTGCAAGAACAGCAAGCACCATACCAAAACAGTGAAAGAATGGTACTGGAATACATAGTCTATCTCGATATGTAAATCTCATACAGTTGCCAATAGCCATCCCATTATTTACTAAGTTAATATGAGTTAACATAACACCTTTAGGAAAACCTGTGGTTCCAGAAGTATATTGCATATTAATTACATCATCAGGTTTTACTATGTTTTGGGCCTCTTTATAGGATTTGTTATCAATCAACACTCCAAATGAAGGAATTTGTGTCCAATTATACAAACCTTTGTACCAATTATCAAATGAAACTACCATTTTTAACATTGGTAACTTATGAGAGTTTAGTTTTCCAATTTCACAGGTTTTAAGCTCGGGGCACAGACTAAAAATAATCTTTTCACAATCTATATCTTTAATTCCATCACAAATGAAAAGAGCCTTGCTGTCAGACTGGTATAGAATATACTCGAGTTCGTTCTCCTTGTAATTCGTATTGACTGTAACTAAAATAATACCGACACGAGCAGTAGCGAACATTAGAACCAACCATTCAGGGTAATTTGTAGCCCAAACCGCTACATGGTCTCCCTTTTTAAGCCCCATTCCTAGAAGACCCCTAGCATACTTATCAACCTCCTTGTTGAACTCATAGTATGTTCGAGTAAAATTCATTTCTATGTATTTAACCGCCGATCTAGTTGGATATTTTCTTGCCACCTGTTCAAGTAAATTGCCAATTGTAATGTTTAAAAGTTCTTTCATATAACCTCTCAGAAAAATATCTAGAAATCATCCCATATTAATTTGGGTCGATTTTAAAGTTTTGTTGGTTTTTACTGTTTGAACTCTTCCTTCAATATCCCATATCCAACATAGTTGCATTTGCCAGAGCATATGTGCTCTTTGAGGTTTGCTTGGAAAGAAGTTTTCGGCTCAAAATCATCAAGATTTTTTTTGTTCTTGTGCTCGCCAAAAACGAATCGAATACAATCTCTCGATGGAACCGTAATGAGTACGTTAAAAGCATTTTGGAAGGAAATAATATTTGAATCTGCGGACAATATTTTAGGAAGGACTTTGTTATCAAGCATCCATGAGCCACAAGTAATGTGTCTATATTTATATTCAGGAAAGAAAGTAGCGAAGAAAACCTTCGCTTGTTTGAACGATTCTATACATTCTGAAAACTGAAGTTTTTCTCCTCTCGGGATGTGAATTTCCAAAATCTTTTCCGCTATTTTCATTCGATATTTCCAAGAAAAAAGCATAGATTTACCAAATTTATATTGTAATCTACCTACCCTAAATATATTGCACTCAATATTATTATGTAGCCAGTTAATTTCCTTTACTCCATACCCGCCAAAGATTTCTTTATATCTATAAGCCCAAATTTTAATGTCCAACAGAGTGTCGATTAATATGTTTTCTGATATACCCTTTTCCTGGTAAAATTTTTCGGCGAGATCACAATAATTCAAATAGCAGACTAAATTTAACATCATGTCTTTCTTTTCAAAAAGAGTTTTATTCTTTGGGTCAAAAGGCACAAATTCAGCAGCTGGTGCAAAATCAGAAATTTTGGCTAGCCATTCCTCCGAAAAGCCGAGTTTTACAGCCCATTTTATAGCATTGTTAATTAAATTATCTTTCATACTTTCCCTCAATCAAAAAGAATTTATTTCAAATAATTGGCACATCACCACAAAGACATCGCTGTTATCTAATATGCTTGGAAGTTCCCCAGTGCCTGGTCCGTAAATATAATATGGTACGTTTCTTATTGTGTGATTTTTGGTTTTATACCAGTCATCCGAAATATCTTGGGCTTCAGCATCAGCAGGAATTTTTATGCGACCTGTTTCATGGTCCGCAACCACTAAAACAGTCGTATTAGGATTTGCAGAGGCGAAATTTAGGGCGACTGCAACTGCATCATCAAATGCAGTAAGTTCATTTATCATAGATTGTATATTGTTTTCGTGACTAGCAGTATCAATTTTTGCTCCTTCAACCATCAGAAAAAAGCCATCATTATTATCTTTACTTAAAATATCTAAGGCTTTATCTGTTAGTACAGCAAGTGTTCTATCATTTCCTATAGTGCTAATTCCATCATCAGGAAGTATACAATATACTTTCTCCTTTTGGGTTTGAGAAAGTTCAGAGAAACTCACACAATATTCTCTTGTCTCGTTATCTATTTCATCTTCATACTGCTCAAAAAAAGCCTGACCTAACCCAAATAATACATCAAGGTTGGAATTTCTTATTTGTTGAAGAGCGATTTCTTCTTGTTGGCTACGATTTTTCACATGCGAAGAGAAGGCTGCAGGAGTAGCATCAGTAACTGATTTTGTGGTTACAACGCCAGTCTTTTTACTTAATTCTTGGGAATACTCGACAAAGTTTTTTAAGTTTGATCCGGAGTAGTAACCTATTCTTCCGTTTCCTACTTTCTTTCCTGTTGCCATTGCTGTAGCCGATGCAGCACTATCGGTTGGCCCAGGAGTCAAGGATCTTGTAATAAGCTCTCCAGATGCTCCGAACTTAGAAGTCATAGTTAATTCTTTTCCTTCATAAAGCTTTGCTACCTCAATATGTTTTTCTCCCATCCCGTCTCCAATTAAAAGTATAATATTTTGGGCGGGCGAAGACACAGAAGGGTTCTTGCTATAATTGTCAAAATAATAAACGGAAAACAGAACCAAACTTGAGGAGAAAACGATCAATAATATGGAAGCAATTACAATCCATAAAATTTTATTTTCTCGTTTTAAATTAATCTCTCTAGCCATTATTTTCTCCTTAGTACTTTTCGTACATTAGAATATTATACACATAAAATATATTTTTATAAAGCGGATTAAACTTGACATTTCCTAGCAACGCTGTGGTTAATGACTCTTTTGAGGTTGATATAATATGGAAATCTTTATCATTAAGTTTCTTTAACTCACTATGGTACTTTTTTTTCTGAAAAATCTTTACGAATTGGGCCCTCCCGTTCTTTATCCATATTTTAAACATATAGTCCTCCAGGATTATGCATACTTTTTTTGGGCTTTTTTTGTCGTAAATAGCAATTTTAATTGCTTTCTTTATATGACAAATTCTTGCCATACAATACTCGATGTCTGAAGATAGAACAAAGGGACAATCGGGTTTTAAGTTATCCCTTGTCGAGCTATCTCGAAAGTTTATTGGGCATTCAAGAGAGGGTAAAATTTCGGAAAAAATAGGTAAGAATTTATCAGCTGATTTATGTGAAAAAACCATTTCCTTAATTCCTTCTTGAGAAAACAATAAATATCCATATGGTTTCCCAAAATGCTTGAAAAGTATTCCTGAACCAGCATCTTGCAAATATTCCTCCAGTAACATTCTAAAGTAAGATGGTGTTCGTATTTGAAAAAAAGACTCGTTCTTTGACGCGCAATCATATATTTTTTTGCATGAGGCAAAATCCTCTATTTTAAGTTTCTCAGCAGAAAAATTAGTAGGCAATATTTTTATTAGTTTTCCCAACAAGTAGTCATAATTTGGGGCTTCATCCCGATTATATGATTCAAGAAATGGTTTGTAAAAATAATTAACTGTTTGAAATTTTTGTCTTCTGTAAAAATCATGGTTGAAAGGGTAAAGCATGACACAAGGATATTTATTTTTAGCGTAGTAATCACAAGCTTCATTTAGCAAGGAGGAAGCTATACCGCGATTACGAAAATTGGGATTAGTTGCAACTCCTGTGATAAAAGGGATAACAACAACACGTTTTAAAATCTTAAATTTCAAAGGCCTAGCATATAGAACCCCAGATAAAGTTCCATCTAACTCAATGTTTACAAAGCAATCAGCAAGGTTTAGTTTATTCTTGAAAAAAAAGTCTATATAAAAGTCTCCATCTTGAAAACTAGTTTTATGCAAGTCAGCTAACTGAACTAACTGTGATTTTGAAGGAGTTATTAGCGGCAATTATGATCCTCACTCTTTTTGAAGATATCATACAAAAAACTAGACAATAATACAACTTCACATAGTTCAGTCTTGATTCAAACCTTTTAAAATTATTTATTTTCAGAACATTATGAAGATTGGTAAGTATAAGTAGTCCTTTTTTAGCAATATCTTTATAGTTTTGTGAGGTTATTTTGTGGGGTTATTGTTGAACTGGGGACATTGTTAAGAGATAAGCCGGTTATCCTAGCATTTTGAGAGGAATGAATTTGTTGTTAAAGTATGGGTTGGGCATTTTTGTTTTATAAAAATTCACCGAGTATACACCTATTCTGTCTTTAATATATGTTGATTTTTCAGCCCCTATTATATATAATAATTATGTTAATAAAGGTGTGTGAGCCTTTTACACGCATTTTTACCCTTCGATGGAGTTTGCCACATGTTAAAAAAGCTTTCGGTTTCACTGATACTTATACTAGCTGTTTTTGGGATAGTCCTTTTAACTGCTTGTTCTGAGGTTAGTGTCGAGAGTATTTCTATTGATCCTTCAAGTGAATACAAAACTACTTACTATATCGGCGATGAAATAGATTTATCTGGCATAAAAATTATAATAAAAAGAACTGATGGGGTTGAGTCCTCGGTTGCTCTTACAGATATTCGTCAAGATATCGTGGTTATGAATTTTAAGAGCGATAAGCCAAAGGAAACGCTTTCTGTTGTAATAGAGTATAAAGGTAAACAAACGATGTTTACTGTTTCTGTGAGCGATGTCATAAGCTCGTCAGTAAGATACACTTTATCTTTCGACACAGGTGAAGGGAACCAAGAGGTAGAGGAACAGGAGGTTCCAAGTTATGGAACAGCGACATTACCTTCAGATCCCGTACGTGCAGGCTATGCTTTTGATGGTTGGTACAAAGAAAGAACCTTCAATAATAAATGGAACTTTAGCGTCGATAAGGTAATTTCAGACACAGTTCTCTATGCTAAATGGGCAAAACTGTATACTGTTACTTTTTATCCAACAGAGGGGGAGGATCTTACCCCCATAGTTCGTTATGTGAAATCAGGAGAGACACTTAGCAGCGTTCCATCTGTGCCTGAAATCGAAGGCAAGGTAGGTGTATGGGATAGGTTAGTTTTCACCAATGTTCAATCAAACATTACAACTCAAAGCGTATACACAATTAAAACTTTTCGAGTTGTTTTTTGTTATATGGATACCGATGGTATTACTATTCAGACTCTTCGTTCTTTTGACAATGTTCCTTATGGGACAGACATGAATACTGATCCTGCATATTCTGGTGAGATTAACTCAATTAACCCTCCTAACTTTATTAACAATACTCGATACTCGGGGACATGGAATGCCGCCTTCAATAACATAGTAAGCAATTTGACTGTGCAAGCGGTTTATATCAGCAAAGAATATGATATTTCATTTAATGTAAATTATGATATTCCAAACCCCCTCTATTTTTCTTTGGAAAACGTTATCCATGGGAATGTAATAGATAAGCCATCTTCAGACCCTACTAGAGAAGGATATTCATTCGATGGTTGGTATAAGGATATGGGGTGCACTGTCGAATGGAACTTTGATCTTATGACTGTAGATAAAGACATGAGCCTTTTTGCCAAGTGGGTTCGAGAGTATCAGGTATTTTTCCTGATTAATCCAGATTATTCCTCGTATTTTCCGGATCTTTCTCAAACAAAGATTTATAATGAAGGTGGAGAAGAAGTTGAATACAAAGTTTACTCAAGATTCCCTGTTAGAGAAAATACGAGTATAACAAAACCCGAATCTCCTAGAATTACCGGATATTCTTCGAGATGGGATATAGATGATGCGGCTTTTAGTCCAGTTATAAGTGATTTGAAAGTTGTGGCAATTTTCACAATTGATAATTATACGGTAGAGTTTTGTGCAGAAGATGGTACTGTTCTCCAAACTCAGTATATTGATTATGGAGACCCTGCAACTGATCCAGAAATTAATCCGTTAAAAACAGGATATAATTTTACTGGGTGGAGGGAAGATTTCTCAATTATTTCAGGGAATATAAAAATTTATCCCCTTTATGAAGCCAAAGCTGTAAACATAAAAATTTATCCAAGGGGTAATTATGTTAATCCAGATACCGGGTTGAACTTCTATTCTTTAGTTGGCGCATATGATAGTTTAATTGTTTTGTCTCAACCTATTCCTTCTTATGAGGGGCACCAGTTTGAAGGATGGTATTCGGATGAAGTGCTTTCCTCAAAATGGGATTTGAGCACCACTATAATAAAACAAGAAACGGAAATTAATTTGTATGCAAATTGGTTAAATATATGGGAAGTTAGATTCCAAGATGAATTTGGAAGTTTAGTTCCGGGCGGTCTTTATTCTATAGTCGATGGAGGAAAAGTAACGGCTGTGCCCGCGATACCTGAAAAAATTGGGCATTCTGCAAAATGGTTTTTGTACGAAGGAGGGGGTTTCACGGATGAGGCTGGAATGAACTTCTGGAATAATACGCAAATCAGGGAGAATTTATTTGTAAGACCACAATATGTAAAACTAATATATAAAGTTGACTATGTTGTTGATTCTCAATATACCTATTCTACGGACATTGAATACAATTCTGTAAGGGTGCTACCCTCTCAAGAATATATAGAAAATTATCTTGATGGTGTTGGGAAAATATTTGTTAGATGGGAGCCAGAGATACCGATAGAGCAACCAGTTACTTCAAACATGACTTTTAACGCGGTGTTTGTATTTAAAACGTTTGTGGTTACCTGGCGGGATGCCTTTAACCAGGTGCTTCATGAGGAGCCATCTGTACAATATGGGTCAAATGCAGAAACGATTTTTAATGGATTAGGAATTTCACGTCCAGAAAAAGAAGGATACTCATTCACTGGTTGGAGGGTGGTAATCCCAGTTGGCGGGAGCATGAATCCAATTACGGAAAGCATTACTCTAGAGCCAGTTTATTCCATAAAGAGTTACATCCTTACCGTGTCAAACAGATATGATGAAACTCAAAAGTTAGAGAACTTTTCTACTACCGAAAGCTTTAATGATTACTACACGTTCGGAATTGGAGGAAATATACTTGACCCTGAAAGAACTGGATACACTTTTACGGGATGGAATACTGCAAGATATTCGATTGAGCGTAAAATTGTTAGCGAGGTCCCTTATTGGGTTATTACAAACAACAACACTGCTAAAACAGGTATTCACTACTATACCGGCGGGAAACTCATTCTATTTAAAGATGAGATTTACAGAGAAAATCCTCCAGTTAATCCTGGACTTGGAACTGAGTCATGGAAGAGCTCATGTGGACTTATGCTCATGGATGAAAATGTAGGATGGATAGATGTAGCCGCAAACAATCTGCCACTTAATGTAAAATCTGTCGCTTTGCCTGGCCAAATGGTGCATGTTTTTGGTGAAGATAGCGATTTTGCTGCGAGATACTTAATTAATCAGTACACAGTTACATTTGATGTTTCTACTAATCCAGAGAATGTTACCGGCGAGCCTACAGATTTTGTAGCACAATATGGAACAGTCCCAACAATTCCCCAGTCTCCTACTTGGCCAGGGTTTGTATTCTTAGGATGGTATAATGAACCTGAATTTGAAACGAGGTGGGATTCCCAGGGTGGAAAAGCATACCAGCCTCTTTCCTCTAATTACACAGTATATGCTAGATGGGAAACCGCAACAGTAAATCCAACTACTGGAATCACGTTTACTCTAAATGATTTAGCAAATGGATATATTGTATCCTCCATGACTAATGTTGAGAGTTCTCTATCAAATGTGAGGATTCCCAATTACTATAATAATTTGCCAGTTGTTGGTATAGGGTATCGAGCAGTTTATTCTAATATAGCTCTTGCCGCTGGTTTAACTTCAATAGAATTGCCCAACACATTGAATGAAATAGCTAACAATGCATTTGAAAACTGCACTTCGCTAGTTTCGATAGAAATTCCTGCTTTTGTAAAATCCATAACGACAAACGCTTTTAATGGATGTACCTCTCTAGAGAACGTTACTTTTAAAGCTGGAACGGAAATTGAAAGCATAGGGGACTTTGCTTTTTATGGAAATACTTCCCTTGAAAACATTACGATCCCAGAGGGTGTTATTTCGATAGGTAACAACGCCTTTTTCGGATGTATTTCACTTATTTACATCCAAATACCTTCTTCAGTTACTTTCATAGGAGATGGTGCTTTTGCTAATAATACAAAATTAGCTCAAGTTTACTTTAATACCCTATCTCCCATCAATTTAGGTCAAAATGTGTTTTTTAGAAATGATAGTTCATATTCGTTTTTGAAAATATACGTATCAGATGTATCGAGATATGCTACAGGAAGTTCTTGGGCTAATGAAAATTGGCATCAATTGTATGACCAAGGAAAACTTATTGACATAGAAAATATTTCTGTCGATGGGGACTGGTCATTTGTTTTCGATGGAACAAGCATAAAACTGGTACAATATCTTGGAAGTAATGAATTAGTTACAGTTCCTTCTTCCGTTCTAACCTATTTTTCTGACGATGAATACAGTGTTTCAAAGATGGGAGACTTCATTTTTGACTCTAGAGTTCTTCAGGTTACTTTTGAGTCTTCCGTGGAATTTGAAAGGGATGCTTTTTCTGGAGCGGTACAGCTTAATAATATAGTGTTAAGAATCATCAACAACAACATTCCTATATCTAACTTTGATTTAACATATGTGTATAATAATGGTGGCCCGAACTTGAATAAATTCTCAGTTTCTTCGTCAAAACCGCTCATTGACATTTTTCAGGGGACTCCTCCTTCTAAAATTAAAGAAATAGAAATTATAGAAAAAGATGAGTATATTGTTGCAAATATGTTCTTAGATTGCGTTTCTATAGAGATAGTTCGTATGGATACAAGTATTCAAGATATTAGAGAAAATGCATTTTCTGGTTGTACTTCGTTGAGAGAGATATATTTCAAGACAAATGAATCTAGCCCGTATTACACACTCAATTCTGTAGGGAATGATGCTTTTAGCGGATGTTATCAACTTGAAGATTTTTATGTGTCAGATGAACTAGATGTTGATGTTATGGTGGAAGGATTGCCATCAACTATTTCAACAATAGGGCTAAATGCTTTCCTAGGTACCAAGTGGCTAGAAGACAGAGATTATGGTTCTGTTATTATTGGAGACGGTATTTTGTACACCTTCAAACAACACGCTTCTCTTTCTCCAGTAGTAATGATTCCCTCAAGCGTTAAGAGAATTCTTTCGAGAGCCTTTTATGCAAACACTCAAATTACACATGTTATACCAGAGGATATAGAGAATTCATCATTAAGATATATCGGTGAGAGCGCTTTTAGGTACTGTTCATCTTTGGAAGTTGTAGCTGTTCCAGATGGTTTTATAAGTTTTGGAAATTATGCTTTTGAATCAGCTTCTAAATTGGGGACCTTAGCAATTTTCGGGACAACGGAAGTTCCTTTGAGAGGTGCTGATTTTCTAACTAACACTTTGAGAAGGGTGGTTGGAGGAATATCTGTTCCTGGAATCGAAATTTTTGTGGATAATGGATTAGATGGGACTCAGAAGGCAAGTTATAACGATTTAGGTATTTCATTAGGATACGGAATTAATTATGAAACCGGAATGTCTATTAGTTATGATCTTAACGAAAATAGAAAGTGGATATACAGTAATGGATCAGTCGCTGGGATTAAACTAATTAAATTTTTCGGAAACTTAACTGATTGTTTTATCCCAGAAAATTTAGAAGGGGTTGTGACTGAGATATCTGACAATGCTCTATCTCGAGCAACAACAAATTTAAGCATTAATATTTCGGTCACTGTAGAATCATTTGCTTTTGCAGGAATCACTCGATTGACTTCTCTTTCAATATCCGCCCCAAATTATGCCTCAGTAAAGACGGACGACGATTTATTGTATTCTTTATTACTTGCTAATCCAAGTATGAATTCTATTTCTTCTGCAGCAGGGTACAGTATTAAAGAAGTTTTAGGAACAAGGATTCTTCCTTCACACATAAGTACGGTTAATATACTTGTTGGGCAGGAAGTAGTTGAATCTGCATTTTTGGAAGATTGTGAGTACGTTACAAACATCAACATACTAAGTGTTTCGGACGATGAGTTAATAGTGACCCCTCTTGAGACTCAACTTGACGAAAATATGATTTCCGAAAAAAACATATTGTTAAACTCCATTAAAGAAAGAGCCTTTACTGGAACCGGATGGATGAACTCAATAGAACAGGATTTTATTGTCGTTTTAGATGGAATACTGGTGGATTATAAGGGCGTCAACAATGTTTTGACTATACCTTCTTCGGTTAAGACAGTAGGATATGGGGTTTTCAAAAACAACGAACACATAGAGGTAGTTTATATCCCCGATAACGTTCAAGCTATTGAGGCTTATGCGTTTGCAGATGCTCCTTGGTTGACAAAAATATTTATGGCTCATTCCTCTCAAATTCCTTCAGTAGAACAAAGTAGTTTTACGGTTGGAGCTGGAAGAGAAATTTTCGTAAAAGGGGAGAAATTATCTGATTATCAAGCGGATATTACCGGTTGGTTAACCTTTGCACCAAAAGTTGAGCCCGATGTTCCGCTAATTTCTGAGGAGATTCAAAGATCATTCAAAAGAGGTTTAGATGCAAATCTTCTTCTTGAGGTTAGGATGAGAAGTTATCTTCTTACGACTCTAGCGGGAGATAAATCACAATCAACACTTAACTGGTTGAGAGATTCTTACATTACTTACGATATCCCGGATGACACTCCGAGTTACAATAGAGACTCAATATTACTCTCCTTATATCCACAGGTATCTTTAAGAGAATCTTCGGAGGTAATTATTCCAGACACAATATCCGATGGTGCCTTTGATTACACTATTTTAGCCTTAGGAAATAATGTTTTTATGTCTGGAGTTAGCTCCATTTCTATTAATTTAGATGATTCTGTAACTCCAAACACCTTCTCAAATCTTGCAGATTTACAAGAGCTGACAATAAACAAGTCAGAGAACATTTTGAATAGGGAAATTTCAGGCAAGGAGATTACTTCTCTAATTAATGAGTCTAGTTTATACAAAGTCAATTATCTTGGTTCGGTCACGCTGGACAATCTCTTTGAAATCGTGCTAGTCGGGGAACCTCAAGATTTAAATCTTCGTCCGGAGTCTATTATTTCAATTGAGATAATTGACGGGGCTTTAACGACGATAGATGAAATGTTAAACGGATGGACAAATATTAGCCAAGTAGCATTTCCTGATACTATAGAGTCTTTGGGCGTTAATTCTCTTGAAGATACTTTATGGTTCCAAAATTATTATATTCCTAGTTATGGAAGCGACTTTGTGGTCGCAGCTGACAAAGTTTTGTATAAATATAAGGGTACTTCTTCTAGTATAAATGTTCCGGCAAATGTCCAAATAGTTAATACAGGTGCGTTTAGTTTAGCTTCTGGGTCTCCCGGTTCATGGACATGGTCAAGTTCTTTAACATTTACAACCCTAAGATTTGAACAAGGAAGCAAAGCCCATACAATCATGGACAATGCTTTCTATGGATGCGCAGGATTCAATAACTTTAATGCGCCTGATTCCTTGAGAACTGTTGCAACAAGTGCTTTTACCGGGACACAGTTTACAATGAACCCATCAGGACTTCTAATACTCGAGGGGACTTATGCACAAGGAAAAACTATAGTCAAATATCTTGGGGATCCAAATGTATTGACGATTGATCTTACAGCAGACGTAAAAATCATTGCTGAAGGTGCCTTTAAAAATTTAGAAAATCTTAATACCATTTCTTGGGGAGGGACATCCTCAATCCTGCAACATATAGGAAAAGAAGCTTTTTACGGATGTACAAACCTTACTAGCGTCCCTCTTAACGAATATAACGTTTATACGCCAAACATTTCTTCTATTGGAAAAGACGCTTTTACTAATACGCTATTTACACTTAATAGAGCCCTTAGGGCTGATGGAAAGTATGTCGTCTATAAACATGTTGGTGGCGGGGCTTACACCATTGATTCAACGGTTTATTCGGTAACTCTTGGGGCAGTTACTGATCCCCCGAGAATTATCTTGGAGTCAGGAGCATCAATATCTTCTAGTGATATGTATAATCTTTTATCAATGCCCTCGGTTTTTGCATTTAATTCTGATGGTAGTATTCCAATCAAAGATTTGATTGGAGGAAATGATATTTTGCCCAATATTACAACATTGGCTTTCACCGATGGGGTAACTGATATAGCGAGCGAATATGCTAATGGATGGTATTCTGTTGAAGAAATTCTTTGGCCTTCTGGCTTGCAAACTGTAGGAAGGGATGCCTTTACTGGAACTAAATGGCTTGATGATGTCCAGAACGATTATGTTACTCCTGGTGGAGCAAATCCTGCAGGCGTACTTATTAAATACAAAGGAGTTTCCCCGGAAGTCTTCATAGATTACAGGATTACTTCGATTAGTGCAGATGCATTTAGAGGGAACGAGGATATAGTAAGCATCGAATTCGGTCCGGGGTCAACATTAACCCAGATTCCTCCTGGTGCTTTTTCTGGATGTTTGAAGTTAGAGGAGATATCGAACATACCTTTATCGGTTAACTCAATTGGCCAAGATGCATTCAAAAATACTCTATGGTTGGAAAATAAAACCGGATTAGTGATAATTAATGGGTTACTTGTAGCATATAGGGGATCTTCTGAAGCCGTATATATTCCTAAAGAAGTTGAAAAAATATATCCTTATGTATTCGCAGGAAATAATGTAATTACTTCTCTTGAATTCGACAAGTATTCAGTAATTGATACTATTGAAGCTAACACTTTTGCCAATTGCACTATGCTCGCCTCCGTCAAACTCTCCGAAAGTATCAATTTTGTGGACTCTCAGGCTTTCCTTAATACTCCCTGGTTAAGTTTGGTTCAAACCTCTTCAAATGGTGGTTTTATTGTATATGAAGATTCGTACACCAAAGAATATAAACTTATACGGTACGTGGGAACGAGAACAACAGTTACTATTCCTTCTCAAACAACTGAGATTGGATCTTGGACTTTCCGTAATAACAGAGCAATTACTAGAGTTACTTTAGACAAAGGACTTTACATTCCAGACTTTACTTTCAGCGGTTGTACTGCATTGGCTCAAGTTGAGCTAAGCGTTAACGTAAGTATAGGCGAACATTCATTTGAAGAAACGCCTTGGTTCACATCTAAGACAGCTGAATTTGTGCTCGCAGGAAATGGTTACCTAATTAAGTATAATGGTGTGGGCGGTTCCGTTACGCTTCCCTCCTCAGTTAAGGGGTTAACTGGAGATGTTTTTAGAAACAACACTTTGATTACTTCCCTTGATTTCTCTCAAACATTGATTCAAAGCATTCCAAGAGAGGCTTTATCTGGGGCGACGTCATTGTCATCTGTAACCTTTAATTCTTTGATTAATGAGATTGGACAAGATGCCTTTTTAGGTACCCCTTGGTATAATGGGTATAATGATTATCCAGATGGTTATGTTGTCGTTAATGGAATATTGGTGGGTTATAAAGGAGCTTCATCAAATGTAGTGATTCCATCCTCAGTTAGTATTGTTCCTCGCTACGTGTTTGAGGGAAATACTTCCCTGGAAAGTTTAGCTTTTGATGCTAATCCAGTTTCATTAGAAGATTATGCTTTCTATGGGTGCACTAGTTTATCTTCAGTGATAAACCCTGGACTAATTCAATCTCTTGGATCTCATACATTCAGAAATACCTTGTATTATTCCTCCCTTTCCGTTTCAAATAATGGGTATGTTGTCATCAATGGAATTTTACTCGGGTATGAAGGTGTAGATTCAGATATATCTGTCCCAGCAAACGTATCATTGATAGCAGATTTATCTTTTGAAAATTCAAATATCAATTCTTTGTCTTTTGAAAGTAGAACATCGGAAATAACAATCGGGGCTAAGGCTTTTCAAGGAAGTCTTAACCTTTCTGTTGTAAATCTTACTGATTGGATTCGCGAAGTGGAATATAGAGCTTTTTATAACACATATTGGATAGATAATTTACCTTCATTATTTGTATCCACAGGAAATAAACTTTTGATGTATATTGGAAGGAGTACAAATATTGAGATTGCCTCAAACATTACTTCTATGGCATACGGAGTATTCACAAATAACAAGTCTATTTCTAGTGTAAGGTTTAATACAACAAGTCAAAACGAGTTCATTATCCCCGAAAACTCATTTAATGGATGCACCTCACTTAACAGTGTTACCTTGCCTAGCAAATCTTATATAGGTCAAAATGCATTTAAAGACACTTTATGGTTGATTGGAAAGGGTGAATTTGCACATTACAATAATAGGTTGTTTGGATATAATGGAATCTCTACATCGATAGTACTACCTAGCAATTTAGTTGGGATATATGATTATGTATTCCGAGGAAATACATTAATTCAGTCAATCAGCTTCAGTGCAACTCAAACTGTTTCGATAGCAAATGGTGAATTTGTTGGTTGTACTTCTTTATCTTCCGTAATTTTGAACAATTCATTGCAAGAACTTTCAACATCAGCTTTTGCTGGAACCCCATGGATAGCAAATTATTCAGCTAACAATGGGGGCACAAAGTTCATTATTCTTAACAACACTAGATTGCTGGCATATTTATCAAGCGATACTGAAGTAATTATTCCGGCAAACATTAATTTTATTGGGAAGAATGTGTTTACGGGAAACACAGCAATTACTTCTGTCAGCTTTTCATCTTTAACTACAATGCTTCAAATACCTAACAACGCTTTTAGTGGGTGTACTTCCTTATCTACTGTAACTCTAACTGGATACATTGAGGAAACGGGAATAGATGCATTCAAAGATACTCCTTGGTTTACTGGCCTTCCAAATACGGCTTATATTGTTGCTAATAGGTTGCTTTTCTACAAAGGTACTGCTACGGAATATTCGGTGCCTGAAGAGGTGACTCATATAGGTACGAATGCTTTCTATGGAAGTGGTATTACTACTTTGAATATGCTTAATCCCAGTCCTTGTAGTTTGGGAAGGGGAGATGTTCTACAAGGAATAACGGCGATATATGTTCCTGACTTGAATGCTTTGACGTTATATAACAATAATTCTGCTTGGATACCTTATCGAAGCTATTTGAATGTGGCTCCATAATATACAACATGATCGCTTGATGCAATTATTTGGGTGAGAGTTAAAAACAAAGACTTGATGGTATACTAAAAGACATGGAAGAATACTAGGAACGAAATATAACTATTGTTGGGTATTGCTCAACAAAGAAATACAATATTGAAAAGCGTTTAAATGTGACTTAAAATATATAATAGGAAACTCTTTTAAAAAGCTTAATATAAGGAGAGAAAAATGAGAAAGAGAATTATTACAATCGCAGTTTTTATAGTAGCTGTTGCTATACTGTTAAGTATGGCTGCCTGTACACCGCCTCAACCTCCAGTTAATAACAATAATCAGGCAATAGTAGCTATTTTGCCCGACCTTCTGGATTGTGGGCAGGAGGATTATCTAACTGTTCCAAGGGAAGTATATGACAATACAGTAAAAACCACGCAGACAGGAAAAATTGTTGATAAACAGCAAGAATCAAGGGATGATTATAAGGGGGAATCTGAATGGTCTAACGATAATTATTATCCCTTCGACAAGCCACATTTTGATGAAAATACTCTTGCAGGATGGAATGAAGATGATGCAACGACAGTAACTAAGATTTTGTGCTATTCAGAGGCAGAGGACATTATTGAACGTATGGCTCTTGCCGGCATAGACGAAGATAGAATGATAGAGTTGGTGGAATACATTACCAGAGATGATAGCGATTATGAT
>JAQVQU010000070.1 GCA_028701415.1 Clostridia bacterium | reverse complement strand
ATGATTCTCCTGGCCCTCGACAAGGGAACACCAAAAGTAATGACCCTGAAAGAGATATTGATGGCTTACATCAACCATCAGATCGATGTAACTGTAAGGAGAACTAGATACCTTCTCAATAAGGCCGAGGAACGTCAGCATATTGTTAAAGGATTAGTAATAGCAGAAGCAAACATTGATGAAGTCATTGCGATAATCAAGAAGTCTAGAGAGACCGCAGAAGCCAAAGCTAGACTTATGGAAAGGTTCGAACTATCAGAGAAGCAGGCAAATGCAATCCTCGAAATGAAGCTTGGCCGGCTGACATCTCTGGAGGTAGATAAACTTAATCAAGAACTTGAAGAACTGAATAAATCAATCGAAGATTACACCGATATTATTTCAAGACCCGAGAGAGTACTTTCAATTATTCGAGAGGAAATTCTTGAAGTCAGAAGGTTATACGCAAGACCGAGAAAGTCAGAAATAAGTTTTGATCCGGCAGCAATCGATTACGAAGACCTTATTGTAAAAGAAGATGTTGCGGTTACAATGACATATCAGGGATATATAAAGAGACTATCTCTTTCCGAATACAAAGCACAAGGAAGAGGTGGCGTAGGAATTACTGCTCACAAAGCAAAAGAAGAAGATTTCATAACCTCTGTTACCATTTGTTCTACTCACGATGATGTCTTGTTCTTTACTAACAGGGGTAAGGTTTACAGGCTGAGGGGTTATGAAATTCCCGAAGCGCCAAGAGCTTCTAAGGGGAGAGCTAGCATTAACTTGTTGCCTCTTATCGAGAACGAAAAGGTAACTGCCATTCTTCCTATCCCGGATGAGAGAGAAAATCACGCATTTTTGTTGATGGCTACGAAAAAAGGATTAATTAAGAAAACCTCTGTAACGGAATTCCAAAGGATAATGACGTCAGGAAAAATCGCAATAACCTTAGTTGATGATGATGAACTTATCTCGGTTGATGTTACTTCTGGAAAGGATGAGGTTATCCTCGCTTCCTCAGGGGGTAAATGTATAAGGTTTGACGAGAGCAATATTCGCAAGACCGGTCGTACTGCCATGGGTGTCAGAAGCATGAGAATTGATGACTCTGAAACAATAGTTGATATGGCTGTTCTGAAGCCTGGGTTTGATCTCATTACTGTTAGTGAGCTCGGATATGGGAAGCGTTCAGATACAGATGCGTACAGGCTCCAGGGTAGGGCTGGAAAAGGAATTAAAGCGGGTAACTTCAGCGATGAAACCGGAAAACTAATAGCCCTCAAGCAAACCGGGGAAGAGAATGATATTATAATCATATCCGATACGGGAATAATGATAAGAATAAGGGTCTCGGATATCAGCAAAATTGGCAGAAGCACAAAAGGTGTCAGGCTTATGAGGCTGAGAGATGGAGGAAAGGTCGCAGCAGTTGCGCTTACTCCACATGATGAAAACGCAGAGTTCTCCGAAGTAATTGAAGAGGAATAAATTATTGCTTCTAAACTAATTTTAAATATCTAAAAAAAAGTATTTAACGACAGGATTTAAATCCTGTCGTTTTTATAGTTGAGTTAAGTTTATGGCAGAATATTTCGGGATATCTCGGCTGTTTTCATCAATGAACATAATCATATATATGGGAAGGTAAACTATTTTATCATCCCCAGCTAAATTATTTTTGCATAGGACATTCTGCCCCGTTATCCAACAATTAATTGGACATTCTGCCCCGTTATCCAACAAAACATTAGGAAAAAGCTGTTTAATATTGTTATTAGATCCATTTTAAATAAATTTCGGTATTCCATTACAATAATAAAAAATAATAGATTAATATTGCTAAATGATAGTATATTATTTATCAGAGACCAACGTTGTTTCTAGAAGCCAATCATGTCTGTAATGTTGGGTTAAAAATGAATAAGAAAATATTTAGGCTCATTATTATATTATTGGTAATAGCTATAGCAGTATTAGCAGGGGTGTTCTATCCCAAGTGGGAGGAAGCCTCACATGAGCATCATGAAGAAGCCGGTATACAAACACAAATTTCAAGCAAATATTTGAGCTGCACAGAGAATTTTGGGATATAAACTGAAATCGATGGATAGGTAGATTAAAAGATATTGCTTAACAGGGGGATATGAAATGAAGTACGAATGGAAAAAAGAAGAAAAAGAGATTTATTCGCCAGGGAAAACCCCTTCTTTGGTTCAGATACCTTCAGCAAAATATTTTTCGATAAAAGGGAAGGGAGATCCAAACGGAGATGATTTTGCCAAAAGAGTATCCGTTTTGTATTCTCTTGCTTACGCAGTAAGAATGATGCCTAAAAAAGGGTTCACTCCGGAAGGATATTTTGAATATACTGTATATCCTCTTGAGGGAGTCTGGGATTTATCGGAAGAAGGAAAGAAAAGCAACAAACTTGATAAGGATCAGTTTATATACAAAATATCTATTAAACAGCCTTCTTTTATAACTCAGGATGTGGTCAACAGAGCGTTTGAGATTGCCAGGAAAAAAGAGGACGCCGAATTGCTTAGTCAGGCATTTTATGAAGAGGTAGAGGACGGGCTCTCGGTACAAATGCTACATATAGGTTCATATGACAATGAGCCAGCCTCATTTTCTTTAATGAAGGATTACATCAATAATCACAACTTAGAAATAAGAGAACAAGCTCATAAAGAAATATATCTATCCGATGCGAGAAAAACAGAGACAGAAAAGCTTCAAACAATTTTGAGATATAAAGTTCAGCGCAAAAACTAATACAGTCGAACGTTTAAGTTGTTACAAATAGCAAGTATAAAAAAAGGAGCAGAATTTGTTCTGCCCCACTTGTATTATTTATCTTCCTTTTTCTCTTCTGTATGTACAACCAGTTGAGGGAAAGGAATAGAAATTTTGTTTTCATCAAAAATAATCTTCATTTCACGATTGAGGTCTCTTACCACCTGATATCGGTTTTGCTCCTTGCACTTCGCGTACATGCGTATTACAACAGAGGAGTCAGCAAGCGATTGAACTCCTTTATAAAAAGGCCCTTCGATTATATCTGGGATGTTTGTTTTAATCCTTGAGATGTTAGATTTTATTACCTCTTCAACTTTTATGATATCCTCGGAATAGCTTATAGAGATGTCGCAAACAGCTGGTGAAAGATTTGTTGTAGTGTTAATTGCACCTCTGATATCAGAGTTGTTAATAATCTTAATATCACCGTTTACGTCCTCAAACTTCGTGGTTCGGATTCCCATTGTTACTACTTTTCCTCTGAAATCATTTAATTGAACTATGTCTCCGATTGAGAACTGTTTTTCGAAAATGATGAACAAACCGGAGATTATATCCTCTATTAGGCTTTGTGCTCCAAAGCTTATTGCAAGGGCGATTATACCTGCTCCAGCAAGCAGGGTTTGAGTTTGAACTCCCCAGGCAGAAAGTATTAGGAAGAGGGCGGCGGCTATACTTGCATACTTAATTAAGCTTTGAATTAACTCGCTAATCATCTCGGTTTTACCGCCTTTTTTTATGAAAATTGCAGCAATTACGTTAATTAACTTATTTAGTAGTCAAACAAAAAAGAGCACAGCCAAGCTTTCTAAGATTCTTACATAATTATTAACGAAGAAATCAGCAAGATTGAAAAATTTTCCAATTGAGTTATCAATGATTCTAGAAAATAGCGAGTTAGGGAATATTACTCCTGCAAGAGCAGCCAAAAGAATTAAGAACAACACAGCAAGAGATGCAACTATTATTGTAACCCGGGTCTTTTTTGGTTTTTCCATAAATTTTTTAAACATATCTTTTCCTCACTTATCATATATTTCCGCTAATCGCGGTTACAATGTTATTTCGTTGATGAAATAATATAATTCTAATAATCTCTCTACGCTAAGGGATAATCTCCACAGTTTGAAGGTTCTGACTTGGGTAAAGAGTTCCGTCTATATTTTTGTCTCCAGTAATCACTATTCTATATTGGGATCCAGGTAGAAAATGCTCAAATATCCCTGTTTTAATATCTTCCTCTGAACTCAAAGCAACTATGGATTCTGTCACATATATATAAGATCCTTCGTTATAATTAAAAAGGGTGACTTTTAAATTAGATAATACATTTGAAGGATCATAGAGAGTAAGGGTAACAAGAACGTTGGTATCTACTTCTTGTATAGTTGCTGAAAAGGAATAATATGGAGGGGTTGTAACTTCATCCGTTTGAAAGACTCTTGTCTCAGATAATCCTGTATAAGGATTGGTGAAAGATATTCCAAAATTAACTTCATAAGTAGTTTCGGGTAGGAGTGAAGGGATGGTTTGTGAGCCATAATAATATTGATAACCGCCGTTATCTATTAAAAGAATTGTTATATTAGATCTATAAATTTCTGTTTCCCCTTGTTTAATTATAGCAAAATACGTTGCATCTAAAAGAGTTTGATCAGGGTATATACTTACTATCAACGAATAAGGTTCAATTGTATCGATATAACCGCTAGCATTAATCAAAAAAGGTGAGGATAGAGTGCTTTGTTTTAAAAGGATATTTCCACCGGTTTTTAGCGTTGCAAAAAGACTGATAACGATAGTTCCATTTTCGTAGGGGAGTCCTTCAATATAAAAGGGATAAGTAGGGGAAGTAACGTTTAAAGTTTCAATACTCCCAGTCGCTACTCCATCAACAAAATATTGATATTCAAGATATACGGAGGAGTATTCGTTTTTGTTATCAATATATTTGGACGTTCCTGACAAATCTAAGTATTTCATGTGTTGATCGGACATTTCTCTAAAAGAAAGATTAAGAAGAGTCCCCCCAGAACCATCAGAGGTACGAACTTTTCTGCTTTCTATTGTGAAGTTACCAAAACCTTTAGAACCTACGATAGAGACAGTATACTCAGTATTAGGGGACAGAGAGCTAAAAACTCCTTGGTTTACTCCAGTAGATAATTTTGATTCCTTAGAGCCCAGTTGACTCTCTGCGACGACTTTCAGGCTTTCCGGGTCAACATTATCCCCGAGTTCTAGAAGAGAAACCTCATAAATGATTTCTGTTCCGATGGAGTCTAGTTGGGTAAAAGTGGCATCAGTCTTTGTTGAAGTATTAGAAACAGTAACTGCTACAACTACAACCGCTGTGACCACAAAAGAAGAAAGCCAGTTTTGGACTATCTGCTTTTTGCGTCTATCCGTCATACTGGCTCTTCGCTTTTTAAGTCTCCCAGAAATGGTATCCTTTTCAGCTACTTTCATAATGATATATTATCACCACTTATATTCTGCTACAACAAATATTTATTGGCGAAAAAAATAAATAAATAGAAAAAAGAAGCATGTTTTAAAATGGTTGATTTCCCTTCATCGAAAAAAGAATTAGTCTGTGTATATATTTGTGAAATGCATAATGCTTTACATTACATTATCTTTCATAATAATTAAGTTTATCGCATCCTTAATGGAGTCAATAGTATCTTTTGCCGTCATAGAAAAAACGTTACTCCTTTTTTGTGCAATTTCTCCCGCAAGGCCATTAACATAAGCGGCAGATGCCACAGTAAGTAAGAGATTATCTTTGTTAAACGAGCACATTCCTGCAAGTATTCCCGAGAGAACGTCCCCACTTCCTGCTGTAGCCATACCAGGACAACCTTTGTCTACAAGTATTACATCCTTTCCATCCGTTACGATGGTAGTTGGACCCTTAAGAAGAACAATAGTCCTATATTTTGCTGCGAATTCTTTTGCTAATCCGATTGGATCATTAAGTATTTCTTCTTTAGATTTTTTTAAGAGCCGAGAGAACTCCCCAACATGCGGGGTAATTATTACTGGCATTTTTGAGAAAACAAGATAATCAGTTCCTATTCTTGATAGGGCATTTATTCCGTCAGCGTCAATTATTACTGTGCCAGGGAAATTTGAGGATAGAATGTAAGATAGTGTTTGAAGATTTCCCTCACCTAGGCCAAGGCCCATCCCGTACGCAATTACATCGACTTTTTCTAACAATTTATCTATTTCAAGGGAGTTGAATACAAGCTCCCCATCTTTGTCGCTTAGAGGACATACAGTGCTTTCTAGAACATATGGTAATACAGACGGTATTAGGGTATTAGGCAGGGCAAGAGTAGTGATACCTCCACCTGCTTTCAATGCGCCAGTCGCCAAATTCGCAAGTTTTATTGCGCCACTATATTCTTTTGACCCTCCAAGCAGGCAACTGCTACCAAATGTATATTTATTAGAAAAATTAGGTCTGACTTTAAATGCCTTTATAACATCCGAGGCTTCAAGCAAATAGTAAGGATTATCAACAGGGTTAATTCCTATATCTACATTTATGAGCTTTTTAATCTTATCTTTAGCCATATTAAGAAAATGGCCTGGTTTGTATCCCCCAATCGAAATTGTTAAATCAGAAATAACACACATGTCTGCCATCCCGTTATCTCCATTTAGCCCACTATTTATGTCAACAGATACCACATATGCATTGCTATTATTAATCTCTTGAATTGCGAATCTTTCTTTTTTCTCCAGATTTCCCTTATAACCCGTTCCAAATATACAGTCTACTATAATGCTAAAAGAGGAAAAACTAGTTTGAGAATCTATTATTTCATAGGGAATTCCCCTCTCTTTACATATATCAAAGTAGTATTTTCCCTCAATAGAAAAGTTTTCGGAAATTAAAAATAGCTTGGTATAAATGTTATTTTCCTGCAATAAGATAGCTAAAACATAACCATCCCCCGCATTATTTCCTCTCCCGCAAACAATTGCAACGCTTCTAGTCCATTCCACAGATTCAAAGATTCCTTTGCCAGCGCGGAACATGAGTTCTGTCCCTTTTATTCCTTCGGAAATAGTATTCTTATCGCTTTTTTTCATGTTTTCAACCGATAATACTTTTTTCATACTTAATTAATCCTTTACTCTCTATTTGATATATATTTTATCATAAATATGCCCAATAAATCATCGGAGAGTAGCAATACACGAAGATTTAAGCAGG
>JAQVQU010000069.1 GCA_028701415.1 Clostridia bacterium | reverse complement strand
AATATAATAATCAAAAGTAACTTGATCTGCCGCCTCCATCGAGCCACACTTCAAAAGATCGGATAAAGACGCAATAACGTAGGGATACTCTTCTGTACCACTTCCTACTAATGAAAAAGATTCATCTGGGATGCTTAAGCCACCATTGATGTAAGAATAATCATATTCAACCGAGACTATATCGCGGTTATAAAAATTGTGACTGTTTCTATTAAAGGAAGCATATGGAAAAGCTTCACAATCCGCTCCCTTCAAAACCTCTACATAGTTCAATTGTTCTAAATCATTAGAAATATCTATCTCCACGTTAAACAGATTAATGTCCTTAATCATGTCAACTTCATAAGGAGAAGTATTTGGATAGCTTTCATATAAAGTTTTATAGTCTTCTAAATACCAAATTGTTCCGTAATAGTCAGAAATATAACAATCATATATGTACGATAAATGGGCTGGGACTGTTACATGTTCTTCATTTTGGATATATTCATAACTCCCTTCAGTAACATCATCCCCTATCACACTATCGGTATCATCATCGCTTATATCATAAAATTGATTACTATTGAGTTCATAATATCTTATAAATGTCTCATAATCATTCACAAGATTTGCTTTTTTTTCTTCATATATATCTTCACTGTTTATTGCACATATATATCCTGATGTGCCAGTATAGTAGTCTCCAGGGATAAGGTTTACCGAAGCGAGAGAAAGGGTATTGTGAATCTTACCAAAATTATATATGCATATGCCTGCGGTCCAGGTTTTCCCCTGCACATATCCTTCTACTTTTACATTTTCTATAAATCCAGCATTAGTGCCAGCAACTATAGCAGTTTCCTTATCTGAAAAATCAATGTTAGCAGAAACAAAGTTTAAATTTCGAACAGCTGCATGTTCTCCAATCAATGAAAAAAACCCATAACCAAACATATTGGCAGTAGCAGAATAAACCCCTGCTTTTTCATTGTCTAATTCAAAGTTAACAATAGAATGCCCTCTTCCATCGAATTCGCCATCAAAATACTCTGCATTCCATTTTTTTTCCACAGAGTATTCATGGTTTTTTCTTCGCAAATAAATATCTGTTGTCAAAATATACTTTTTATTAGAAGTAACCGATTGAATATTATTCTCTCCTCTAGAAAACAAATTGTGGAGGCTACAATCTGACAAAAAACTCTCAAATGCTAATTCATCGGAAATATATACAGTTTCCGTTTCTTCGGCATAAGCAAATTCATCATTTTCGCTAAGATTAAAATTTGAAAGTGAAAAAACTGTTATGGACAAAAATATACTGATTGTAAAAAAAAGAAAGATAATATAAACAAGAAAATTTTGATTTATTAAAGGTTTCTTATTCATTTTTCTCCGAAATAAAACTTCTTCCTCTTATAAAGAAAATATAACACACTCATGGTGTATATACAATGTAACTTAAGTGAACAATTGCGCATACCCGCGTAATTAAAAGGAATATTACTGTAAAACATCATCTATAACACACAAGAAAACTTTGTGTTTTTATTATTTCTGGCAAAAAAGAAGCTCAATTTTTTAATACTATTTTTTGGAAAATTCGGGATATATATCTAATGTTGCAAAATAATCATCGCATGTCTCTCCACGTCTAATCAGAGAAAATGTTCCATCTTTCTTAAGCAATATTTCCGAACTTCTCAATTTTCCATTGTAGTTATACCCCATAGAGTGTCCGTGTGCACCTGTATCGTGAATAAATAAAATATCTCCATATTCAATTTTAGGTAAATCTCTATCTATAGCAAACTTATCACTATTTTCACATAATGAACCAACTACATCGTATTTGAAATTCGTAGGATTGTTTTCTTTACCCAAAACAGTAATATGATGATAAGCACCATAAATTGCGGGCCTCATTAAGTGAGCAGCACAAGCATCAACTCCGACATATTCTTTATATGTGTGCTTAAAGTGTAAAACTTCAGTTACTAACCCACCATACGGTGCAAGCATAAATCGCCCCAACTCAGTAAAAATGCTTAACTCACCTCTTTCTTTTTGGGTGAATACATCGTTGTAAGCTTTTTGGACTCCTTTTCCAACTTCAATAATATCAACTTCTTCTTCCTCGGGCTTATACGGTATTCCTATCCCTCCACTTAAATTTACAAAATCGAATTTAGCGCCTGTTTTTTTCTTTAAATCCTTTATAAGTTTAAATAATAAACTCGCAAGTTCTGGATAATATGAGTTGCCTTTAGTGTTACTTGCAAGGAAAGCATGTATTCCAAAAGAACAAACTCCTTTATTTTGCAAGATTTCTATAGCTTCATACATTTGTTCTGTAGTCAAACCATATTTTGCGTCCGCTGGGTTTCCCATTATTTGGGTTCCAATTTTGAACTCTCCTCCCGGATTATACCTTAAAGATATCTTATTAGGTATACCAGCATATTTTTCTAAAAAATCAATATGAGTAATATCATCCAAATTTATAATTGCCCCAAGTTTTCTCGCATAAATATATTCCTCTGCAGCAGTTTCATTTGAAGAAAACATTATATCTTCCCCAGAAAACCCTAATTTATCAGCCATCATCAATTCTGTAAGCGAAGAACAGTCCAAACCACAACCTGATTTTTTCATTATTTTTAAAATCGCTGGATTTGGGGTGGCTTTTACTGCAAAATACTCTTTAAAGCCTTTATTCCATGAAAAAGCCTTTTCTAATTTTTCTATATTTTTTTCAATACCTTTTTCATCATATACATGAAAAGGTGTGGGATATTTTTCTTTTATTTCTAAAGCTTTCTCAAGGGATATAAAGGGGTTTTTCATTTGCTATTTCTCCTGTTTAATTAATTAACTTATTCACTAATTTAGTTATTATATTATCAATATCGTAGTTAAGTCAAATTATAACTATGTCCATAATAATGGTATAACGTTTGATTTATCTTTTACCACTATGTTAATATTACTATAATAATTTAGGAGGTTCTAGCATATGACAAATAGCATTACGAACAACAAGGAAATTCTTGATTTTATCGACAAATACTCAAAGATTTTGACTCCAGATAAAATTATATGGATAGATGGCACTAAAGAACAAAAGTCAGCGCTTACTGATGAGGCTGCTTCTACTGGAGAAATCATTAAACTTAATGAAAAACTCCTACCAGGGTGCGTTTATCACAGGACAGCAGTAAATGATGTCGCAAGAGTCGAACATAGAACATTTATATGTTCAAAAGAACAAAAAAATGCAGGACCAACAAATAACTGGATGGATCCCGAATCTGCTTATAAAATGCTAGATGGAATTGCATCTGGCGGGATGAAAGGAAGAACTATGTATGTTATTCCTTACTCGATGGGAAAGGTTGGATCTCCTTTTGCTAAATATGGCATAGAACTCACGGATAGTATCTACGTCGTTCTAAATATGTTAATAATGACTAGAGTTAGCCTAGACGTTTTAGATGGTATTGAAAAATCTGGGGAATTCGTAAAAGGTGTCCATAGTAAAGTAAAGCTAGATTTAGAAAACAGGTATATATGTCATTTCCCGGAAGACAATTTAATATATTCTTTAAATAGTGGATATGGTGGAAATGTTCTTCTAGGAAAAAAATGTTTTGCTTTGAGAATAGCCTCTTATCAAGCTTGGAAACAAGGTTGGATGGCAGAACATATGCTTATTCTTGGCATACAAAAACCTGATGGAGAGATAAAATACATCTGTGCTGCATTCCCTTCAGCTTGTGGTAAGACGAATCTAGCCATGTTAATTCCACCAGAAATTTATACAAAAAAAGGATATAAAGTATTCACAGTAGGAGATGACATCGCTTGGTTAAGACCTGGAAAGGATGGTAGATTATATGCGATTAATCCCGAAAATGGTTTCTTTGGCGTTGCACCTGGAACAAATATGAAATCAAACCCTAACGCTCTAATTTCCACACAAAAAGATACTATTTTTACAAATGTTGTTTATATACCCCAAACGAAAACTGTCTGGTGGGAAGGATTAGATAAAAATCCACCAAAAGATGCGGAAGATTGGATTGGGAATAAATGGTATGGTGGTTTAACAGATGCAGAAGGAAAATTGGTAAAAGGTGCAAATCCAAACAGTAGGTTTACTTCACCCGCAATTAATTGTCCCTCTTTATCAAGTGAATTCGAAAATCCCCAAGGAGTTCCTGTAACTGCGATAATATTTGGGGGAAGAAGAGCCAAGGCAGCCCCCCTTGTTTACGAATCACATAACTGGGAACATGGGGTTTTTATCGGTTCAATAATGGCTTCAGAGACAACGGCGGCAGCTTCAGGTGCCGTAGGAGTCGTTAGACATGATCCTATGGCTATGCTTCCTTTCTGCGGGTACAATATGGCTGATTATTTCGCGCATTGGTTGAATATCGGAGCTAAGTTAACACATCCTCCAAAAGTGTTCAACGTTAACTGGTTTAGGCTTGATAATTCAGGCGATTTCATTTGGCCTGGATTCGGAGATAACATGAGAGTATTAGATTGGATTTTAAAGAGGTGTGAAGATGCTATTGATGCAGTGGATTCCCCTATTGGTTTTATGCCGAAAGCTGAAGACATCAATTTGGAAGAACTGGAGTTTTCAATTGATCAGCTTAAATCCATCCTAGACAGTGATAAATCTGTTTGGACCGAAGAAGCAAAGGAAATAGAAAATTTTTACACTACTAAGTTTGGAGAGACTCTTCCAAAGGAGTTATATAAGCAACTCGCTGATTTAAAAGATAGATTAAAATAAGCTTATTCTATCAATAAGTAAAAAGACGGAACATTTTTCCGTCTTTTTTAATTGCTAAAAAATTTTTTCAGTATAAAGGGTACAAAAGGATGGTTTAATTTTGCAATTTTAGAAACAGTTAAGGATTTGTCATATGGGATTGCCTTCTTCTCAACACAAACATTTCCTTTATCATTAATTTCTATTACGCCAAATCTTGCCAAAGCAGGAGAAAAGTGCGGGGTCCCTACGGGTCCAAAGTTAATATATCTTATCTTTCCTCTTCTATCATCCGCATTAATTATATTATCCTGAGAAAAATGAGTATGTCCAAAAAATACAATCTCTGATTCAACTCCAGAAAAAATTGTATTTAAATCCTTATTATTTATGGGCAAAATTGGAACTGAACTAGTTTCATGAGAAGTATCCCACTTGAAATGAGTAAAAGCTATTCGCCTCCCAGAAATATTCCTAGAAATAACATAAGGTAGGTTACTAATGTATTCTTGATACTGTGAATTTGTTCTAAAAAGCATATATTCGATATAGGCTTCTAGTTCAGTCTTTATCTCATAATTGCCTCGATAGAATTTGTTCGAATATGAGTCATGATTACCTTTAACCATTGAAAAGTTTTTTAAGTTTAGCAAAGTATCAAAGCAAGCGTTGGTATCAGCCCCAAAATGACAAATATCTCCCAAACATACAATCTCATCACAGTCTTTGAGTTCGTACAATACGCCATTCAGTGCCTCCAAATTTGAATGAATGTCGCTGATAATACCAATCTTCATATTCTTTTTATATTTCCTCGTCCAATGGACGAATCTTTATTTGGTCACTATTATTTGATACGGAATTAGTGATTTTATCAAAATCTAAAAATGGCAAATAGTAAGGAGGAATATTCGCATTTGTGGTAAGCGAAGAGATTGTACTACGTGCATATGGGTATAGTGTCTCAGATGCCTCTTTTGTCATTTCTTGTATATTGATTGGTCTGATTATTTTAAAATCACCAACTATGGTCACATCTAAATTAAAAGGAGCGTCCGATTCTTCGGTTTTTGTAATATTCACTTTAATTGATAGTCTACACATATCCCCTTTCAAAGCCATATCAAACCTAACGTTCGGATGAATATTAAACGCCTTTCCTGTCTTAGCAGAATCATTAACCCCAAACTCAATTTTTTTAACAACATAACCCAATATTTGTAAATTTTGCATTTCTTCCTTTTTTAATAAAAACTACTACTTCAATTTATTTTGGTTGATTTTTACTGGTATTTCTGTTGCGACATGGAACCCGTAGCCATTTACTTCAGCGGCCTTAGTGACATACATAAATGCTTCAGGATCAACTCTTTTAACTAATCTCTTCAATTCTGGAGATTGTCTTCTTTTCACTACACATATTAACATAATTCTTTCTCCATTAGTATACATACCCTGACCCTTAAGCACAGTAGCTCCTCTTTTTAGCTCGCATATTATAGCTTGGCCCATATCTTGATATTTATTCGTTATAATATTAAAGACTACACTTGATTGTGTTCCATTTGAAATAAAATCTGCAACTTGGGAAGTTAGAAACAAAGTAATAAAAGAATACAAAATAGGAGTCATCACGTTTAATAGAATTTTATTCCCATCAGTAGTTACATCTTGTTTAAGAAACCCAACAATTCCAGAAAAAAGTACTACTACGCTATCAAATAAAAAAATAAGCCAATTGACGTTGAATTGGGGAATTTTTCTTGACGTAAGCCTGGCTATGATATCTGTCCCGCCAGCTGAGCTATTGGTCAATAAATTTATCCCCAAAGATATGCCACTAAGCACTCCTCCTGCTAAAGAAGCAAGAATTACAACACCACTTTCAATTCCAGTTCCTTGAAAGATTGGAAATTTAACTATAGAAAATAGACCCATGAATCCAGCATATAAAAACACACAATATATTGTACGTAATACGAATTGTTTGTTTAGCAGTAAAAACGCTGCAATTAATAAAGGTATATTCAGAACCAAAACAATTACAGCAGGGTTGAAAACCGTATCTGCAAGATTTAAATTATAAATTGCTACAATATTGTAAGTAATAGAGGCAATACCCCCTATTCCACCAGGAGCGAAGGCATTCGGAACTATAAATGAATACGTTGCGATAGATCGTAAAACACTTATTCCACCTAGCAGGAGGTATATCAATAATTCACTAATAATGTTTTTTTTCTGCTTTTTCAACATCATATTCTCTCTTTACCAACCATTATATCCATTTAAACATTGCATAGCAACTTAGAACAAATAAAAAAAGGACCCAGCTTAATTGT
>JAQVQU010000068.1 GCA_028701415.1 Clostridia bacterium | reverse complement strand
AGAATAAAAATATGAAAAAAATTGCAAGATTAGTGGTCAATCATAAGTTAGTAACGGTTATTATTTTTGCCGTTCTAACTGTTATTGCGGTTGTCTGTATCCCTTTTGTAAATATTAATTATAATGACACTTCATATCTTCCCAAAGACTCCTCTCTTAAAGTGGGCCTTCAATCTATGTACTCTGATTTCGGAGAGGGCGGTAACGCTACGATGATGGTTTCCAGGGTCGGAGTTGCAGATATGGTTGACATGAATCAAGACCTTGAAAAAATTTCAGGTGTAAGCAATATGATGTGGATAGATGACTTATTTTTATCAGATATCATACCTGAAGGAACACTTCCAGGTGGCCAGAGAAATTTGTCAGATGTTTTTGGAATCCCAGGGGATAAACTGGTAGTAATGGTAATAGATCTGTTAGATATGATAATGGATATTCCTATTGAGTCTCGTACATCTATTGATTCCATGAAGAGTTATATCGATACAAATAAGACTGTCTTAAATAAAAACAGCGGAACAGAATATACTGAAAAATGGCCAGAATATGACAAGGAATATAAACAATTTTATAACACAGCAATTATAATGCTAGGGTTGTTTCCAGAGGCAAATTCATTTGATCTTACTCAAATTGATATGATAGCCTCTCAAATCGATGGTTTTTATAAAAGAGATCAGAATAATTTTGGGTATGCACTAGTTCAAATTTCATTTGAGAATAGCGATTATGATAAAAAAACACTTACGGCAATAGATGAGATACAAGAATTTATGGAGGGGAAGGGATATAAAATATCTTTAGTTGGGAACGCCGCCATAACACATAATAGTGTTTCTGTTATGTCTTCCGAAACAACTTCTGCGATGGTAATTGCGGTATTAATTGTTTTAGCAGTACTTTTGTTAACCACATCATCCTACTGGGAGTCGATTCTTCTTCTTATACCAATGGGAGTTTCAATTCTGATTAACATGGGGAGCAATTTGATAATGCCCCAGATTTCGTATATGACAAACTCTATAGCTAGCGTTTTGCAGCTTGCTTTGACAATGGATTACTCCATTTATTTGTTGAATAGATTTAAACAAGAAAAGGCAAGAGGATTATCCAGCAACGAAGCGATGGCTGAAGCCATGGCTCACGGGGCAAAAGCAATTTCCTCTGCATCTCTTACTACAATAGCCTCATTTGTTGCTTTGATGTTTATGAGCTATCGACTTGGATTAGATATGGGCATTGTTTTAGCTAAAGGGGTTGTTTTTTCTATGGTCTCTGTTTTCTTCCTATTGCCCGTATTAACTTTATATACTGAAAAATTAATATCTAAAACGGCGCATAAAACCTTTAATTTATCGTTCAGAAAATTTTCTGGTAAGTTATTAAAGCATAGAGTTTGGATGCCTGTATTTTTAATTGCCTTGTTAGCAATTGGTGCTGTATTCCAGGCTCAGAATTTGTTTACTTATGGGCAGGAAGCTAGTATGGGAGGAGATGGAACACCTATTGCTACCTCTAGAGATGAGGTGGAAGGAATTTTTGGAAGACAGAATCAGGCATTGGTTCTCCTTAATTATGCCATGTTTGATACAGATGGTGACAATTCTCTAGACGAAATTGAAAAGGCTGCTTTCAACGAGAGGGAGATTCAATTGAGTGAAAGGCTAATTCAGATTCCTGGGATAAAAAGTGTTCAATGCTGGGCAACAATTGAGTCAGCAGGGGCTTCAGCAATTCTTCCAGACTCATATGCCGCACAATTTAAGGGGCAGGATAGTAGTAGGGTAATATTGTTTCTGGATGTCCCAGAGGAGGGTGTTGAAACAACTGAATTGGTGATGCAAATTAACTCCACAATAGAGGAGATTTACCAGGACAGAATCGATCTAACAGGAATTAGACCCTACCATATCGGAAATTCTGCAGCGACACTTGCTATTAAGACCCTTGTTACAAAAGACTATGATATCATCACCTATATTTCTTTGGCTTTAGTCGCTTTGATTATTTTAATAGCTTTTAAGTCGTTACTTTTACCTATTATTTTAGTGGTGACAATACAGGGAGCAATATATGTTAATATGGCTGTCCCATATTTTCAACAGGAGCCAATTGTATTTGTAGGATATATGTTGGTTAGTGCAATTCTACTTGGGGCTACTATTGACTATGCAATAGTTGTCACCTCTCATTATATGGAGCATAGACAAAATATGAATAAATATAATGCTATGCAACATGCTCTGGCTGATTCAGCTAGAACCTTGATGACTTCAGGAGGTATTCTTACGTTTTCAGGACTTGCTTTAGCTATGACTACCTCATCTCCCGCTACCGCTGTGTTCGGCAATGCTATATTTAGGGGGGGAATATTGTCTTTTGCCTTCGTTATTACCCTACTTCCCCAATTGTTAGTAATATTTGATAGCGCTATTAGGGCAACAACATTTAGAGGTAAGAAGCTGATGATGGATAATCGCTTATGCTCACTAGCTCCCGATGTAGTTGAGAAATCCATTACTTTAAAAGCCCCCAAGAAGAAACGTCCTTCTCAGTTGGAAAGAGAGCAGGAAATTATAGATGCGATTATTGCAGGAATTGAGTCCCATAACATCGAAGAACCT
Organism: Clostridia bacterium; assembly: GCA_028701415.1. Lineage (GTDB taxonomy): Bacteria > Bacillota > Clostridia > Christensenellales > DTU072 > MWEH01. The sequence goes on along the minus strand of JAQVQU010000068.1, from coordinate 4,528 downwards.
ACGACTTTCAATCCTGGTATTACAATTGAGAAAAAGGAAGACATAAAAGAACTTACGGACTTCATGGAGGAGACAGTTCCTCTTTATGAAGAGGATATTCCGCAAAAAAAGAAAAATTATTTTCCAAAGGAAATGGACGAATTTTCTCCGCCAGAAACAAGAAAGAGAATACGAAAAAAAATCCCAGAATCCGAGCCGGAAATTCCAGAAGATGATGAAGAGTAATTATTAATCCCTCAAAAATTATTTGAGGGATTTTTATAGTTAAGGCAATATAATTTCAAGGTGCAGTCTTTAAAAAATAGGATTATTTGGGTTTATTATGGATGAAAATTTACTAAGGTAAGTTAATGGTTAGGGAATATAAAAAAGTATTCTAGAAAGCTAAAATTCCCAAAGTAAACTCCACAGTGATACCTGTAGTGGAAGTTAGTATGAGAAAAGTAGAAGTCAGTCTGGGAATTTACTTGTTTTTTTGAGAGAATAAATAGGTGATATGGATTGAATTAAGTGTACTTGACAAATGTCTAGGAAAGAAATAAAGTATAGATATAATTAAATAGCTGGGGGTGGTGGATTCCCACCTGAGATTACACCCTTTGAACTTGATGGAGGTCATTCTCCCGAAAGAAAGCATTCTTATGCGACTCTAAGATAATCTCTTGGAGTTTTTCTTTTGTAAAGTTCCTGCTTAGGAGGAATTATGTTTACAAAACCTTTTTCTGAACTATCTTATTATGAAAAGACATCTACTATTGCCCTTTTTGTTACGATAGGGATTGCTTTAAGCATGATTGTAGTTTATTTCTATCTTCAAAAGAAGAAACCATTATCTTTGAAAACATTTGGGGCTATATCTTTGGGGATAGTAATTGGTTATTCTGTTTCACTCATAACCTTGTTAATGTCCTTAAGGTTAATTGAGTATAAAGAAGCGGGGTATCTCGAAGATATATTCAGTATTAAGACGATCGAGGGAGCAATCAATAGTCCTCTTCAGTTATACTTATATACCATAATATTGGTTGTAGGTATTGTCCTAATTGCCTTATTACTTGGGAAAAAGACTGATAAAAATGCTAGTAATAAATCAATAGTTTATGCCTCAATTTGTATAGCTATGAGTTTCGCTCTGTCATATGTAAGGTTTATTGAACTACCACAAGGGGGATCAGTTACATTTGCTAGTCTTTTGCCATTAATGATCTACTCTTATGTATTCGGGATAAGAAAAGGGGTACTTGCGGGTGTTATTTACGGATTACTTCAGTTTATTCAAGCCCCATGGTTTTATCACCCGGTTCAGTTTTTATTAGATTATCCCATTGCTTTTTCGGCCATTGGTTTAACTGGAATATTTGGAGAAACTAGATTGTTTGAGAAAAAGATGATATTACAGTTTTCTCTGGGTGCGATAGTTGCTGTGTTGTTCAGGTATCTTTCCCATGTTGTAAGTGGAATTTTCGTATTCGGCTCTGGAGACCCAGATAACTATGGTGCGGTAGCATGGAGCTTTCTATATAATTCATTTTCTTTAGCAGATATTGCAATCTCACTTATAATTGGGGCCACTTTATTTTCCTCACGAACTTTTAAGCGAGTTATTGATCCTTTAATTTCATCTAAGAAAAAAATAGTTTCAAAGAAGGATAGAATAGTGGAAAATAAAACCCCATAATATAATTATCTGTAACACGGGTTTTGTAAGAAAACTTTGGGCAATATAAGGAGAAAAATGGACATTGCAATTGTATTGAATGGACCCAATTTGGATTTAGAAGTAACTGAGCCATACATTATTTGTGCGGATGGGGGATATAATCTGCTAAAAGGAGAAAAGACTCCAGACATTATAATTGGGGATATGGATAGTATTGGGGAACTCCCTGAAAATATTCGAACAAGAATTATTCCCAAACAAAAGGATTTTACAGATGGTGAGTTTGCAATTAGATTAGCATGTGAAACTGAGGGGGTTCAAACAATCAAGATTTATGGGGCTTTTGGGGGAAGACCTGATCACCAGCTTGCAAATCTCGGATTACTTAGAATCGCCAATTCTTTAAATAAAAAAGCTTATATTGTTGCAAAAGGAATAAAAGTTTCTTATGAGACGTCTTATGTAGAATATGAGGTTGAAAAAAAAGACATTATCTCGGCAATTTCTTCATCTGGGGAGGCAATTTTGGATGGAGGAAAAGGATTATTTTATGAAATAAAAGACCTATTTTTGAATTCCCTTGATTCGAGGGGAATTTCAAATATTGCTACAGAAAAAAAGTTTTCTTTTTATATAAAAAAGGGAGGAATTTACCTTTTTATCATTAAAGAAAAGACTTATTGAGGGGTAATCTATTAAAAAACGAAAAGCTGAGATAATGATGGGAAAAATATTTGACAATAGCCCATTTTTTTATTGTAGATTTAGTTCACTTATAACCCCCTTTCGGAAAGTAAAATGTTTGACTACTTTTTTGTCGTATAGTATAATCAATTCATATTTAGAAGAGGGATGTAAATGCAGTTTTTAGAAGAACAAATACTAAAATACGGTAAGATTTGTCCTCATAGTGTTCTCAAAGTAGACAGTTTTTTAAATCACCAAGTTGATGTATCCATAGTAACAGAGCTAGCAAACGCTATTTATGACCATTATAAAGACAGTGGAGTTACAAAAATACTTACAGTGGAATCTTCAGGGATACCTCTTGCATGTATGACTGCATCAGCCTTTAAAGTTCCTTTTATTTTTGCTAAGAAGAAAAGAACCATCAATCTTTCAGACCAGGTTTTCAAATCGGCTGTCCATTCTTATACAACAGGTAAATATAGCGAAATAATGATTAGCGCAGAGTATCTAGGAAAGGATGATAAAGTTCTAATAGTCGACGATTTTCTTGCAAAAGGTTCAGCCCTTAGGGCTTTAATAGAAATAGTCGAGGATTCTGGTGCGACTCTAGTTGGAACAGCTGTTGCCATTGAAAAAGGGTTTCAGGGTGGCGGAGATATGCTTAGAAAGGAAGGATTTAAGGTTTACAGTTTGTCAATAATTGACAAGATGACAGAAAGCAAAATTATTTTCCGAGGGGACTAATCAAACACACAATAACTTGCACAATTTTACTTAAGTTGTGCATTTTTATTGATTATATACAACCAAAGACTAAATTGCTTTTAATATAAAGGATTGACTAATTACAAAAAGCAAACAATGTTTGGAAATATCCAATAACATTTCTATGGGGAAGACATTGTTGAATACGTGAAAAATATCGCATATGTTTATTGAGGGGTATTAGGCCGAAAGGCAAATAACTATATACGGAGGAGAAAAACATGAAAAAGAAACTTATTGTACTTTTGCTAGTCGTAGCTCTTGTTAGCTTGTTAGCTGTGTCAGTAGTTGGCTGTAAGGAAAAGGACGAATTCAAAATCGGTCTTATTTGTTTACACGATGAAAACAGCACATATGACAAAAACTTTATCGACGCATTGAAAGCAACTCAAGCTGCATACGGGCTAAGCGATGAACAGGTTCTTATCGTAACAGGAGTTCCAGAGGGAGATGCCTGTTATCAGGAAGCTGCCAAATTAGCAGATGCTGGTTGTGACATCGTTTTTGCTGACAGTTTTGGCCATGAAGAATATATGATCAAAGCTGCAAAAGAATATCCAGATGTTCAATTCTGTCATGCAACGGGAACAAGAGCTCACACCGAGGAGCTACCAAACTACGCTAATGCATTTGCGGATATATATGAAGGACGCTTTCTGGCTGGTGTTGCCGCAGGTATGAAATTGAATGAAATGATAGCAGCAGAAGAATTCACTGCAGATCAAGCGAAGATGGGTTACATTGGAGCATATACATACGCAGAGGTTATTTCGGGATATACATCATTCTATCTTGGCGCAAAATCAGTTTGCCCCACAGTAACAATGGATGTTACTTTTACGGGTAGCTGGTATGATGAAACAGCAGAAAACAATTCCGCGGTAAACTTAATCGCAGGAGGGTGCAAACTTATTAGTCAGCACGCAGATTCCTGGGGAGCTCCTAACGCTTGTGAAGAGGCTGGTGTACCAAATGTTTCCTATAACGGATCTACAGAGAGTGCATGCCCAAATACATTTATCGTTTCTTCTAGAATTGACTGGTCTCCTTATTACAACTATGTAATTGAGCAGGTCCAGGCCGGTGAAGCAGTTGCTTATGATTGGGTTGGAACTCTCTCCAATGGAGGTGTAAAACTTACAAATCTTGGCGCAATAGCCCCAGCTGAAGGAACCGCAACAGTGCTTGACACAAAGAAGGCAGAACTTATAGCAGGGACACTTAAGGTTTATGATACCGCTACGTTCACAGTAAACGGAGCTGCTCTAACAACTTACCCTGTAGATCTTGATTCTGATGCTGCCACTCCTGACACAGAAGCAATTGTTGACGGTGTTTTCCAAGAATCAGTATATCGTTCTGCGCCATATTTTGACTTGACAATAGATGGAATCACTTTGTTAGATACGAATT
>JAQVQU010000067.1:4352-7221 GCA_028701415.1 Clostridia bacterium | reverse complement strand
CCACCAAAGCCAAACCCCATAAGCCCTGCAACAATTGGAACTAGCCATGCAGGAGTCCATGCAGGAGACATAATTGCAAGCATTATTCCCCCTACGATATAACAGGGGAGTCCTACTCTAAAAGCAAATTGTTTACTCTTCTTGTCCATCAAGTATCTGGCTAAAGGAAAAGCTAAAACGGCAGTAACCATTAACGGCGCAATGATGAACATTGAAGAAAAGTTCATGCCAAACAAAGTCACTCCGGCCCATACGTCAGTTGCATAGTATACGGCAAGGGCGCTAATTATATCCATGCACATAAAAGCAGATGCATACATTACTATATGCCACACAAAACTCTTTATTTTAAAAGGAACAAGGTACTCTTTTACATCGAACTTGCGCTTAGGCTCATCCTTCGGGACAGTAACCCTTTCCTTCACGAACCTTGAACATATAATCAACCCTGCTCCAAAGAGGGTCCCGAAAATGAGGAAAATAAATAACCAATATTGTATATCTGTTATTTTTCCTGAAATATATGACTCTATTGCTAAAAGGGGAATTACATATGAAAGACCGGAAGATGCTGCTGTAAATACTAGCTTAACAGTGTTTGCTTTATTTCTCTCTTTGTAACTTTTAGATATATCACTCGCGAGAGAACAATATGGAACCTGTGTAATGGTAGAGCAAGTATTATAAAAGATGTACATAACGGCCATAAAGGCAATTTTTCCAGCATCAGTTGGAATAAATCTATTAATGGGTAAAAACAGCATCCCTACGGCTAAGAAAAGTAAAATGCCTCCAAAAAACATATATGGTTTTCTTCTTCCATACTTTGATCTTGTGTTATCAGAAATATTTCCCATCAATGGATCGGTTATTGCATCCCAGAATTTAGACGCCATTATGATAGTCGAAGCAGCAGCAGCCCCAATTGCTAAACCATCTGTCATGTACTTAAGCATGACGCAAGACATCAACGCAACCCCGCCGCCATCCATTAAAGCCCCGACACCGTATGCAAGCTTTTCTTTAAGCGGAATCCTATCCTCTTCTTTTACCGTGTCCTGTGGCTGGGATTCTAATTTTGTCTGAGATAAATCTTTTTCCATTACTCCTCCCTTTATTGCATGAAAAAGGCCTATAAAGGCCTCTTTTTAAATTTCTTAAAATTTATCATTATTCATGAAATATTATTTCCCACTATTTATATTTTTTTAAAAAACAATTTCTAGAAAGAAAATACATACCCTTCAAATATACATAAGTTTTTATCCAGCTAGTTCTTTTATCAGGGATTCCTTTTCCTTAAGCTCTTCTGGGGTAAGGGTGTCATTTTCTCCAGCTCTTGTTTTCTCGTTATAGTATCTAATTCTCTTGAGCTTAGCATCTGTAACTTTGTATTTTATTGAGAAGATAAAGGCAATTACAATTAATACAAATACGCTAATTCCAAGTAATAAACGAATAGTTAGCAGAACATTGTCTCCTTGTATTACGTCAACATTTTGAGTGCTTTCTTTATACCCCACTCCTTGAAGAACCCATCCAATAATACCAAGGCCTAAAGCTGAGCCTGCCTTTCGTACAAAAGTCATCGCTCCCGAAAAAGCACCAGTCGGCCTATATCCCAGTTTTAGTTCGGCAACATCTATCGTATCGGGGAAAATAATCCAAGGCATTGTTTGTGCCCCAGAAAAGCCAAGACCCATTACTGAAGTTGCTACTATTGCAACCCATGCAGGGGCCCAAGAAGGGGCCATTACGGCCAATAATATTGCTCCTGCAGCGTAGAATGGAAGCCCAATTCGATAGGCATATTGTTTTGTCTTTTTTAACATCATCTTCCTGACAAGAGGAAAACCAGCAACCGCAGTTATCATCAAAGGAGCGACTATAAACACAGAAGTAAAGTTCATATTTCCAAGAGTAGCCCCCCGCCAAACATCCGTTGCATAATACACTGCAAGCCCTCCTAACATATCGACGCACATAAAAGCTGCAGCATACATTATAAGTGACCAAATAAAGCTCTTGACTTGAAAGGGAACTAGATATTCTTTAAAAGTGAATTTCCTTCGTGGTTCGTCCATGGGTACAGTTATTCTTTCTTTAACAAAAACCCCGGTAATAACCAAGCCTACTCCAAAAAGGATCCCGAAAACCAAGAATAAAACCAACCAGAATGTTACATCTGAAATGTTTCCCTTCAAGAAAGATTCAAGAAGCAGAAGAGGAACTATATATGAAATTCCAGCCGAAAAGGAAGAAACCAGGAGTTTAACTGTATTTGCCTTATTTCTCTCCGAAAAACTGGCAGATATGTCGCTAGACATAGAAGAATATGGGACTTGAGTAATCGTTGTACAAGTACAAAACCATATATACATAAAAGCTACATATACCACTTTAGATGCCAAACCATCCATTATGTTGTTTATTGGAAGAAATAGAAGTCCTAGAGCAAAAAAGATCAAAATTCCGCCAAATATCATAAATGGCTTCCTTCTACCCCATTTGCTCCTAGTATTGTCGGATATATTCCCCATTAATGGGTCAGAAATTGCATCCCAAAGCTTGGATGCCATAATAATTGTGGATGCTATTGCTGCTGGAATTGCAAGACCATCTGTCATGTATTTAAGCATTACACATGCAATTAAAGCCCCTGCTCCGCCATCGGTAAGGGCTCCGCCGCCATATGCTAACAATTCTTTTTTGGAAATTTTATCTTCGGGAAGAGGTTCTTCTCTTAAAAGAGTTTTTTTCTTAGAAAACGAATTCTTTGTAATCATCTGCTCTCCTAACACTAATTGCTAAAGTATTTTAGGCCACTCCGTAAAGGATATCTAAATAATACGGAAAAATCAAACCTTTG
>JAQVQU010000067.1:0-4252 GCA_028701415.1 Clostridia bacterium | reverse complement strand
TATAAGATATTTTAATTGATCAAAACCATCTACAACCTTAAACTGGGACACGTAAGACATCATTGCCTCCCCTTGTTTTTTTAGATCTTCCCTTTTCATTTTATGGAAGGTGTTAGGTTCGGACGTGTAATAGTAAGCCAAAACCTTAGGTTCATGTTTTTCTAACCCAAATTTTTCATAGGCCAATCCAGAAATACTGCTAAACATATATGCCGCACTTGCTGCTCTACCCGTCTTTAGATGGTCGGTATGGCACTCGGTCTTAAGATGTGGATCGGGACAAAAAACAGCTTCCGGCTTAATTTCAAGTATTTTCTTCATAATGTCATACTTTACAGCATTTTCATCGTAGTCTCCCCCATCTCTGTATGGAAGAAAGGTAACACTCTTAACTCCTAAAATATCTGCAGATTTTCTGGTTTCTGCCTGACGAAGGGCGATTAATTCATCTTTATCATATTCAGTCTTATCTGTTCCGTATGCGCCATCGGTGATCACAAGAAAATGAACTTCTTTGCCCATCCTGCAAAGTTTTGCAACCGTACCCCCTGCTCCAACTTCAATATCATCAGGATGTGGCCCAACGAAAAGATACTTTTGCATTGAATCCAACTTCGGAATAGGCGCAACTGCCTTAACAAGTATTTTTGCAAGTAAACCCATAATCAGCCTCCTTTTAAAAAGCTCCGTTATCAATATTTTTTACGTTTAGAGGGAGATATTATCTTACTCTGCGATAGCTTCCACTTAGTTTTCCAAGGAAAGCTATTTCTCCAGGCATATCACCTTTAATGATACCCGGTAAGACCTCGGTCTCAACCAACTCAATTACTACGCCCTCTTCTTTCCACCCCATGTATGCAAATCTTACGTTTGCTCCCCCGGATTTAAATGTTGCGTGTTGAATCACACTCATTCCATCCTGTTCTAGAGAAATAATGGCTCTCTCTAGATTTCTCACATTATACATAACATGATGCATGCCCTCTCCCTGCCTCTTTAAAAAAGCCGAGTAGGCATTGTCTTGTCCGTGAGTTTCGATTAATTCGATTTTAGTAAAACCCTTTCCCCCAAAATACAGTTTGATTTCACAATCTCTCTTTTTTTCTTTATAATACAAATCCAGGTCCTCCATGGAAAGCTCATACCATTTGTCTATCCCATAGATTTTCCCATATCTTTCAGCTGCTTCTTCTATATCCTCAACAATTATTCCAATATGGTTGATTTTTCTGAGTTTCATCGCCCCTCCGCTTTTCTATGAACTGATTTTTATTTTATCACCTTAATCCATTTTAGTAAATACGCGCAAGAAACCATTTCTTAATAACTACTATAATTAAAAATTTATTGATTAATTTTAGTAAATATGTGCAATAAACCAGAGTTAGTACATAGATTCTTTATTTAAAAAATTCCCTCATCCACCTTATTTTTTTGTGTCATTTTAGGTAGTTTATGGATAAATGAATGTTTTTTGTGTTATTCTATTTTTATGTTGAATAGGATGGAGCAAGGCATGAGGACTTTTTTTAATTTCAGAGATTTAGGAAATCTACTTACAGAAGACGGCAGAAAAACCCCAGAGAATACTTTTTTTAGAAGTGGAAATTGGGATACCGCTAACATTGAGGAAACCGAGTTTTTGAAGTCTCTCGGAATAAAACATGTTTTTGATTATAGAGATTTAAACGAAAGTAACGGCCCAGCGAAAGCCTATTCCAAAGCAAACGTAAAACATAATCCTTTTCCTACTGGAGTTAGAAACCAAAAACTATTAAAATTACAAAAAGCCGGATTGATTAAAAAAATATCGGCTTCTGTTTCTTTTGAGGATATAGAAGAAACCTATGCCCGCCTTCCTTTCGATAATGAAGGATATAAAGCCATGATTTTAGCAGTAAAAAACCATGAAACTCCACTATTACAACATTGCTTTGCCGGAAAGGATCGTGCAGGGGTTGGAACAGCTCTCCTTCTATCCCTTCTTGGAGTCAAACGGGATCTCATAGTCGAGGACTATATGAAAAGTGCCGAGTTTGAGGACGAATATATTTTTTATGCCATGAAAAAGGTTCCGAATTTTATAAGAAAAATCGTAGTAAAAAAAGCAAAAGCTCTTTTTACTGTTGCGCCAAACCTAATTAACGCCACTTTTAGAGCGATTGAAGAAAAATATGGAAATATAGAAACATATTTTGAAAAAGAAAACGGATTAAGTAAGCAAGATATCCAGGAAATCCGTGATTTCTATTTAGTCTCTTAACAAGTTTCCAGCAGAATTACCTAAGCATGATATTCAGGAAGTCCCTGACTTCTATTTAAATCCTTTAAAAATTACCAACTGAATTGTCTAAACAAGATATTTAAAATATATGTGACTTCTATTTAATTCTTTAAAAAGCTGCCCGAAAAATCAAACGAGGAAAATATCTAATACTTCCCAACCTTTCGTATAGTTTCTTATGCTTTTTTATAGAAGCGTGACGATTCTTTCGATTTATAATTAAAACTAAGCATAAGCCGGCGAGATAACAATTGATAATCTCCGCCTTTTTAGCTGAAAAGGGTGGGTTTTAAGACATCTTAGTCCGCGTTATAGGACTCAGAACGCCTGATCAAAACAATTAGAGAAATAAATATTTTTACATATTATTCACAAAAATGTATATTATGCAAGTATAATGCATAAATTATAATATAAAACGTCTAGTAAGCATACATTTTTATAGTAAAAATACACGTGATAACTGCGATTTTTCAGGAAATATTGACAAGAGTACCCTTGCATGATATAGTAAAGAAAATTGGTGGAGGTAGTCTATGAAAAAATTCATTTCTACAATGGATGGTTTGCCGAAAATTGCAAAAATTATTTTAGCCTTGCCAGCATTAGATATCGTTTGGAATATTTATAGAATCTGTAGGAGCGCAGACAAGAAAAATTGGTTGGGAGTAATACTAGGTATACTAATGATTTTCCCTGGCTCATTTATCGTATGGGTACTGGACCTTTTTACAACGATTACCCAGGACAAAGTGCTCTGGATCGACTAATACAAGTATTACCCGGTTAGAACCGGGAAATATATATTGTCATTAATAGGAGGAAATTTAAAAATGGCAGAACTTAACATTCAAGGAACAAGTCGTACTTTTGAAGAGAAAGTAGCAGGTTTGAAACCCGAGGCAAAAGAAGCCCTCGCGCAAATTCAGGCAGCCCTTCTCGCAAAGAAAAAGGTCAATGAGAGAGTAAGTAAGAAGTATGCTACTTACAATCGTGGAAGAGACCAGATCGCAAGAGTAAGCATTATTGCAACTAGTCTTCGCGTTCACCTAGCCCTCGATCCGAAAGCTCATCCCGACAAGACCTGGATTAAAGATCTTTCCGCTAAGTCCGCTTACGAAAAGGTTCCGGCTATGGTTAGGATATCCTCACCGTTGGCCCTCAGAAGAGTCCTCGCGCTAATCGAAGCTCTATAACTTAAAACCTGAAACCCGGCATACCCTGCCGGGTTTCCTTTAATCTAACTCGTTCCCCTGTGAAGGGTGTTTTTTGTGTGGTAAATGCCACACATTTTTTTATTTTATTTCCTTGAGTCGGAAGTGTTTTTAAACAACTCTTGAAATGACCCTTGCTAAATATTAATCAAATAAATCAATCACTTTTTATAATTTTTGTTTGATTATTAACTATGGAATATAAGAGACCCCTACCGTTTAATGTTGAATATCATAGTTTTTTATGTTATATTCTTTACAATGTGGCTTTTTTGGAGGAACAATGAAAAAAGTACTTTTTACAGAAACAATTTTAAGAGATGCGAACCAATCATTAATCGCAACCCGATTGCCCTTCAGCGAGTTTGAGGGCATTTTAAAAACCATGGACAAAGCAGGATATTATTCAGTTGAATGTTGGGGAGGGGCCACCTTTGACAGTTCACTAAGGTATATGAACGAAGATCCTTGGGAAAAGCTGAGCAATATAAAAAAGAATATGCCTAACACAAAACTACAAATGCTTCTACGTGGACAGAATCTTTTGGGCTACAAGCATTATCCTGACGATGTCGTAAGAAAATTCGTAGAAAAAGCTATTGAGCACGGCATGGATATAATTAGAATTTTCGATGCGCTAAACGACCTTAGAAACATCGAAATAGCGATGGAAGAAACAATTAAGCATGGCGCTCATCCTTCTGCTGCAATTTGTTTTACGACCAGTCCAGTTCACACAATAAAAAGATTT
>JAQVQU010000066.1:4881-7231 GCA_028701415.1 Clostridia bacterium | reverse complement strand
AGAATAAACCCAGCACCAATATTTTAATTATAAAATTTTACTATTTTCCAAAGGAATCAAGCCTAATATAAAATTACTGTACTTTTACCATTAAAAAACTAACCAATATAATTTCTAAATCTTAATTTTAAACCAATCCCTGGGCCTTCATTGCTTCGGCAACCTTTAAAAATCCAGCAATATTAGCCCCTGCGACTAGATTATATCCATAACCGTATTCAAGTGCAGATTCCTTTGAACTTTTATGAATTCCTGTCATAATTTCTTTCAGTCTTTTTAAAACCTCTTCCTTTGTCCAAAATAGTCTCATACTATTCTGGCTCATCTCAAGAGCTGAAGTCGCTACACCTCCTGCATTTGCTGCTTTTCCAGGGGCAAATAGAACTCCTTTCGTTAAGAACTCATTTATAGCTTCCGTCGTTGAAGGCATATTTGCACCTTCTCCCACAGCGATAACGCCATTAGAAATCAGTTTTTTCGCTGAGTTAAGATCAATTTCATTTTGGGTAGCGCAAGGGAGCGCGACATCACATTTTACATTCCATATCCCTTTACACCCGCAATAATATTCAGCCGAGGGCGAATACTTCGTATACTCAGATATTCTAAGTCTTTTTACTTCTTTGATTTCCTGAACTGTAGAAAAATTAATCCCCTTAGGATCATATATGTAGCCATCTGAATCACTCATAGCAACTACTTTCATCCCCATTTTGGTTGCCATATCATTTGCATACATTGAAACATTTCCTGACCCAGAAATAACAACATTCATTCCATCTACATTTATTGAGTTATGTTTAAATAATGCCTCCATAAAGAATAGCAATCCATATCCAGTTGCTTCAACTCTTCCCAAGCTTCCCCCAAAAGGAACCCCTTTTCCAGTTAATGCTCCAGTAAACTCATTTCTAAGTCTTTTATACTGTCCATAGAGATATCCTATTTCCCTTGGCCCTACTCCAATATCTCCAGCAGGAATATCTAAATCAGCGCCTATGTGTCTAGAGAGTTCTGTCATAAAACTTTGGCAAAATCTCATTACTTCTGAATCGGTCCTACCCTTGCTGTCAAAATCACTTCCTCCCTTTGCCCCGCCAATAGCTAAGGTAGTTAGTGCATTCTTTAGTACCTGTTCTAAACCTAAAAACTTAAGGATCGAAAGATTTACAGAGGGATGAAATCTCAGCCCACCTTTATACGGGCCTATAGCACTGTTAAATTGCACTCTATATCCTCTATTAACATGGACTTGGCCAGAATCATCCGCCCAAGGAACCCGAAAAATAACAATCCTCTCTGGCTCTATAAACCTTTCAAGTAATCCTAATTTTTCAAACTCAGGATGCTTTTCCAAAACTGGATCTATCGTCAATAGTATTTCTTCAGCAGCTTGAAGAAACTCTGTTTCACTTGCACTCTTACTTTTCAGTTCTTCATAAACTCTTTGACTGTAACTCATAAAACCTCCTATAAACACAAAAAGACGCCCTAAGGCATACTTATGCCCCTGAAGAACGCCTTTGTTCTTCATAAATTTATCATTAAAATCTAAATATTGTCAATTAAAATACTTTATCTCGCTAAATTGATATAGTAGTTTAAATTAAGTCATGTCAATATCTACTTTCTTATTATTATTCCAAAAATATCTTGTTAAAGAAGAATCATCCCTCATTTTTGATTAATCTTCAATTGTTAGATTTCCTTATTTTTACTATTTAAGGTATAATCTAAATTATTGAGGATAAATATAATGAAAGATAAAATCCAATACTTAAAAGATGTCTATAAATATTACGAAACTGATAACTCGTACCATGTAGTAATCGATCTCGATACATACCGTGATATATATTCAGAATGGGATTATTCCCCCTTTAACAACCGGGAACTTGATGGAAGTCTCTTAAGATATATTATGGAATGTTCCAATGAAATAGGCCTAAAGAAAAACATGGCACTCGATTTTTATGTCCCTGAAAATATTGTTAGCGATGAGAAAGAACAAAAAAGCATAGAGGGTTTTAGACGGTATTTTAATTATCAAATCAGAAAAATTAAATCAGAAATGATGGATAGTCTGAAAAAATTATTTATATTAGTGATAGTAGGAACAGGTCTACTAGCTGCAGGCAATATAATTAATGCGGCTATTCCTGACCGTATAGCAGCAGAAATAGTGTCAGAAGGACTAGTAATAGGAGCTTGGGTAGCAGTTTGGGAAATATTTCATACCCTTTTCTTCAGCGTCAGTGATATTTTTATCAAGCTTAAACATTATGAACGATTACGAAGAATTCCAATAACATACAGAATTAAAAAGTAATAACCTTTAGAGAGAAAAAAA
>JAQVQU010000066.1:0-4781 GCA_028701415.1 Clostridia bacterium | reverse complement strand
TTATTCATAAAATCATTCACTTTTTAATAGTTGGCTCTTATTTTTCATATTAGCTTCGACCATCATTTGATGCGTTTTTCTGTCTAGTTTATAAAAGAAAAAAGGTATTAAAGATATGAAATACCCTATGGCCGCAACAATTGTTACCATAAAGAATATCCCTTCTAAAGTAAAAGCACTTTGTGATTGTGTATCTGGGTCAAGAAGCCCGTTATATCCTACATAAGTAAGAATCCCTCCTGTTATTGCAACACTAATACTGTTCTGAAACTTTCCAAAAAAAGTAAGTAAGGAAAAACATGTTCCCTCTACTCTCTTTCCTGTTTTATATTCAATATAATCAACACTATCTCCAATAAATAGTGTTGTGATAGTGGACCAAATACCCGTGGGAAGAAAAGCAAAAAACCTCATCAAAATAAATATATATAGATTAGAATAACCTATGAAATATGAACCTATATTTACAGCAACCCCTAAAAAACAAGATGCAATCAATACGTTTTTCTTCTCAAATTTTTTAATTAAAAATGGAGCTATAAGTAATCCAATAACAGAAGCAATCGCAGGCAAAATCCCAATCACTGGGGTAAAAATGCTCATTATATCGGTTGAAGCCATATCAGGGAAAATTTCCTTAACATTCCATTTCACAAAATAAGTGGTCATCGCAGTCGAACCCACCATAACAACGGAATATAAAGCGCCCGCAATAATGTTAATTACTAAAGGACTAGCTTTAGGTATAAGCTTTAGATTCTCAAAAAAAGTTTCTTTCTTTTTTACAACTTCAATAGCCCTTTCTTTTGTATGAAAAAAGCCTTGTAGCATCAAGACCGTTCCTAAAACACAAAAGACAGCCGCTGCCAAGAAAAATCCCATATTCTTCCCAGCTCCAGCAAAATCAACAAATAACTTGTTTACATACCAAAATCCACCTATAGCAAGACCTGATCCCAATCCTCCTATTAATCTAGTTAGAGTGACAATTTGTACCCTTTGCTTTGGATCAGTTGTAATAACAGATGACATACTCCAGTAAGGTATATCATTAGCAGTATATACAACTGTAAAAATTAGGTATATAACAGTCGCATATGCTATTGCTCCCCCCCCTGACAAACCTAAAGGTAAAAATAACAATAGTGCAACGACTGCGACAGGAATTGGTGTAAATAGCATATATGGCCGACATTTACCCCACCTTGTTTTTGTTCTATCAACAAGCTGGCCCATTATTGGGTCATTAATCGCATCAAATATTCTCGTTAGAGTAATTATTAGACCCGCAATAGCTGGGGCGATTCCTAAATAATCTGTCATGAATAACAATAGCATGCTAAAGAGGCCATAGATCATTGTTTGCCCAGTATTTGTTATTGCATAAGAAAGTTTTTCCTTAGTTGGGACTGTTTCATGAATTGCTTCATTATTCTGAGCGGTCTTCTCAAGTATTTCTTCCATTATTCCTCCAAAATGTATCTAATAATTAAACTATAATCTGTCGTTACTGATAGCCTTAACTCAATTGAATGTTTATAAAATTGTTACAATAAAAAACATTTAATCATCCAGGCTAATTTCCCTAATGATATCGCAACAGGCTACAAACAAAGGGGAGTTTTCCCTGTAATCAGATTGGAAGTATTTCCAAATACGCTTTTCTTGAAGCATTCTCTCCACTCTTTTAGAATTTGATAGTACTGAATCATAAATTCCTAAAGAATATCCACCGTAGTTCGTAACAACCTTCATGCAGGGAATGTCTGTTGCACTATCACCGAGATATAAAATCCTTTTGAAAGGTATTCTATAATCCTCTGGGGATATTGCCTCATTTACTCTTTCGTCTGTTTCATCCAAAAAACCCTTGCTTATTCGAAATAAAAATTGAGTTTTATTAGTATAATTTACTACCATAGCAGGCCATACAGCAATATTTGATTCGTAATAAAAAGATGATGCATAAATTTTTTTAAAAAACTTTGCGATAGCACATCCTTCAATCATTTCTTTTATGCCTGACGAAATAATATAATGTTCTACTTTTACTCCTAAGGTCTTGGCGAATTTATTGATTAATAAGAACCAGTTCAACACTCCAGGAAAAAACGCTAATCCAACTCCATAAGATTGCAGTGCATCCTTTGTCAAAGGGCCTGACTTCTCATTGTATTTCTTTAGCATTGTATACATATAAGACAAATTTGAATCCATATTGCCTTTCCGAGTGGTTTCCGATGTTTCCTTCCAGAAATCATATGAAGAAACTCCTAATGACTGAATAAAACCCTGCGATTGCATATCGTCCGGAGTAAGTGTTTTATCAAAATCGTAACAAAACGCAATTATTTTCTCTTTTTCCACAGATTCCTCATTTCTTATATTTTTCTAAAAAATGTTCTTCAATTTATACATTATATCATGAACTTGTTTTTTCTTAACATCCGCAAAAACAAATGGTTTATTATCATAAATAAAGCATATTGCACCGTTTTTTCAATCGTCAGGTAATTCTAATTTCATATCGAATAGATTCGCCTCTACTTTAAAGCCCGAAAATATTTTAAAATATTAATTCTGTAACAGTTCCTTTTCAATAATTTTCATAGTTCTTTCCCCTTCATCAAAGATAAAAAGATGCCCAGACCCCTTAAACTCATAAAATACAATACTTTTTACTATTGACTTCAATGTTGTAGCTTGGTAATATGGCATGGTTCTATCATCAGTCCCCCATATTGCTACGACCTTAACCTTGTTAGTGTCTAAAGATTTAAATCCTGGAAGGGTATTTTCGGGTTTTAAAACTATGTTTCTTAAACTAGATAACAATGCTCTAGAAAAACCTTTATACATAACTGATTTAGAAAACTCTTTAGAATAGTAATCTTTTTCATTAACTGAAAAAAACAATTCGTTTGATATTCCTTTCACCATTATAGGCGTGGCTAAAAATTTAAAGACTAAATCTCCAATTATAGGTGTTTTTGATAGCTTCATATAAATAGGAGGACTAAAAGGCATACCCGCGGGTGCAAATAAAAACAATTTTTCTATTCTTGAAGGATATCTCTTTGCATAGGCAGCCACAATAGACCCTCCCATGGAGGTACCCATTAAAACAAATTTTTCACCTGAAAAAAATCTTTCAATTAGCTCTTCTAATTGTTTAACAAGCAAATCTAAAGAATATTTTTTCTTTGGGCGATCTGAATATCCTCTTCCATACAAATCGTATCTCAAGACCTTATATCCCATAGCAGTTAAAGAGTTGAAAATTTTATCATATATGTAGTAGGGAGTCGAAAAACCATGGACCAATACTACCGGAGAGCCTTCACCCTTAAGCTCATAATGGGTATAGCCATCACTAAGAATCACATATTGCCCACCTAGCTTTTCTCTTTCATCTTGATCAAGTAAGTATCTTTCGTATTTCATCTAAATTAACTACCTCTACTTAATCTTGGATCTTTTGCTAACTTTGACAATAAACTTTGATAAGCCTTCTTTCCATTTTTTAAAATTTGATCCATCTTTACTATACACGGGAAAACATGAATAATATTTTTGTGCCTTTTTCCCAAGAGCCACGGCTTTCAAAACCTTAATAAAAGTATTCGGCCTTTTTAATCCCCTAAATAGTTTCCCAATCAATACTTTTAGTCTTGTATCTGCCCCTGCCCCTGAAAGCTCGGATGAAGTAATAATTCTTTCTCTGAACAAAAAATCAACTTCTTCAGGCAACAAATTTAATAAAGTATTTTTCAATATCTCTACAGATGCCTGCATTCCGCCCTTGTCTATTAAGTATTGTCTGTTATAGTCCCACAATGAAGAAATTGACACATCTTTATTCCTAATAATTGTATCAGCTAATATCTGTCCAGCATATAAACACAATTCTATCCCCATTCCATTCATAGGGGTAGTCATGTATGCACTGTCTCCAACAGCAGCATATCCGTTCGAAACGAAAAGAGGCAAAGGTCTTCTAACTGGAATTATCCCTCTTTGCCCACCATGTAATATATTTTTCGTTAAAGATATGTCTGATTTAAGAAAAGAATCTAAGGCATATTCAATATCCTCATCCAATAACGGGTTAATTCTACCAATTAATACATCCGCACAACTCCCTTCTCCATCATACCAGGAGATCCCTTGTTCTCCCAAATGGGATATAAACGTTTCAAAGGGGGCTAACTTATCAATCGCAGAGATATCTCTTCTATAATAAGCCCTAAACGCATAAAAGATTTCTCCATAATTAAAGCTAGTTTCTATCCCTAATTGTTCGGGTAAATTTAATCTTACAGCAGACAAAGCACCCAAACTATCTATAACCAAATCTGAATAGACTGGTCCGTCTGACAAAAATACTCCTTTTATCGTGTTATCTTCAACTATTGCAGATATTATTTCCTTTCCGAAAAAGGTCTTACCTCCACATTCATAATAATAATCAAATAACTCTGCCAAAATATCTTTTCGCCACATCATTCTTGGCCTTGAAGTATCTTCAAACTTAACTACAACTGGAGTTTTTTGATCTGGGCTATAAAAAGTAGAATCGCTTCTTTTTCTTAGATCTTCCCAGGGAACCTCTTTATTAACAAAATCATAGAGTAATTTGACATCAAATCGGTCTTCCCAATCGTGTCCTAAATTTTCTTTAGAGTTTTTTTCATATAACTCAACTTGATGACCAGCTTTAGCAAGAAGTGCGCCTGCAACCAGTCCCCCATGTCCAGCTCCTGCAATAATAATCTTCATCT
>JAQVQU010000008.1 GCA_028701415.1 Clostridia bacterium | reverse complement strand
GAAATGCTGAGAAAGTATCAAATATTTGTTGTGATGTTATAGGAGACATTTGTGGAATTGTAAGCGGGGCCTTGTTGATCGGTATCACTTATAAATTTTCCTCATTTTTTTCTGAATCAGCTAAGCTTATAATTAATATAGCTTCAGCTAGCATTGTCGCAGCTTTAACTGTTGGCGGAAAAGCATTTTTCAAGAACCTTGCTGTAAATAAATCAAAAGAAATAGTATTATTGACCGCAAAGTTTGTAGCAGTATTTTACAATCCAAAAGATCCGATTATAAAGAAAAAAAAGAAATAACTATATTTTCCCGTATATATTTTTATTCCTTGTATAATATGCAAGGTAAATGTATAATTAAACTTATGATTATTGGAATTTATACAAATTTATCTAAAGATATTGGAGGAAAAGTAACAACCTCTATTTTTGATTTACTTTCACAAAATAATTTCGTTACTATTAATTTGTCCGATGAATTAAGAATACTGAATTTAAAAGGAGAATACTTCAGTAGAAATTCTCTCGCTCAGAATTCTGATTTAGTCATCGTTTTGGGGGGGGATGGAACAATTCTTAGAATAGCAAAAGAATGTGCTTTGTATGATACAAAGATCTATGCTATTAATTTAGGTAATAGAGGTTTTTTAACAGAAGAAGAAAACTTTGACATAAATTCACAAATCAATTTTCTATTGAAAAAAGAATATGCTTATGATAAAAGAAGATTAATTAGAATTAGTGCAAAAAATAACATTTTTTTTGCTCTCAATGAAGTCGTCTTGGCACGTGGGTCGAGAACAAAAACAATGAAATGTGAAGTAATGATTAATAGCGCATTATTTGATTATTATACCTCAGATGGAATTATTGTTTCTTCTCCTACTGGATCAACTGCCTATAATATTTCTGCTGGAGGGCCAATAATTGCTCCAGATGTTGAAGCGTTTGTAATCACTCCAATTTGTGCTCACTCTTTACATTCAAGACCGATAGTAATAAATAATCAATCCAGTATTTGGATTTCCCTTTTACACGCCGAACCATATGCTCATCTAAATATCGATGGCGAAGATATAATTAATCTCGCTGATGGTGATTCGATAGAAGTCTCTTCATCAGAATTAGTGGCAACTTTTATCCGAAAACCGGATTATAATTATTTTTCTAGGTTATCAAAAAAAATGAGAAGATGGAGCGATATAGATTCATTCAAAATATAGGGGGTAAATATGTCCCGTTCAGAAAGACAAGATAAATTAATAGAAATTATTAACTTTAATATCGTTGAAAACCAAAAACAATTGACTTCATTTTTAAGAGAGGTTGGTTTTAATGTAACTCAAGCAACTGTGTCTAGAGACATTAAAGAACTCGGCTTAATAAAAAGAAAAAATGCTTCAGGAGTATCTCATTATGTAAAGCCTGTAGACCCTCGATTGAGGAAACTTAAAACATTGTTTCACCAATCAGTAATAAAAATTGATTTTACGGGAAATATTATTATTTTAAAAACTTTGAGTGGAGCAGCAAATTCAGCTTGTGCTTTAGTGGATAGAATAGGAGAAAATGAAATTGTTGGAACTATAGCTGGAGATGATACTGTAATGATAATTGTTAGGAATGAGTCATCAATATCTAATGTAATCAAATTATTGGAGAGTTTTAGAGAATAGTATGTTAGCTTCATTACATGTAAAAAATATTGCTGTAATAAAAGATATTTCAATTAACTTTGGTAATGGCTTAAACATAATGACTGGAGAAACCGGCGCTGGGAAATCAATTATTATTGACAGCATTAACTTTGTTTTGGGAGACAGGGCAGAAAAGAATATTATACGATCTGGAGAAGAAAATGCCGAAGTTGAAGCAGTTTTTATATTAAATAGTTTTGAGACGATTCTTAGTGAAATTTTAAACAATAATGGCATTGATTGGAATGATGGGATATTAATTATTAGAAGAACATTAAATATTAATGGAAGAGGCGAGATACGTGTCAATGGATTTTCTGTAACACTATCTTTTTTGAAGTCTATAGTATCTTATTTGTTAGACGTTCATTCTCAACAT
Source organism: Clostridia bacterium (assembly GCA_028701415.1). Classification (GTDB taxonomy): domain Bacteria; phylum Bacillota; class Clostridia; order Christensenellales; family DTU072; genus MWEH01. The sequence goes on along the minus strand of JAQVQU010000008.1, from coordinate 26,758 downwards.
GAAACACAATCTTTGTTGAATGAAAATAATCATTTAAAAATATTAGATGCTTATGCCGCTGAAACAAATTCATTAAATGTTGTTTTTTTAAAAAAATTAAAAGAATTTAAAAGTTTGCAACAAGTAATAGAATCATTTCCTCAACCTCTAGATATTGAACATCAAATGGACCTATTAAATTTTCAAATTAATGAAATAGAAGAATCTAATTTCCATGATTTTGAAGAAGAGTCATTAATAAAAGAAAGAAATGTTATCCAAAATAGTGAAAAGATCCTTTCATCCTTAGTTAATGCTATTTCATTATTAGAAGGAAATGATATCATCGGTATAGAAACGATTATCTTAAACCTATTGAAAGAGATTAGTTTTTTAAATAGGTTTGATTATTCGTATGGATCAATTTTGGACCGTTTAGAAAGCATTCTTATAGAAATTCGTGATATAAAAAATTCTTTAGATGATTCCCTGAAAAATATTGATTATGACGAAAACAAACTTCAATCGATAGAAAAGAGAATAGAACAAATTCGAATGGTAAAAAGAAAATATGGCAGTGATGAAGAAAGTATAAAATCCTTTCTTTTAAAATCAATAGAACGTAGAAATTATTTGTCAAATGCAGAACAAAATATTTCAGAAATAAGCTCTAGTATGAGTTCTTTAAAAAAAGAATTAACTGAAATAGGATTGAAATTACATGAATTAAGAGTATCGTCTAGTAAAAGTTTTGTAGATAATATTGTAAAACAATTAAATGATTTAGGAATGAAAAATGCTTCTTTTTCTGTATCAGTTGAATTGTTAGATGATTTTATTAATAGTAATTTTTTAGAATTAAGTCTTAATGGCCCAGATAAAATTAAGTTTTTAATATCGTTAAACAAAGGAGAACCATTAAAAGATTTAAAAAGAGTGGCGAGTGGTGGAGAAATGAGCCGGATTATGCTTGCAATAAAAAATATTACTGCAAATCTAGAAGGAATTGACACTCTAATTTTTGATGAAATAGATTCTGGAATTTCTGGAAATGCAGCAAAAACAGTTTCTCAAAAATTATTTAACATTTCTATAGGAAGACAAGTAATAGTAGTAACTCATTTATCTCAAATTGCAGCTATGGCAGACTTAAATTATCTTATTCATAAACATGTGTCTGGAGATGAGACACTTACATATGTTTCTCAATTAGATGAAGAGGGTGTAATCAATGAGCTAATGCGCATTTCCGGAAGCAATAACTCAAGCAAAGCTGGCTATCTTTCTTCAAAAGAATTAAGAGATTGGGCAACTGATTATAAAACTAAAAAAAATCAGATAAAATAAATTTATTATTACATTATTTGACTTATTTTGTAATTATTTTTTAGTTTATATATAAGCATCTGGTTATTGCTTGTTAAACTTTAACTTACAGTGATATAATTTTTGAAATGAATTGATTACGAGGAATTTATGGAAAATAACATAGTAGCTTTACTTGAAAAAGTCAATAATGAAATCCTTGCTTCTGAAAGTACATCCCATATTAACGAAGTGAGAATAAAGTACATTGGACGAACAGGTTTATTAACAAACATGTTAAAAGAACTTAAAAATTTACCTTCTCAAGAAAGACCTACCGTTGGGAAATTTTTAAACGAGGCAAGAATTACAATTGAAAATTTAATCTCAAATAAACTGGCAGAATTGATTGTTTATGAACAGAAGAAAAAAGAAGAAAGTGAATTATTAGATATCTCATTATCTCTGCCTTCTTTTAAAAGAGGTGTTTTACATCCTTTATCAATTGTAAAAAGTGAAATAATTGATATATTTACTGGGCTAGGATTCAGTATAGAAGATGGCCCTGAGATTGAACTATCTAAGTATAATTTTGAGTTATTAAATATTCCTACAGATCATCCATCTCGTGCTTTTTGCGATAGTTTTTATATTTCCGATAATATTCTATTAAGAACACAGACATCTGGGATTCAAGCAAGAGTGATGGAAAAAACAGTTCCCCCCATAAAAATTATATGTCCAGGAAAGGTTTATCGTCCAGATGATGATGCAACTCATTCCCCAATGTTTCAACAAATTGAAGGATTATATGTCGACAAAAATGTTTCTTTGGCCGATTTAAAACATATATTAGAACTATTTGCTAAAAAATTTTTTACAGAATCAACCAAAGTTCGATTCCGACCATCCTACTTTCCTTTTACAGAACCAAGCGTTGAAGTAGATTTAAGCTGTGCAATATGTGGAGGTGCAGGCTGTTCTCTTTGCAAGGGCACTGGTTGGCTAGAATTGTTAGGAGCTGGAGTAGTAAATCCGATTGTTCTAGATAATTGTGGCATATCTTCTTCTATTTATAATGGATATGCCTTTGGAATCGGAATTGAAAGAGCTACTATGGTTAAATATGGAATACCAGATATGAGAATTCTCTTCGATGGAGATGTAAGATATATTGATCAGTTTAGATAATTATTTAATTGTTTTGAGGTAAAAATGTTAGTTCCTATTAGTTGGTTAAAAGAATACGTAGATGTTGATTTATCTCCGATTGATTTAAAAAACTCTCTTGTTAAGGCCGGTTTTGAAGTTGAGGAAATTATAGATTTAGCAAATAAAATAAGTAATGTATACACTTCAAAAATTATAAATATAAAAAAACATCCATCTGCTGATAAATTGATTATATGTGAAGTCGCCTCAAAAGACAAGAATCATTATTTTATTGTAACTAATGATATTAGCTTGCAAATTAATGATATTGTTCCTCTGGCGTTAGATGGCGCTGTTTTATACGATGGGAAAATTATTCATAGCGATACCATACGAGATTATAAATCTGATGGCATGTTTTGTGGCCCAGAAGAAATTGGAATTTTTGATATTGATTCTTCTGCTAAAAAAATGAGTGTATATAAATTTAGCGACTCAACTTTTGTTGGAGAAGATGTTAATATTATTTTAGGAAGAAATGATATAGTTCTAGATATTTCGATAACAGCAAATCGAAGTGATGCAAATAGCATTCTTGGTATCGCTAGAGAAGTATCCGCTATTACTGGAAAACCTCTAAAGAAAACTTTCTTTGAAGATTTTTCAACTTTATCAAAAAGAAAAGAACTTAGATGCGAAATAGAAGCTTCTGACAAATGCAGAAGATATTTAGCGTGTTTAGTTAAAGATATTAAAATTACTGATAGTCCTGATTATATTAAAAGAAGGCTTAAATCGGTAGGTATTAACTCTATCAACAACATAGTTGATTTAACAAACTATGTTATGATTTCCGTTGGTCAACCTTTACATGCTTTTGATTATTCAAAAATTTCTGGAAATTCTATAATAGTTAGAATGTCAAAAGACACCGAAGTGATTACAGCTTTAAACGGAAATAAATATACGCTTAATAAATCGATACTAGCTATTTGTAATTCAAATGAACCTATGGCAATTGCGGGTGTAATGGGGGGAAAGAATCATTCAATTGATATATCTACTAAACATATAGTTTTGGAAAGTGCTAACTTTGCACGCGACTCAGTAAGAAACACATCAAGATCTTTGGGTTTACAGTCTGAAAGTTCTTTAAGATTTGAAAAAGGAATTGATTTATATTCTCAAGAACTTGGCATTTCTCTAGCGCTACAAATTATTAAGGACGAAAAGTGGGGAACCGCATATTCTATATATGACTCTTTAACCAACATTCCGCAGCCAAAGATTGTATCATTTAGATCAATAGACATAACTAAGGTTTTAGGTATATCTATTGGCAAGACGGACATAATTTATCCTCTAGAGTCGTTAGGGTTTCAAGTCTCTGTTGAAAATGACTACTATAAATGTGTGGTCCCGCGATGGAGAGATGATATTTATGGAATCAATGATATTGCGGAAGAAATTATTCGCATAATTGGATATGATAGATACGATGAAATAGATTCGAAGAGAATGGGATCTGTTATTTTGGGCCAAAAAGGAGATTTTTATAAACTTATTGAAAAAACCAAAGAAGTTTTGCTTGGGGACGGATTCAGTGAAGTTATTAATTATTCATTTATTCCCAAAAAGGCATTAGATGAATTAAATATATCTGAAGATTTTGAAGACAAGCTAATTTATTTACTTAATCCATTAAGTGATGAATATGCCCTTATGCGGCCCATACTATCATATAGTATGATAAAAATTATTGCGAAAAATTTTTCAAGAGGTAACAAGAATGTTAAGCTCTTTGAATTAGGAAAAACATATATTAAAGAAAGTAACATAATTTCTGAATTACCACATGAAAGTTATAAATTATGTTTTAGTTCCTATTCAGTTAGTTTTTTTGAATTAAAAACTACATTGGAAAGAATTATGTATTTATTAAGATATGATGTGCTATATAAAACAAAAAAATTACCCTTCATGCATGATTATAGATGTGCTTCTGTCATAGATAAAAAAACAGGAATCGAAATAGGATTTATCGGAGAAGTTAAAGCATCCATTTCTGAATCAATATATGATGTTACCGATAGAATAGTTCTTTGTGAATTAAATTTTGATTATTTGACAAATAATTATCAAGGATATAAAAATTTTAAAAATATTTCTAAATACCAGATATCGGATAGGGATATTTCCATAGTTATAGATAAAGAAGTTAAGGCACAAGACATTATTGACTCTGTTAGCTCTGCTTCGAATGATCTATTAATAGACGCCTACATATATGATGTTTACTACGGTGCTCAGGTTAACTCTAATCAAAAGAGTGTTTCGATAAAATTAAGATTTCAAAGCAATACACATACTTTGAATGATTTTGAAATAAATAGTGAAATGGAAAGCATTTATAGCTCGTTAAAAGAGAAATATAATGCTTATCTTCGTTAAAATGGATGATAGAACTCTTCGAGCACTAGAATTTACTAAAATTCTTGAACGAATCTCAAAATATGCATCTTCTTCACTTGGTAAGAGTGCTATATTAAAACTAACCCCAAATCTCGATTTTAACCAAATAAATATATCGCTTAATGAGATTGAACAAGCGTTTATTGTGTCAGAGAAATGTTCTAAAGGAATTAGTTTCTCATATGATGATATTACAGATATTTTTAATAAAGCAAAAGTTTTTTCTACATTAAATAATAATGAATTATTAAAAGTATCTAAATTTATTAAAATTGCTATAACTGTTAAGGAAGACATTAATAGTGTAAAATCAAACGATATTTTTTTGTTAAAAGATTATGTTAAAGAAATTATTCTTCCAATTGAACTTAGCAAGTATATAGATGAAAATATAATATCAGAAACAGAAATTAGTGATAATGCTTCTTCAGTCTTAAAAAATATAAGAAAAAAAATAAAAACAATATCTGAACAAATTAAAAGAAAATTAGATTCTTACGTTAACTCAAGGGAATCAGCAAAATTTCTACAAGATAGCATTGTTACAATACGGAATGACAGATATGTTATCCCAGTAAAAGCAGAATATAAAAATTCAATTAATGGCCTAATTCACGATCAAAGTTCAAGTGGCCAAACATTGTTTATTGAACCTTTTACTATTGTAGAAATGAACAATGAGTTAAAGTCTGTTATTCTTTTGGAAAATCAAGAAATAGAGAAGATTTTAAGGGATTTAACAACCAAAGTTTCTGCTATAGTAGATAATTTAAATTATGCAACAAAATCTTTAACTTCTTTAGATGCCATTTTCGCTAAATCATACTATGCATACTCTACAGATTCAGTAAAACCTACTATGAATTCAAAAGGTTTAATAGAAGTTGAATTGGGTAGACACCCATTAATCGAAAAAGATTCCGTAGTACCTACAACAATAAATATAGGAAAAACATTTCGTGTATTATTAATTACGGGTCCAAATACTGGTGGAAAGACTGTGGTGCTAAAATTAGTTGGGATAATGGAATTAATGGCATTATCCGGATTGTTTGTTCCAGCAAAAAAAGCAGAATTGTCAACTTTTGATAACATTTTTTGTGATATTGGAGATGAACAAAGCATAGAACAAAGTTTATCAACTTTTTCTGGACATATTAAAAATATTAAATATATAACAGATAATATGAGCAGTAATTCTTTAATTTTACTTGATGAATTAGGAGCAGGTACTGATCCAACTGAAGGAGCTGGTCTAGCCGTTTCTATTTTAGATTATATACTTAAAAATGGTGCTAGAGCAATATTAACTACACATTTCAACGAACTCAAAGAATATGCATTTGTAACTGACAATGTCGAAAATGCTAGTATGGATTTTAATCCTAAAAACTATCAACCAACATACAAAATTATTATCGGAACTCCCGGACAATCAAACGCTATAGAAATAGCTTCAAAAATAGGGCTCAATTCTTCCATTGTAAAAAAAGCTAAGCTTCATATAAACAAAGAAAGTAACCCCAATATTGAAATGATTAATGCGCTAGAAAATTCGCTGAGAAATGCGAGAAACAATGAAGATACTGTCAATAGATTACTTCTAGATATTGACGAAAAAAACAAAATACTAGAAAAAGAAATAGAAAAAGTAAAAATAAAAAGACAAAAACTGGAACAAAAAGGTGATGAAGAAGCTAATAAAATAATAAGAGAAGCTTTAGTTGAAGCAAATCAGTTAATAGAAAATATAAAATTATTAACTAATTCACCAACGGATTCAGACCTATTTAAAGCGCGAGAAATTAAAAGAAATATTCAAAATTTGGAAAGAAGTGTTGTTTCAAAATTCGATTGCGAATATCCAGAACTTGAAAAACAAGAATTATATATTGGTTGTGATGTAAAGATCATTCCTTTGAATGTTACGGGTAAAGTATATTCGATTAATGAAAATAAAAATGCAATAGAAGTTCTTACAGGTAATATAAAGAGTATATTTAAAAAAGACCAACTGATTCCTATTTATATTCCTCCAAAATCAGAAAAAGTAAAAAGAGAAAATATTTCTTCTGTTTTCAATACAAATACCTTCTCCTCAGAATTAAAGATTATTGGTCTAACTGTTCAAGAAGCGATCCCGGAAATAGAAAAATTTTTGAATAGTGCATATAATACCAGTGTCAATCATGTAAAAATAATTCATGGAATAGGAACTGGGCGCTTAAGAGAGGGTGTGAGAATGCACCTTAAAAATCATGTTCTAGTTAAATATTTTCAAGACGGTGATTATTTAGATGGAGGTAAGGGCGTCACTTTAATAACCCTAAATAAATGATATATTTAGATAATGCTGCAACTACTAAATGTTCAGATGAGACAATATCTATAATTAGTAGATATTTATCCACAAGATTTTTTAATCCTTCTGCACGATATAAACAATCTGTGATAATCAAAAGTGAAATTGATGATGCTAGGGATTGCATTCTTAATACACTTACAGGAAAAGGTAGAATAATATTTACTTCTGGGGGGACAGAAAGTGATTTCATTTCTATAAATAATACAAAAAAGAGCCTTGGTTCTAAAATTTTGATCTCATCTAATGAACATAGTGCGGTGTATTATTCAGCACTTGAATTAAGAAATAAAGGTTTTATTGTTGAAATTTGTCCAACAGACAAATATGGTAAATTAAATATGATAGAATTTGAAAAATTATTAGACGAATCTGTTAGTTTGATCTCTATAATGCACGTAAATAATGAGACCGGGGCAATTAACGACTTAAAGAAAATAGTGCGACTTGCAAAAGAGAAGTTACCTTCAGTATTGGTACACTCAGATGGTGTTCAGGCAGTGGGCAAAATACCAGTAAATCTATCAGATATGGATATTGATCTATATTCTCTAAGTGCCCATAAAATTGGTGGAATGAAAGGATCTGGGGCCTTATTTATCAAAGAAGGAATAGAACTTAGCCCCTTTTTACTAGGAGGGGGCCAAGAGTATGGATTACGGTCTTCAACTGAAAATGTAGCGGGCATTATATCTTTTGTAAGAGCAATTGAAAATAGAGAAATTAATAGGCAAATTAATTATTCAAAAGTATCATTCTTGTATAATATATTATTACACTATTTAAAAAATAATAAAATTTTTAGGATAATATCCGATGAAAATAATGGTTCAAAGTACATCTTGTTGTTTACTAATAAGATAATTAGGGGGGAAGTACTACAAAATTTACTTGAAAGTAAAGGTATTTTAGTAGGGACTGGAAGCGCTTGTTCTTCAAATAAAAGAAATAACAGAATCAGTAATGCATTAATGTTATCAAAGCCCTACTCTGAAGGAGTGATAAGAGTAAGCTTCTCTATTGAAAATACCGAAGAAGAGATTTATGCGTTAATTTCTGCTTTAGAAGAAATATTTATGGAGTATAAATTATAATGGAAATAGAATATAACTGCATTTTAATTAGAGAAGGTGAAATTTTTTTAAAAGGTAAAAACCGTAACCAATTTGAAAAACAACTTCTTAATAATATCAAGTTTAAATTAAAAAATTACGAATACTTGATTAATACATCCCGGAATAGATTGTATATCGAATCCTTTAAGACTTCTTATATTAATGATATAGTAGATGAGTTAAAAACAGTTTTTGGAATTCACAGCATAAGTAGATGTATAAAAATTAAAACAGATTTAGAAAATATATTTTCTTTATGCTCAAGCATTATGCCTACTAAAGGTACTTTTAGAGTTAGTGTAAAGAGGGCAGATAAGAGTATAAAATACACTTCTATAGAATTAGCCAAGGAAATAGGGGGAAAAATCTTACTTCAGAATCCCGGAAATTCAGTAGATTTAGAAAATTTTGAATATGAATTAATTATAGATATCCGTGAAAATGGATATACTTACATATATTTTGAAAAAATTCCAGGTGGAGGTGGATTGCCAGTTGGTTCAAGTAACAAAGGACTAGTTTTATTATCGGGAGGAATTGATAGTCCAGTAGCAGCAATTATGATGTCAAAGAGAGGGATGAAAGTAGAAGCAATTCATTTTCATTCTTATCCATTCACTGGAGAACTTGCTTTAAAAAAGGTAAGAGATTTATGCAAAATAATATCAAAATATAATCTAGGTATTAAATTACATATAGTAAAATTCACGGAAATTCAACAGGAAATTTATAAACGGTGCCCCAAAGAGTTTTTAATTACTATAATGAGAAGATTTATGATGAGAATCGCTGAAAAAATTTCTTTATTAAATAATTTAAACTGTATCATAACAGGAGAAAGTTTAGGACAAGTAGCGAGCCAAACAATAGAGGGAATTACTAGTACAGATATGGTTCTTTCCTCCCTCCCTGTTCTAAGGCCTCTTATTGCTTATGATAAAACTGACACAATCGTTTTAGCGAATAAATTTAATACTTTTAACTTAAGTATCTTACCTTATGAGGACTGTTGTACAGTTTTTCTTCCAGATAATCCAAGTATTCATCCAAATATTTTTGAGGTTGAAAAAGCAGAAATAGGTTTATGTATTGAATCTCTTGTTCAAAATGCTATAGAGACAATAGAAATTGAGAAATATTGAATATTTTACGAAACATATTTTCTGCGATTTTTTCTTTTATATTAATTCTTCAAATATAAATATTTTATAGTTTCCTAATGAATCCTAACTAATAAATAAAGAGGGGTATTTGTTGATAAGAACTATCTATTATTGTATAATCTTAGCATGAAAAAATATTATTTAGAATCGTTTGGTTGCCAAATGAACATTAGTGATTCAGAAACTATTGCGGGTTATTTAGCAACTATGAATTATGAAAGAACAAATATAGTTGAGGAAGCTGATTTTATTTTCTTTCATACCTGCTGCGTTCGTGATTCAGCTGAAAATAAGATCATTGGTAGAATTGGTGAAACAATTCGTTTGAAAGAAAAAAACAAAGATCTAATAATCGTTGTTTCTGGCTGTATGATGCAACAACCAGGTGCTGCAGAACTTTTGTTGAATAAATTTCCTCATATAGATTTAATGATTGGTACATCAAATTTAAACTCTATACAGTATTTGGTTGAACAAGTAATAATAAACAAATTAAATAATCTTAAATACCAGAAAGCTCAAATAAAGTGTTTTAATGAATCAAACTCTAACTTCGATGAAGATGCGCCAATTTTAAGATCATCCTGGCCAAATAGTTGGGTATCGATCACTAAAGGCTGCAATAATTTTTGTACCTATTGTATCGTTCCTTATGTTAGAGGCCCAGAAATTAGTCGTCACCCAGAAAATATTCTAAACGAAGTTCATAACTTACTAAAGAACAATTATAAAGAGATAACACTTTTAGGGCAAAATGTTAATAGTTATGGAAATGATTTAAAGTCAGAATGGACTTTTGCAAAATTAATAGAAATAGCATCAAATTTTGAATATAATTATAGGGTACGTTTTATGACATCTCACCCCAAAGATTTATCTCAAGAATTAATTGAAACAATTGCTATTAACAAGAGAATCTCTAAACATATACATCTTCCAATACAAGCAGGCTCAGATAAAGTCTTGAATTTAATGAATAGAAAATATTCTGTTGAAAAGTATATAAAATTAATTAATAATATTAGAAATTTAATACCTGGTGTATCTATAACAACAGATATTATGGTTGGATTTCCCGGTGAAACAGAAGAGGATTTTTTAGAAACGATGAATATTGTTAAACAAGTCCAATTTCATAACGCTTATATGTTTATTTATTCCCCAAGAAAAGGAACACCCGCCGCAAAAATGCCAAATCAGATATCTAGTTTAGAAAAAAAAGATAGAATCTCTAGGTTAATCAAGCTTCAGAACAAAATATCTTGCGAGATTAGTAAAGAGTACTTAAACTCAACATATGAAGTATTAGTCGATAACATAATTTCCGATGATATATATTGCGGAAGGACAGATAATGGGAGACTGGTAAAATTTAAAGCACAAGATTCAAATATTATCGGAAGTTTCGTTAATATTAAAATTAAATATAACAAAGGCTCATCTCTTTGGGGAGAAATTATCTAATGGCAAAAACATTTCAATTGTCAGAGATGATGCAACATTATCTAAAAATTAAAGAAAATAATAAGGACTGCTTTGTTTTTTATAGATTGGGCGATTTTTATGAAATGTTTTTTGATGATGCGATAATAGCCTCAAAAATATTAGATATAACTCTTACTGGTAGGGATTGTGGATTAGAAAATAGGGCTCCTATGTGTGGGGTTCCATATCACTCAGTAGACAGTTATATTAACAAAATAGTTAAACAAGGACATAAAGTTGCAATATGTGAACAAATATCATTACCTGGGGAAAAAAAGGGATTAATTGACCGTGACATCGTAAGAATTATTACCCCTGGAACTATTACTAGTGATGAATCTCTTTCATCTTCAGAAAACAACTATTTACTTGCCTTTCATTTTTTAAAAGATAGTTTTTCATTTGCTTGGGCAGACATATCTACTGGTGAAGTTTTTTGCAAAGAAGAACCTTTTCTTGAAGAAAACCAAATATATGATCTTCTTTTATCAATAAAGCCCTCAGAAATAATCGCAAATAAGGGAGGGTACGAGTTCCTCATGGCTTCAGATTACATAAAAAACGACACATTACCTCGCCCTCAGGATTTTTATGAATATTCTTTTTCACAAGATAATGCGATAGATTCAATTACGAAGTTTTATAGCGTTAATAATATTTCTGCGTTGGGATTAACCCATAATAATAGTGGAATTGGAGCATTAGGCGCTTTAACAAAATATATTTCAACAACTCAAAAAATTGACCTAAAACATTTTTCATCTCCAAAGATAATAAGAAATAATGCATATATGTATTTAGATTTTACTACTACTAGAAATTTAGAATTATTAGAAAATTTATACGATAGAAGTAAAAAAGGTAGTTTATTGGGAGTCATCGATAATACAGTAACAAGTATGGGTGCTAGATTACTAAAACATTTATTGATACAACCTTTTAATTCAATTGGAGAAATCAACTTAAGATTAGATGCTATTGAAGAGCTATTAACTACTCCTACTTATTTGAAAGAACTTATAGATATACTTTCTAAAATTAGAGATATTGAAAGGTTATGTAATAAAATTTCATACAATACAATAAATCCAAAGGAAATTCTAAACATTTTAACCTCTTTAAAACAGATATCTTTGACTAAAGAGTTTATTCACAGATATAAATCTGGTTTAATTAAAAGTTTATATGAGAAACTAAATCCTATCCAGGAAATGATTATTTTAATAGATAATGCGATTAATGAAAATCCTCCCATTTCTACAAAAGAAGGGGGGATCATAAAAGATGGATTTAATAAAGATTTAGACGAATTAAGAGCTGCACAACATAATTCAAAAAAATGGCTTACCGAATATGAACTCAAAGAACGAAATGAGACAGATCTAAAAACTTTGAAGATCGGATATAACAGGGTTTTTGGCTACTATTTAGAAGTAAGCAATTCTTACTTAACTAAAGTACCAGATAGATATATAAGGAAGCAAACTTTATCAACAGGAGAACGATTCATAACCGAAGAGTTAAAAATTATGGAAGAAAAGATTTTAGGTTCATACGAAAAATCTATATTTCTTGAGGAAAAATTATACTCTATTATTAAGTCTGAGTTAAAAGAGAATATATCTACCATACTAGATAATGCAAAAACCATTGCTGTATTAGATGTGTTGACTTCATTGTCTAATTTAGCTTATGCAAATAATTATTCGAGACCTATTATGCATAATACGAGCGATTTAAAAATAATTAATGGAAGACATCCTGTTATAGAAAATATACATAGAAATAATGAGTTTATTCCAAATGATGTATTATTCAACAATGATATTAAAACATTAATTATTACTGGGCCCAATATGGCTGGAAAATCTACCTATATGAGACAAATTGCATTAATTGTAATATTAGCCCACATAGGTTCATTTGTACCCTGCGAAAAAGCGTTAATCCCGATCGTTGATAGAGTTTTTGCAAGAGTTGGGGCAAGTGATAATTTAGCCTATGGTCAATCAACTTTTATGGTTGAAATGAGTGAAGTTTCTAATATTATTAACAATGCTACAGAAAAATCATTAGTTTTATTTGATGAAATAGGCAGAGGAACATCCACTATTGATGGATTAGCTATCGCTTGGGCAATATGTGAGTATGTAACACTCAAGATAAAATGCAAGTCTCTTTTTGCTACACATTATCACGAACTATCCGAACTTGAAAACATAATTCCAGAGATAAAAAACTTTCATGTGTTGATAAAAGATGTAGATGGAAAAATTGTTTTTTTATATAAAATTGCTAGAGGGGGGGCTAACAAAAGTTTTGGTGTAGAAGTAGCTTCCTTAGCAGGCATTCATAAGGATATTATTAATAGGGCAAAAAATATACTTTATTCATTAGAAGAACAGCATGATTTCATTGGACTTAAAGATCGAATTACAGCAAACCCCACTAATGCTTCAATTCCCACAACACAAATTGGGTTTTTTGAAAGTGATTCAAAATATAGCGAATTATGTAAAATACTAGATGACATAAACATTGATAATTGTACACCCATAGAGTCCCTGACTATACTGTCAAATTTAAAAAAAATGACAAATAAAAATAGGAAAAATAGAAAATGAAAATTAACATATTAGATAGTGTTGTTTTTAATAGAATTTCTGCTGGAGAAGTAATAGAGAATCCTTCTTCAGTAGTAAAAGAGCTTTTAGACAACTGTATCGATGCAGGCGCTAACATTATTTCTATAAAGACGAAAGACGGAGGATTATCGTACATTGAAATAAGTGATAATGGTTCAGGAATACCAAAGTCAGAGTTATCTAAAACAATTCTACCACATGCAACAAGTAAACTCTACAAAGCTGAAGATTTATTTTTTATCTCTACACTAGGTTTTAGAGGGGAAGCTTTAGCTTCAATTTCTGAAGTAAGTGATTTTGAAATAAGGACAAGATATATTAATGAACTAAATGGTTGTATTCTTTATAAAGTTAATGACAAATATGTAGTAGAAGATTATCCTAAAGAATTTGGGACAACTGTTATTGTAAAAAATCTATTTTTTAATACCCCTGCTAGGTATAAATTTTTATCATCTAAATCTTCTGAAGAAAATAATATAAAAAAGATTCTATCTCACTATATATTAGCAAACCCAAATATTAGTTTTATTTGGGAAACTGAAAATGGTTATATCTTTAGATCAAATGGTCAGGGAATAAAAGATTCAATAATTACAGTTTATGGAACAAATATTTACGATAAATTGCTTCCTTTAAATGATGTAGAGGGTAGGATTAAAATTTCTGGATACATTTCTTCCCCTGAAATATACAAAAGTAATCGTAATTATCAAACTTACATAATAAATGGAAGATGTATCTCTGATTCAGGTTTATGTGGAGTAATAAGTAACTTATATTCAAAATATCTAATGAAACATTGTTTTCCCATCATAATCTTAAATTTAGTAATCCCTTTTGATGAAGTTGATGTTAATGTCCATCCAACAAAAAAAGAGGTAAGACTGTCAAATACAAAACAATTATATGGGAAACTATATAATACCATTAAATTTTGTTTAGATAAGTTTTCAGAAGACAAACAAAAAGCTACTATCAATTCTTTTTTAAACATTGACTCAAGCGAATTTTCTCAGGGACATAATGTACATAGTCCCTCAGAATTTGATTTAGGGCAAATTTTTTCTCCAAAAGGAATTCAAATTTCAAATAACAATGTTATTGTTGAAGACGTGAATAGGATTAATCAAACAGAGTTCATTACTAACAAACTAATAAACGAAAGACCTAATATATCAAAAGAAAAATATGGAAGTATTTATTCAGATAATAATAATATCGAAAAGCATAAGACAATGGCCAACTTAGATAAGAATTATTTAATCTTAGGGCAAATCTTTTCTACATATATTGTTGTCAGTAATTCAGAATCAGTTTTTTTTATTGATCAACATGCTTTACATGAAAGAATCCTATTTGATAAATACTACTCAGATTTAAAAAATAACACAGTTTTATCTCAATATTTAATAATACCAGAAATCATTAATTGTACCGTTGAACAAAAGAAATACATTTTGTCAATAAGTTCTATATTATCCACGTATGGTTTTATTATAGAGGATTTTGATAAGTTTTCTTTTCGAGTTCTTTCTGTTCCAACGACTTTGAATAGTTGTCTTAATTTAACGGATTTATTTGAACAAATTTTTAATTTGAATTTCAATACAGAAAATATTGAAGCCATAGATAATCTTTTATCTGAAAGGTTTGCTCTTTTAGCCTGCAAAGCTGCGGTTAAAGCAGGGGATAATTTTTCTAATGAACAACTAAATCATTTAGTAGAGTATTTTTTTAAAGAAGGATTTCCAAGTAAATGCCCACATGGTCGACCAAGTTATGTTTCCTTTTCAAAAAATGATTTAGAAAAAATATTTAAAAGAAAATTATGAGTAAAGAAATAACCAAGAATATAATTATATGTGGAGCGACCGCAACAGGGAAAACGCATATTGCTGAAAAACTTGCTTTAGGCTTAAATGGAGAAATTGTTTCAGCTGATTCTATGCAAATATACAAAAAGATGAACATCGGGACAGCAAAAGAAGAATTGTCCGTAAAACAACATATGATAAATATTTGCGAACCAGATGAAGAATATAGTGTTTATAACTATTCATATCAAGCCAGAATGGTTATTGAACAATTAAATAAAAATAATAAGATCGCAATAATTTGCGGAGGAACAGGTTTATATATTGATTCACTTTTATACAAAATGAATTACGGAGCTCTAAAACAGAATGACCCTATAATAAAAATTGAAATAGAAAATAATCTAAAAAAATATGGCCCTAGATATATCTATAATGAATTAATTAATATTGATCCTAAAACAGCGGCGAAAATACATGTGAATAATATCAGAAGAATTACTCGAGCATTATATTTATGTAGAATGAACAACAATAAACCTATCTCTGAAATTCAAAAAAAAATACCTGAAAATAAATATATTTTGTACATAATAGACCGCGATAGGGATAAACTTATTGATAGAATTAACCTAAGGGTCGAAAAAATGTTTAATTTAGGGCTAAGAAACGAGGTGACAAATCTACTTAGATCTGGATACACTTTTGATTTACAATCTATGCAAGCAATAGGCTATAAAGAATGGAATAATTTTTTTTATAATAGTGAGACAGAACAACAAGTTAAAGATAAGATTTTAGTTAATACACGACAATATGCAAAAAGACAGGTTACTTGGTTTAAAAACCAATATATTAATGTAGGACAATATTGTCTTATTAAAAAAGAAGAAGACATGGATGAATTTATATATAATACAATTAAATTATTTAAGGAGAATTAATGACTAAAATTAATATAAATGAATTAATTAGAATAGCAGAAATTGAGAGTGCTGATCTCTTTAAACAAATCGAAGAAATAGCATTATACAATCAAAAAAAAGTTTTAGATTCTTTCAGAAAGCATAAAGTATCTCCAATGCATTTTTCTCCATCAACAGGGTATGGCTACGACGATATCGGACGAGATACTTTATCAAAGGTCTTTTCTAGCATATTCATGACAGAGAGTTCAATCGTTTCTCCCATGATTACTTCTGGGACTCAGGCGATTTCTATAGCACTATTTGGATTATTGAGACCTTATAATTCACTTTTATGTATAACGGGAAACCCTTATGACACTTTGGAAAAAGTGATTAAAGGAAATAATATCGGCTCTTTAAAAGATTACTTGATTAATTATAACCAAATTGAACTTGACTCAACGGGAAAAATACAAATTGATCTTATAGATAAATGTTTAAGCGAAAGATTTATAGATATAATACTAATAACTCGCTCAGAAGGATATTCTTGGAGAGAAGCTTTATCTATAAATGAAATAGAAAAAGCAATAATACACATTAAAACAAAATCCCCAAATACCATAATAATGGTTGATAATTGCTATGGTGAATTTGTAGATAAATTAGAGCCATCCGAGGTAGGCGCTGATATAATAGTAGGCTCACTAATAAAAAACCCTGGAGGTGGAATAGCTCCAACAGGAGGTTATATATCGGGAAAAGAGATATTAATAAAAAAAATTGCCTCAAGATTGACTTGTCCTGGCTTGGGATTAGAAGTAGGGTCATATTTTTCTTCGTATATGCCATTTTATCAAGGTCTATTTTTAGCTCCATCACATGTATCAAATGCCTTGAAGGGTTCTGTAATTAGCGCTAAATGTTTTAATCATCTTGGTTATGAAGTTAATCCTGCAGCAGATACTCTTCCCAAAGATTTAATACGAGCTATTAAATTTTCGAAAAAAGATTTGCTTATAAAATTTATTCAATCCATACAATATTCTTCACCCATTGATAGTTATGTTACACCATATCCTTGGGATATGCCGGGATATAAAGAGCAGGTAATAATGGCAGCAGGAACTTTTGTCCAAGGTTCTTCAATTGAATTAAGTTCAGATGCACCAATAAAAGAACCTTTTATTGCTTATTTACAAGGTGGCTTAACATATGAACATTATAAAATAGCTTTATATGAATCCATTAAGTATCTTTTGTCTTAAATAGTCAAATTTAACTTTTTTAACATTTTGGAGAGTTTTTTGCACTTTTCTTACCACTCTCGCCTCTATCTATTCGCAAAATCGGTATTTTGCGAATAGATAAACATACAGGAAGGAGTTCGCCCTACTATTAATTTATAAGGATATGTTAGCGTATAATTACTAATGAATCTTATGTTTGTATCGAATTTTAAATATAAATCTTTTATGCTATAATGAATTTATGAAAAGAAATTTATCAAATATTGAAGTAAAAAAACAAAAATGGAACAGAGAACTTAATTCTATAATAGAAAATAAGCTTCCATATTTTTGTATGGATTTTTTCGTCGGTATCGCTATGCGAACATCCCTTCTAACTCAAATTAATTATGCTCGAGACTTATACATTTTTTTCCATTTTTTGGTAAATAAAGTTAATTATTTTTACGGAAAAGATATCTTGAATCTTACATTAGATGATATGAACGCACTAGAAAGTAAGGATTTAGAATATTATCTTAAATTTTTAAATTATTATGTTCTTAATGGGAATGAAAGAACCAATGATTCGAGAGGAAAAGCAAGAAAACTTAGTGCCGTTAGATCTATGTTATCATATTTTTATAAAAACAATAAATTGCCTGAAAATGTTGGGTTGAAGGTTTCAAGTCCGAAGATACCTGAAAAACCAATAGTACGATTGGAAGCTAACGAAATTGAAGAAATACTTAATTTATCTGAAGCAAAAGAAAAATTTTCTTCTTTATTCCAGGATAAATATAATATTCACACTTCCAAACGTGATTATGCTATTATTGCGCTTCTTCTAGGCACTGGAATTCGAGTTAGTGAATGTACAAATTTAGACATAAATGACGTTGATTTTAAAAATAATGCTTTTAATATTATTCGTAAAGGTGGAAATAACGTAATATTATATTTCTCGAATGAAGTTAAGGATGCTTTAATAGGTTATTTACCAGAAAGAGATAAAAGACTTTTAAAAGCTGATAGAATTAATGAAGAAAATGCTTTTTTTATTTCATTGCAGAATACACGCTTAACTCCAAGGGCAGTTGAAAATATAGTAAAAAAATATTCTAAATTAGTTAACCCTTTAAAGAATGTGTCTCCCCATAAACTTAGGAGCACTTTTGGGACAGAAATGTATAAAAAGACAAAAGATATATATGTAGTTGCAGAAGTTTTGGGGCATAAAGATGTAAATACCACAAAGAAACATTATGCTGCAATTTCTGAAGACATTAAAATGAACGCTGCAAAAAGTGTTACATTGCGTAACAATAACAAATAGTTTTAGACAAACACTAAATCAAACACTATGTGATATAATATATTAATAAAAAAATTGTGGTTATAAACAATGAATGACAAAAATGATATTGAAACTATTTTAATAAATCTAACAGAATTTCTGAAAGATTATTTTTCTTCTCACCATAGACCCCCTACAATTAGAGAAATTGCCAATGCTTTAGATATTAAATCTACTTCTACTGTCGCATATTATTTGAAAAAGCTTGAACAAAGAGAAATTATTACAGTCAATTCACAATTAAGTAGAGGAATTCGTCTTAACACAACTGATTTTATGGAGTATGATTTTCATAAAATTCCCTTAATTGGAGAAATTACTGCTGGAGATCCAATACTCGCTGAGGAAAATTTTTCAGATATTTTTGTTCTCTCTAAAAATTTGTTTTCTAATCTAGATGATTCTTTTATGTTAAAGGTTTCAGGTAGTAGCATGATAGAGATTGGAATTAATGATGGAGATTATATTCTTATAAAAAAACAGAATTACGCATTAAATGGTCAAATTGTTGCAGCACTCATTGATAATGATTTAGCAACAATAAAAAGATATTTTAATGATGAGTTTGGAATAAGGCTTCATCCAGAGAATAAGAATATGCAAGATATTTATCCAGAAAATCTTCAAATTATTGGCGTAGTCCGTGGGCTAATAAGAACTGAGGTGAAATAATGGATAATTTTAATATGGATTTATTCAGAAGTCGTGTTGATACAATAATCCTCCGTGTTTTGCAAGAAGAGGATAGATATGTATACGAGATCCTAGATTTAATTTATAAAAATTCTGTAAGTCATTATGAAATTAAGCAATCAACTCTATATAACAGCATGAAGAGACTAGAGTCTTCAGGCCTTGTAACTTCATATGAAGGAGCTGAAACAAATGGAGCGAAAAGAAAATATTATTCGCTAACAGAAAAAGGTAAACATATACTCAATAAAGAAAAAGAAGAATGGGAGTATACAAGAACTCTTTTGAATAAATTAGTTAGCGATAAAGAGATAGATTTAGCATCAGTTGATACACCCCCCTACAATGCTAGTTCACTTAAACCTTTAACTCCTAGGACTAAAACTATTAATCCGACAACTGAAACAGAACTTGATATGGATTCTGACAAAATAGACTCTATTGTGCAGGATAAAGAGATCAATTCTTCAATTTCTGTAACTCAATCAAGTTTAGAAAATGCTTTTTTGGAAAAAACAAGGGAAAAAGCAAGTGAGATATTAGGATTAGGGAATTTTGAACCAATAAAAGTAAGTAGCACTCTACTCCCCCCGCCTGAAAATAATTCTCCTACTTTGTCCTCGCTCGGGTCGCAAAATTTTCACGATACTGATAAGGGTAAATATCTAAATTACAGAGAAGCTCTTGGCGCAATATTCGAAGAACCAGAGACATTTGTATTACAACCTCCAGATGATCTTGATTCAATTATTGAAATTAACAATCATTCTGATACTAGTAATATTTCTACATCCTCACACCATTTTAATGATATGAAACAAACCTTGGTTAAAGAAGGTTTTAGAATCAAAATATATAGCAAAGCAAATAGCTCCAATTTTTACTATATGAACTACTATTACTCAAATAAGCTTATGAGAGATTCTACCCTAATAACTTATATTTTATTCTTTGTTGGGTTAATGTTTTTTGCAATATATAAAAAGGAGATTATTCCTTGGGTAATACTATCTTTTTCTACTATAATTCCAATTTTGGTCTATTCCATATGGAAACAAAATCCTGAAAAAAGAATTCGAACAAAAAATAATTCTTTATCCAGTATAATAATTGGGCTAAGTATTTATATTATATTAGCAGGCATTGTTTTTTCTTTTTCTTTTATATATAAAATAAACTATATCACTTATCCAACTTACATTTTTCTTATATGCATACCATTATTTACAATAATTAAAACAGCTTTGTATCGTTCAAAGAAATATCATTTAAAAAAATAGTAGAAAACTATTACAAATTATTTTTTTTAATCTCAAATTTTGCGATTTCGTCACATCTATTATTATAGAAATTATCTGAATGACCCTTTACCTTAATTATGTTTACAATATGTTTCTCAGACTCCTCTATCAAATCTTCCCATAAATCCCTATTCTTGACTTCATTGCGAGATTTTGTATACCATTCATGAGAACGCCAATAATTAATCCATCCCAAAATAAAAGCATTTGTTACATATGAACTATCGCTATATATACTTACATAACAGCTTTCTTTAAGTTCTTTTAATCCTTTAACAACTGACAATAGCTCCATTCTGTTGTTAGTTGTAAAATTTTCAAATCCCGATACAATTTTCTCGTGATTATTATAGATTAAAATTGCGCACCATCCACCTGCGCCAGGATTCCCAGAGCAAGCACCATCAGTATAAATATCAACTCTCTTTCTCATTATTTCTCCGAAAGTTCTTTAGATTTATTCATGCAAGCTTCTATACCTTTAAATATAATTTCAGGAATGTCATTATCTCTAAAAATATTAATTGCCTCAATCGTTGTTCCTCCTTTTGAACAAACTTTATCGATTAACTCATTAATAGAAATATTAGATTCTTTAGCATATATAGCGCTTCCAACTAAAGTATCATAAGTTAATCTAGTACTCTCTTCTTTAGATAAACCTAATTTAATTCCAGCATTTATCATTGCCTCTGCAATAAAGAAAACATAAGCTGGCCCACTTCCACTAATACTTGTGAGAACATCAAATTTATCTTCTGAAATTTCTACTATTTTACCACATTGAGAAAGTAACTCCTTAGAAAAAGATATTATTTCAGTTGTACAATTTTTTTCGCAAAAACCAATTGTTCCTTTTTTAATAAGACAAGGTAAATTAGGCATTATTCTTATAAATCCTTTTGTCTTAAAAAATACTTTTTCTAAGTTATCTAATTTCACCCCAGCCATTATGCTTAAAATATATTTTGGATGGGCTGAGAAAAGGCTATTTGTTGTTAGTTCTTTAAAGTTTTGAGGTTTAATTCCAATCAATAATATATTTGAGTTTTTAAATAAAAAATTTATTGAAGGAGCAACTTTTACCCCATAATCTAAAAATTTTGACATCTTTGTTTCATCGTTATCATAGATAAGAATATCACTTTTATCAATAAGGTTATGCGAACTTTCTAATAGTGAAGTTAGAATACCTCCAGCCATAACACCAACACCTAAAAAACCTAGTTTATAACTCATAAAAGCTCCTTTTCGTTGACATAAAAGATTATTACACTATATAATTGATTAAGATATAGGGGAGTGGCTCAACGGTAGAGCAACGGTCTCCAAAACCGTTGGTTGCGTGTTCAAATCGCGTCTCCCCTGCCAAAAATGCCTACTTATAGGCATTTTTTTTATTATATCAAATATTTAATAATCACTCAAATATATAATAAAAAAGGTCGCCCTTTTGAGCGACCGAAATGATTATTTATTTTTTTCTTCCTGTTCCAATTGTAAAAGCAATTTTTTGGCTTCTGCTGTATCACCGATAGTGGCTCCTAAAGACTGACTGGAAATATGATCTCTTGTTTCAAAGTCTTTGAATGTTTCGCTTCTTTTAACCGGTTTTCTTTGTGGTTTTGATTCACGATCAAGATCCAGTTGTTTATCCATCTTCTTTTCATTTTTTTTAACAGGTGGTTTGTCTTGCTTTTCAAATTTATGATCTCTTTCAGCTCTCTTTTGCTGTTTATATTCATCAATTTCTTCTTGTGTAGGCGGTTCAAGTAAATCCTTAATACTCAAACTAACTTTAGTGCCATCATATTTAATAATACGTGCATTAACAGTTTGCCCAACTTCTAGGACAGATTCCACTTTATCTACTCTATCGTGAGATATCTGGGAAATATGTACTAAACCATCAACACCATCTCCAATTGAAACAAAAGCACCAAAGGGCATAATTCTTTCAACTTTTCCAGAAATAATTGAACCTTCTGGGTATTTCTCGGCAATAATTTCAATAGGTTGTTTTGTTAATTGTTTCATTCCCAAAGATACTTTATTACGCTCTCTATCCGACTCTAACACAACAAAGTTATATTCCTTGCCAATTTCCAAAACTTTATCTGGATGGTCAATTCTTCCCCATGTTAACTCAGAAATATGGGCTAAACAATCATGTCCGTTAACTGAAACAAAAGCACCAAAATAATGACCATCTTTTTCTCCATATCTAACAACAGTACCTTTTACAACTTTTCCGACGACTGCTAACTCCCAAAAAGCATCCTCAGTTTCTTGTGTAATAGCTTTTTGCCCTGCATAAAGATTCCATTTATTATTTTTCTTCTTATCCTCCCCTTCTCTTGGGGGAAGTATTCTTAAAAGAACTTTCTTACCAACTAACGCCGCTAGTTTTTTCCCCGGAGTATAATTTAATTGACTTTTTGGGGCATAAATAGTATATCTTCCCACTTTAAAGTTTAACCCTGTTTCAAACTCTTTTTGTCCATCCACTTTTTTTGCAACATCCGTACAAGTAAATTCAATATCATCGCCTGCTTTTAACTGCTCTACTAACTCTTCTTCTTTTTCAATCCTTTCAAAGTCTTTTTTAGAAAATTCAACCGTTTGAGATTGTTGTGAATCTTTAATAACAGCAAAGAATTTTTGCCCTAGTGAAAAATCTGCAGGTGTCAATCTTCCTTCACTGTCTAATTCTTCTGTTGCTATATATCCATGATCATTCTTTCTGTTCATCGGGTCGAATGATATTATCAACTTATCTTTATTCGAAGTGTCAGACACAATTACTTCTTTAATCTGACCATTTTTCAAAGGTCGTCTCGGTTTGTCAGGAATTGATTGAAATATCGATTCCATAGTAGAATCTTCCGATTCTTTCGCTGGTTCTGTTTTCACAGCTAAACTATCTTGAGTAGATATTTCAACGACTTTCTTAACTTCGTCAATCTTACTGTTTTCTTGATTTAATAAATCATCCATTAAACTAATAACCTCCATAATCAACTCGTAAGGAGTTGATGCGCCCGCAACTATGCCAAGCTTTTTAATCGAAAATAAAAGAGAAGTTATTTTTGAAAGTTCTTGAGGCTCTGAAATAAAAAAAACTTTTTCGCATTTTGATGAAGCTGTTTTGTATAATTCCACAGTATTATTGCTAGATTTATCGCCTATTACAATAACGGCATCAGATAAAGAAGCGGTCTCTATGCAACTTTCCCTTCTCGCTAATGTAGTATAGCAAATGCTATCAAATATATCAACTATTTTGCCTATTTTATTGGCTTCTTCTCGCAATAAATAGATATGTTCTTTATGATTATTTGTGGAAAAAGTTGTTTGGAAAACAACAAAAAAAGAGTTTGCTTCGGAGAAAAAAGAAAAGTCTTTTATGTCATTTATAACGATATAATTTTCTAAATAAGAGGTAATGTATTTAATTTCGGGATGTTTCTTATCTCCGTATATAATAATTTTGTAATTTTTATTATCATAAGCAATTGCTCTTTCTTTAATTATCTCAACTTTTGGACAAACTGAATCATAAATTATGCATCTTTTATTTATTAAAGAAATACTTAATTCTTTGTTTAATCCGTGAGCTCTTGTTAAAATTTTTGAAAAATCTGGAACATCGTCAACAGAATTTACAGTTTTCAATCCCTCTTTAGCAAGAGACTGTATTACCTTTTCGTTATGGATCAAAGGCCCAATGCAATAAATTTCTTGGGACAAATCTTTTAGCAAATCTTTTGCCATCGAGATAGCTCTTTTGACTCCTGAACAAAAACCTATTTCTCTTGAAATCAAAATTTGCATATATTCTCTATTGATCTAGCCACTTCTTCAATAGAAAGGTCAGAAGTATCCAATAATATTGCATCCTCAGCTTGCTTCAATGGAGCAAAATCTCTGTGGGTGTCTTGATAATCTCTTGTTACTATTTCTTCCAAAATTTGATTATATGGTTGTTTTTGTCCGCGGTCTATTAGCTCAAGATATCTTCTATTTGCTCTTACTTCGGGAGAAGCAGTTAAAAATATTTTATACTCAGCTTTTGGAAGAACAAATGTGCCTATGTCTCTACCATCAAGAACACAATCGGATTTTTCTGCTATTTCTCTTTGAATCTCAACTAATTTTAATCTGACTTTTGGATATTTAGATACCGTTGATGCTGCCATACTAATGTAATTTTCCCTAATAAACGGAGATATATTTTCCCCATTAACCCAAACAGATTGAATGTTATCATGGTACTTTATATCCATACTAATTTCATCTAAAACTATTTCGACTTTTTCCCTGTCCTCAGGATTTATTCCTTTTTTTATTATGTAATAAGCAACTCCTCTATACATTGCCCCTGTGTCCAAATATAAAATTTTCATTTTATTTGCCAAAATTTTGGCAATAGTACTTTTACCTGCTCCAGCTGGGCCATCTATTGCTATATTCATATTATTCCTCCAAATTAATTATTCATTATAGGCTAAAACCGGCAAGATATCCTGTAGAAAAAGCTATCTGAATGTTGTAACCTCCTGTGAGGGCATCAATATCCACAACTTCCCCTGCATAAGATAAGTTTTTATACTTAATACTCTTCATAGTCTTAGGGTCTATTTCGTTCACTGAAACTCCACCAGAAGTCACAATAGCTTCTTCTATAGGTCCTAGTGAAGAGATAGAAAAAGATAGATTTTTTATAGTATAAGATAATCTTTTTCGTAACTCTTTGGATGCTTGATTGGCTTTAATTTCTCCGCATATATTTGCTTTTTGCAACACTATTCGAATCAACCTTTCAGGCATTAAGCCTAGCAAAATATTCTTTAAATCCTGATTACTCTTTGATTCAAAATCTCTAATTAATCTAGAATCTAATACCTCCGAACTTAAGGCTGGCTTTAAATCTATAATTAATTTGCATTTGTTCAAATTTTCAATTCTATTAATAATTGAAGAAATTGTTAGTATTATTGGGCCAGATACCCCAGTATCCGTAAATATCATTTCACCAAAAGAGTCCGCGATAGTTATATTATTAACATTTAATACTTTTACCCTGACGTTTCGTAGGCTCAATCCTTTTGGTAAGATTGGTTCCTCAAGTAATATATGAACTAAACCAGGTTTTGTTTCTATAATATCAACATTAATTTCCTTTAATATTTCTAGCCCAGAGCCATCAGAGCCAGTTTTGGGATAAGATAATCCACCTGTGGCTATAATATAGTTATCATAAATATATTCCGATTTATTTGTAATGGCTTTGGTAATTTTTCCATTAATAGCTATTAATTTAATTAGAGTTTCTTGAAATGAAATTTCAACATTCAATCTTTTTAATTCTCCATATAATGCATCAATAACATCAGAACTTTTATCACTTTTAGGAAAAATTCTCCCGCCTCTTTCCACTTTTAAAGGGACACCTAGAGACTCAAATAAACTCATACATTTTTCTGGTGAAAAGATAGAAAGGGAACTATATAAAAACTTTGGATTTCTAACAACATTAGAAATGAAATCTGGCCTAATGTTAGTTAGATTGCATCTTCCCTTTCCAGAAATATATAACTTTCTGCCTATTTTTGAATTTTTATCTATAATACAAACAGAATGTCCAGCTGTAGCTGCGGAAATAGCAGCCATTATTCCTCATGGCCCTGCTCCAAAAATCATTACCTTGGCCATTCTACCCTCTGTTCTTCTTTTATTGACTTTTCTTTAAGTAGATTGATACCTTTATAGTCG
>JAQVQU010000065.1 GCA_028701415.1 Clostridia bacterium | reverse complement strand
AGGGAGGGGTGATCGGGAGATTGTGTTTTTATTTCTACTATTCTTACTATCCTTTTGGATTCATATGCTGCGCTCTTCAACATTTCTTCAAAAAGAGGGAAGGTTATATGTTGAGAACAAGAGCAGGTAGCTAAAAATCCTCCTTTTCTAATTAATTTCATAGCGAGAGTATTAATGTCTTTATAGCCTCTCATCGCATCCATTATTTCGCTTGCGCTTTTGCAAAATGCAGGGGGGTCTAAAATTATTAAATCAAATTCTTTTCCTTCCTTTTTGTACTCTCTAAGCTGTTGAAATACATCCACACACTCTGTTTTAATTATACTAGAAAGCTCGTTAATTTCTGCATTTCTTTTAACGTCATTTAGCGCAAGCTCTGAAATATCTAAAGATAATACTGATTTTGCGGATGCCTTTGCGGCATTTAAAGAAAAGCCTCCTGAATTACAGAAACAATCGAGAACCTCTTTTCCTTCAGCATATTTTCTTATGGCGAGCCTGTTGAATTTTTGGTCTAAAAAATATCCGGTTTTTTGCCCGTTTTCTATATCAATTAGCATTTTTATACCGTTTTCGATAATTTCAGTTGGTGAATCAAGCTTTCCATATAATACGTTCTTTTGTTGCGTTAGTCCTTCCTTTTCCCTTACTGAAAGGTCGCTTCTTTCAAATATGCATTTTGGAGAAAATAAATCGATAAGGATTTTCACTATTATATCTTTCTGAAGATCCATCCCAAGGGTCAAAAATTGAAGAGAATATGTCTCTCCGTATTTATCTACTACCAAGCCAGGTAGGTTATCAGATTCCCCAAAAACCATTCTGTATGAATCTGTTAGTCCTATGCTTTTTCTATAATTGTCTGCATTCAAAATCCTTTCTTTAAAAAGATTCTCGGTTACCTCTTCATTGTCTCTAATGAAAATTCTTACTAATATTTTTGATAGATGATTTATAAAACCTTTTCCAATATATCTTCCATTAAAATCAAATACTGTTGCGAGAGATCCGTTTTTATCTTTTCCTTCGATTTTTGAGACCTCGTTTGCATAAACCCATGGGTGACCAGCAACAATTCTTTTTTCTTCATTTTTCTTTAAATAAATATTATATGGCATGAATCTCCTTAAATTAGAGAAAGTATACCATTTGACCTGCTTAAAATAAAGTAGATACAAAAGTCAAGAAGAAGAATTAAAATTTATGTTAAAAAATCCAGGTCGGATTCTTTTCTGCTTTTTGTTGCAATGTAAAGAAGAGGAATTAAAATTTTGTTAAAAAATCTAGATCGGATTCTTTTTTTCTGCTTCTTGTTGCAATAAATGATTCATAAAAGACCAGAGCTCAAAATGTATTTTTTAATACAAATAACATTTTATTGAAAGGAGTTCTAACAAATAATATTGCTATTACAACCTTCTATTGATAGTATATATGAAAGGATAGAAATCACGTCTTTAAAAATAATCTTTTTACTTTTAGAGGGAACATGAAAATAGATGTTAAAGGTATGGTTAATAAGCTCAAATCGATGTGGAAAACTCCTCCGGAAGGAAGGTGTTTGACCATTAAGGAAATGGGAACATTTGGGCTTTATGCCTTAGGTATAAGTTTCATATCTAGTTCAGTATACTATGTTGCGACTATATCTTTTATTCCTTATTTTTACCATATTGATGTAATTCACGCTTACCTGATAATGATTGCGGGCATACTTATAAATTTAATTATCCAACCGTTTATTGGCAATTTGATGGAAAAGACTAACACAAGGTTTGGTAGATATAAACCCTTTGTTCTTTTTTCCCTTCCTTTTTTATCTTTATTTGCAGTTTTAGTTACTTGGATTCCGCAGATAGGGGAGGAAAATATGCGTATTATTTATGCTTATTGCTCCTGTGTTCCTTTTTTTGTATTGATGAATTTTGCAAATAACATGTATCAGACAATGCCTTCTGTAATAACACCGGTGTCCCAAGAGAGGGCGGACATGATGACACCAATAGGGCTTATTTTTGGGTTTGCTCCAAGTGTTCTCCAAATAATTGCTGGGCCAATAAGGGCACATTATGCTTCCATTGGAATGGAGTATATGGGTATACGAGTAATAGGTATTATCGCGGTTTGTGTGGGGACATTATTGGTTCTTTTTCTCTTGAAAGTAAGAGAAAGGGTCTACGAGCTAAAAGATAAAGACAAGGAAGAAAAAATTAAATTCAGTATTGCTGCAAAAATGCTCCTCAAAAATAAACCATTAATAATTCTTTTTCTGGCCCTTTCTTTTGGTTCTTTAAGAGAGTTTTGTCGTCAGTTTACTTATTTGATTATTCAATTTAGATTTGCCGAAACATCAACCCAGGCGATGCAAATCTCAGGTCTTATAATGACAATGATCGGTTTTGCTTCCACGGTGGCTATGTTTTTATTGCCCGTGGTTACTAGAAAATTAAACAAAAACGCTATAATAATTCTATTTACGATAACAAGTGTTTTATCATTCGGTTTTTTAGGTTTGTATGGATATCAAAATGTTGCCGTTGGTACTACCTCCGCAGTTCTTATAACAATATTGTTTTTCCTATCCTCTATAAATCCCACTTATCTTTTGATTCCTATAATGTTAGGTGAAATAGCTGATTATCAACAGCACGAGACTGGAAAAAGATTAGAAGGGCATATGCAAAGTTTATTGTTTTCTTTACCCGGCCTAATTGCACAAGTGCTTATGTTAGTTACCTGGTTTTGGCAGAGAAGCATTGGCTTTGAACCCAAAAATTACGAGAACGTTATTATCTTAACTGAAGCTCAGCAACTAACAGCTGCTTCTTGGTTTAATGCTACAAGCCTAATATCGGCAGCCAGCGGATTGATTATGATTATAATTCTTTGTTTTTATCCTCTTACCAAGAAAAAATATTCCAATGTTATTGCGGAACTGGAAGCGAAGTCATTAAAGATTGAAAAGGGTGCAGAAAGTGTAGAAGCCTCTCTTCTTGACCAGGAGGGGTGATGTGAAATGCACTGTTTGTTCGGACATAATATAACAACGGATTATAGATGTTTTTTAGAATCATATCTTTAAAAATTGAGATAAATGTAATTTTTAAAATAGGTAATGTAATCTTTCATAAACTCAAAAAAAGAGGTGGATAATGGAAATTAAAAAAGTATATTTAGTCACAAAAACACACTTGGATTTGGGTTACACCGACCTCGCAAGAAATATTTTAAAGCAATATATTGATTTATTCATCCCCGAAGCAATACGAATCGCTATAAAGTTAAATACTGATGTTAAAAAATTTGTTTGGACAACTGGCTCTTGGATTCTTGATACAGCCTTAAAAACGGGGAATCCTTCCCAAGTCAAGGCTTTATCTTCTGCTATGCAAAGGGGAGATATAGTGGCTCATGCTCTTCCTTTTACGACACATACTGAGTTAATGGACGAGGATAGTTTTAGATATGGTCTTCAAATAATTAAGAAGCTGGACAAAAAGTTCGGCAGAAATACTGTTTCGGCAAAAATGACAGATGTTCCTGGCCATACCATCGCTATGGTTCCGATATTAAGAGAATATGGCATAAAGATGCTCCACATAGGTGTCAATGAATCTTCTGCTGTTCCGGATATCCCTGATGTATTTTTGTGGAAATTCAAAGGGAGCGAAATAGTAGTGGTATACAATAAAAGTTACGGGGGTAACTTTACTTGCGAGGGGTTAGATTCTATGGTGGCCTTTTGCCATACTTCGGATAACTGTGGACCCGTTAATCTTGAACAAGCTATTCACAACTATAATCATTACAAAGAATTGTATCCGAATGCTGAAGTAGTTGCTTCGGGGTTAGACGGGATAGCAAACGATCTTTGGGAGATCAGGGATACCCTTCCGGTAGTTACTTCTGAAATTGGGGACAGTTGGATACATGGAAGTGTTTCTGATCCGTTCAAGGGGGCTGCTCTAAGAGAATTGATGTCTTTGAAGAGAAAATGGGTTAGAGAGGGTTCTCTACTTAGGGATTCTAAGGAGTATGAAGGACTTTCTGATTCAATTCTTTGCTTGGCCGAACACACAAACGGTGGGGACATCAAAACTATGCTTTCCGATTATACAAATTATTTAAAAGAAGATTTTAAAAGAGCAAAGAAAAAGGATATTGTGATAAACAGCGAAGAGGCCTTAAAAGCTGAAGACGGAATAGCTGCAAGAATTATTTCGGATATAAAAGAAAAGGATAAGCCTTTATCATATTCTAGAATAGAGGCTACTTGGAAGGAACAAAGAGAATACATTTTCCAAGCAGTTAGTTATCTTAATAAAAAACACAAGGAAGAAGCCCTAAATGTTATATCCTCCCTTATCCCGAGAGAGTTATTTTCTCAAGCTCCTTTAGAAACATCCAACAGTATTGAATCGGGCCCTTTTGTTCTAGGAAAATACATATTATCTCTTAATGATAATGGGGGAATAACACTATCTAAAGAAGGGAAGAAGATATTTGCGTCTCCAGAAAAAGGATCTTTAATTAACTATATATCCCACGATATAGATGATGTAAACGAATTTTTCGAAACATACAATAGGCCTGAGGTAAGAGGGGTTAACTGGGCATACGGAGATTTCGGAAGACCAGCGTTTAGTCTAACTAAAGACAAATTCCCTAGTGGAAGATTTAGATACGTGATTAAATCGCTGAGAAATTATGCTGATTCAGTTACTATTTCATTATCAATTGAAGAGGATCTAAGCACATCCCTTGGAGCCCCAAGAGAGATTCAAGTTAGATTTTCTGTAAAAGACGATGTATTTCTCATAGAAATGATATGGGTTGGTAAGGAAGAGAATAGAATACAAGAGGAAACAATCTTAAGGTTACACCCAGTAACGAAAAAAGAAAACGTATTCTTTCATAAACTTGGCTCATATATTAACCCTTATGATGTGGTATATAATGGGAATAGAAGTTGTTCGGCAGTAATGGATATAAAGTTCTCTAGCGAGGATGGGACCTTCAAGATAAGTAATATTCATTCTCCCCTCGTATCTCTAGGGAAAGGGAAGATTATGAGATTTGATAACATTTACGAAAGTATAGAAAAGGATGGGTTATCCTTTATCCTTCATAACAATATTTGGGGAACAAACTTTCCTCTTTGGTATGGAGACAATGCGTATTTTAGATTTGAGATATCCGAAGAATAAAAAATATTCAAATCAAAAACTAAAAATTTTTTAGTATTTTATAGGATAAATTGTGGAAAAGAAGGAGAAAGATATGGACAAAACTATATATCTAGCTGGAGGATGTTTTTGGGGGACTGAAAAATATCTTTCGCTCATAAAAGGAGTTGTTTTTACAGAAGTAGGTTATGCAAACGGTAATACCGTAAACCCAACTTACGAGGATGTTTGCCGCAAAAGAACAGGGCATGCGGAAACTGTTAAGGTTACATATAATAATGAGGAAATCTCTTTAACTAAGTTATTAAATCTTTTTTTTGCATCAATTGATCCGACTGCGGTAAACAGGCAGGGTAACGATATCGGCTCTCAGTATAGAAGTGGAATATATTTTACTGACGAATCTGATAAAGAAATTATTCAAGATGCTATAAAAGAATTGTCAAAAATATATAAAGACCCGATTGCAGTAGAAGTTTTAAACCTCAAAAATTACTATAAGGCAGAAGATTATCACCAAAAGTATCTTGAGAAAAATCCTGGAGGGTATTGCCATATAGGAAATTCAACCTTTGATATTGCAAGAGCTACAAAAAATGAATATCCGCAAAAGAGTAAAGAAGAACTAAAGAAGATATTGACTCCATTACAGTACGATGTTACAAAAAATAATGCAACCGAGCCCCCTTACAGAAATGAATATTTTGATAACTTTGAAGAAGGGATTTATGTTGATATAACTACAGGCGAACCATTGTTTTCATCTGAAGATAAATTTGATTCGGGGTGTGGCTGGCCTGCTTTTTCTAAGCCAATCGACAATAATCTAATTAAAAGAGTAACAGATAAAAGCCACGGAATGAATAGGATTGAAGTTCGAAGCTCAAATGGAGACGCTCATTTAGGACATGTTTTTTCGGATGGCCCAAAAGAAAAAGGGGGACTTAGATATTGCATAAACAGTGCTTCTTTAAAATTCATTCCAAAGAACAAGTAACTTTTTAGAACAGATAAAAATCACCTTTAATAAAACGTATTCTTATATGTATTTTTTTGCGAAAATTATATCCTTGTTATATGAGTTGAATTAATCTCAAAAATACAACAAAAAAACTCAAAAGCAATGTTAAAATATCTATTGACTAATGAATAGCATAATGATAGATTTATTTCATTAAAAGATTAGGGGGAAACACATGAAAAACAAAGCTTTATTGATAACACTTATTAGCATAATTGCAGTTATTGTAATTCTTGGTTTATTCTTTGGAATAAGCGCAGGAGTAGCTTATAATGGCACTATTACCCTTCGTGAAGATATAGATGCCTCTGAAGCAGAAATCAAGAACAGATTGCAAGAAAGACATGACAAAATGGGACAATTGATTAGTGCTGTTGAAGGACTTCAAGAACACGCTGAAACTATCTATGCACAGATTACTGCCGCTAGGGCGGCATATGCTGCTGCTGTAACGAACGAAGATTTAATTGAAGCAGATGCCCTTGAAGCAGCTGCCTTGGATGCTCTTATTGTTACGGTAGAATCAAATCCACAAATCACTGCAACTAGTGCATATAACACTTACATGTATGAGGTATCAGGAATGGAGAACGCACTCTTTGTAGCAAGAAGAGATTTTAATGAAGCTGTGCTTTCATACAATACTACAGCTAAAAAGTTCCCGAGAGTTTTGTTTATTGGCATGTTTGGTTTCGAAAGAGAACTTGAGTATTGGAAAACAGCAGATGGTTCCGAAGAAATACCTATGATTAATGTCGACTGACATGCGTAAAACCCTCACTATAGTATTATTTTTGGTGATCGTTTTCACTATAGCTTCTTTGTCTTCATGCAAAAATGAGGATAACTATGATTATCCGCGTCCAAGCGCGGATTTTTATGTTAATGATTTTGCCGGCGCACTTTTACCCGGGAGCAGACAAAGTTTCTTCAACGAGGGGGTTCGCCTTTATGAAGACACAAAAGATACAGATCTCGGAGGAGCCCAATTTGTGGTAACAACGATGCTTATTGAAAACCAAGGAGAAATCGCCTCAATCGACAAGACAGAGCTATATAGACAATGGCAAATCGGAGAGAATGATATGGGGCTACTTCTTTTATTGCTTTTTACAGGAAATGAAGAAGAGCTGACTCTTGTAAGCACCCAGATTGAAATAGGTTATCGCATGGAAGCCTATATAACTGCAGCCGAGGCAGGAAATCTTATAGATGATTGTCTTTATAATCCTGAATGGGAAGGGTCGATAGACATGGGACTTGGAGAATTATATTATGAGTTAATTTCCATAATCTATACCCGAGCATATGGCTACGAGTCTTTTAATTATGATATGGAAGTTTATAGAGATTTTCTTATTACTGCGGAAGATTCTGAGGCTCAATCGCCTATGTCTTTGATCGC
>JAQVQU010000007.1:27223-30359 GCA_028701415.1 Clostridia bacterium | reverse complement strand
TATCGTAAACTATTTTTACTTACGCTAAAAATTATTGATTAATATAGAGCAACATCACTGGAGTATTTTATGTTAAAAAGAAAAATATTAGATTCTCTTATAAGCTGGAAAAGCTCCCCTAATAAAGTTGCTTTACTTGTTAAAGGTGCTCGGCAAGTAGGGAAGACAACCTCGATCCGCGATTTTGGGAAAAAATTTTACAAGAGTTTCATTGAGATTAACTTTGAAAGAAATCCTAAATTCATTAAAGCCTTCAATGGAGATCTCGATGCTCGCACCATAATTTTAAACCTCTCTTCAATGGGCTTAGGACCTTTTATTAAAAATGAAACTTTAATTTTCTTTGATGAGATTCAAAGTTGCCCAGCAGCAAGAACCTCTATAAAGTTTTTAGTTGAAGATGGGCAATATGACTATATTGAATCGGGTTCTTTGCTAGGAATCAATTATTCCGATGTATCTTCTTTCCCAGTAGGTTTTGAAGAACAGATTCAAATGTTTCCCCTAGATTTCGAAGAGTTTTTATGGGCTAATGGTGTCTCAAACGAAATAGTAGAAGTCCTTTCTCAATCATTTATGAGTCTTAAACCAGCTCCTTCATTTATCCATAATCAAATCATGGAACACTTTAAAAGATACATGATTGTTGGGGGAATGCCACGAGTAGTAGAAACATTCTTATCGAATAGTGATTTATCCCAAACACTTAGGGCGCAACAAATCATTCTTAGTAATTATGGAGATGACATTTCAAAATATGCTGGTCAAAACAAAACAAAAGTAAAAAGCATTTTCGATTCTATTCCCGAACAACTAAGTAAAGAAAAAAAGAGATTTTTCTTTAATCTAGCTGATAAAAACGCGTACTTTTCAAGATACGACGAAGCAACTTCTTGGCTAATTGATGCAGGTATAGCTAATTACTGCATCAATGTTTCATCAATGGAATTACCTTTCTCATTTTTCGAAAAAAGGAACATGTTTAAACTATATATGGCTGATACTGGACTACTCTGCCGAATGGCAATGAACGGAATTCAAAATTCTCTTCTACAAGGGGATATATACATTAATAAAGGAGCGATAACCGAAAATGTTGTTTCCTCAATCTTATCTTCTAACGGCAAGCCTCTATATTATTACGATAAGAAAAGCCGTCAAGAGTTAGATTTCTTAATAAACGAAAATAATGCAATAACAATAATAGAAGTAAAATCCGGTAAAGATTATAAATCTCACTCATCATTGGATAGTGCTCTTTATTTGGAGAAACTTGCCCTTGAATCTAAAGGAAAACCTTATATTAACCGAGCCATAGTGCTCAGCGAAAATAATGTTGAATCTCAAGGAAAGATCGTATACCTTCCAATCTATATGGCAATTTTTTTGTAGAAACTTTCCCTCTTCCCTATTATTTTTTAGCCATATAATCATATTGACAAAGGTTATAAAAAATTTTACAATTTAATTAATTAAAAGTTTTAACTAATTCTATTTTTTGATTATTATATGGAGGAAATCATATGGCCATTGCTATCGGATCAGATAAATCTGGGTTTTTATTGAAGGAAGCCATTAAGAATTATCTTAAAGAAATTAAAGTTGATTTTGAGGACTTAGGTACTCAAAACATGGAGAATGGTGTACCATATTTTAAAGTTGCTTCAACCATCTCACCAATGATTGTGTCCGGCGAATACGAGAAAGGTATACTTATCTGTGGAACTGGTGCTGGCATGAGCGTGGTAGCGAACAAATACAAAGGCATAACCGCTGTAGCATGTGAAAGTGTATACTCTGCAAAGATGTGTCGCGCAATTAACAATGCAAATGTACTTTGTATGGGCGGATGGATAGTGGCTGAGAATATGGGAACCCAGATGGTAAAGGCTTTTTTGGAAACCTCCTTTCTTCAAGACCTTGAGGACTGGAGAAAATCCTTTTTAACTAATGCCGAAAAAGAAGTTAAGAAAATTGAAGATTCTATTTATCTTTAATAATTCATATTGTTTTTATGAGGTATAAAATGAAGCATAGAATTAAACTTGGAGTTGTTTGTCTAACAAGAAACACTTTTGACTTTCAGGCTGCAAAAGATATGTATGACAAAGTGCTTTTAGATTTGGAAAAGCTTGAGAACGTTGAAATTATCTCAATAAGAGAAACTGTAATGGAAACACCCGAATCAATAGATGCTGGGAGAGTATTTGCGGAAAATTCAGTTGATGGGCTAGTTATTATAAGTGGGACATTTCATCTAGGACATCTTTTGCTGGAAATAAAAAAGACTTGCGACAAACCAATTCTTCTTTGGGCGCTTCCAGAGCTTCCATATAATGGAGGAAAAATTCGACTCAACTCTGCTTGCGGAGTAAATCTAAATGCATCAAACTTAATTAAAAGTGGCATTAATGATTTTGTATATCATATCGGGTCTAAAATTGATGAAACTTGGGTAGACGCAATACGAATGATAGTTGCACTTCGAGGGAGCAGAATAGGTATCGTAGGTTATCGCGCACATGGTTTTTTCAATGTCGGAGTTAATGAACTGGCTCTTTACGGTAAGTTTGGAGTAATTGTTGATCACTATGAACTTTCCGATTTATACAATGAAATTTCAACTGAAACTGAGCGTTATCTCGATAAATTAAATAGCACTTTTGTTTCTACTGAGGTGCCCCAAGAAAAAAAGGTTAAAGTCGCTTCTCTCGCCTCAGCTTTCAAGGTTTTCATGGAAAAGCGCAATCTTCAAGCTCTAGCTATAAGATGTTGGCCGGAATTTGCTGCAAATTTTGGAATCGCACCCTGTGCATCAATGTCCCTAGTTCAGGATGATAACTATATTGTTGCTTGCGAAGGTGATATCGACTGCACTATAACTATGATTTGCCATCAAGCAGCGGGAGCAAATAAACCTTTTATGGCTGACATCAGTCAAGTTAATCTTGAGGAGAATTCCGCCCTTCTCTGGCACTGTGGAGTCGCTCCATGCTCTTTGCGAGATGATAAATCGGTCTGCACTTTAGATTCCTATCATGCAGCAGGCAAAGGTATGACTGCAGGGTTTGTTTTAAAAACAGGTGAAATAAGCGTAGCCCGTCTTGATTCAATTAATGGTAGTTATAGACTTTTC
>JAQVQU010000007.1:25733-27123 GCA_028701415.1 Clostridia bacterium | reverse complement strand
GAAGGCTCGGAGGAGATTCTTCAGATGTTATTGCTTACTCAGAAATTTATGTGCCCAATTCGGAGGAAAATAAATATATTCCTTCTGATCCAAATCTGGAAAACATCCCTTTAATAACTAAAATACAAAAAGATATATTCGACTATTCCAATATCCAAGCCGGATGGTGCTTTGGATCTGGCATTTCCATGAATGGAATGGAGTGGCATAAATCAAGTGAGGTCATAATTGCTTGTACTGACATGATTCTGTTTCTAGGCAATTTTGGGGATATAAAAAATGATGAATATGATAGTAAAAATGCGCTCTCTCTTTTTTTGAAAAAAGGAGAGATAATTGAATTATACCCTTTGACCCTTCACCTTGCCCCTATTCGCGTTTCAGGGCCTTTCAAAGCTGCAATAATTCTCCCCAAAGGAACAAATCTCCCAAGACCCGAAGGCATTGAGGGAAACTACAGAGCAATTAACAAATGGTTAATTGTTCATCCTGAAAACTTGAAGGCCGTTGCACAGGGAGCAAAAGTTGGGATAATCGGAAAGAACCTTTATGTAAATCCAATTATTGAGGAGTAAATATATGTTCTTAAAATATCAAAAACTTAATATAATTAATTTTCGCTAATATATGGGAAGATGAAAGACGAATCTACTTTAATCTAGCTAGTGTTCGTTGATATAGGGAAAAATGAAAGACAAATCTACTTTAATCTAATTAATTTTCGTTGATATAGGGGAAGATAAGAGACAAATCTACTTCAATCTAATTATTTTTCGTTGATATAAGGGAAGATGAGGGACAAATCTAAAGCAAATATAATAAATTTTCTATTTATCGTAGGGATGATTGTCTCTTGGGCAACTTACTACATTATTTCAAAATGGACGGTTGACTATACTGGTTCAGTCTTTCTAACTGGCCTTTTTTTAAGAGGGTCCGCCTTCGTCTTTTTAACTATATACATATTTATTAAAAAAGAGTTCAGGCATATTTTCAAGTTAGGGAAAGCAGGTTTTATATTACTTCTAATCGGGCTACTTGGGTATCTATTAGATTTATTTGCTAACCTTGGATTCAGCCATGGAACAGTCAGTACTGGTACAGTGCTTTTAAAACTAGATGTACTTATGGCTAACTTTGTTAGTGTAATAATAATAAAAGAAAAGCTCTTTTTATCTGACTGGATTAGCACCATTATTATGATAATTGGAGTAATCCTCGTGTTAGATATCGACTTTTCATCTATGACTTTTAATTGGTATGACCTCTTCTTCATTCTCAGTGCAATGGCAGTAACAACCAATGCCTTCGTAATTAAATTTACTCAAAAGAAATTTAAAATTAACCAGGATATAATTGGATACTACAACAATTTTGTAGTAATGCTTCT
>JAQVQU010000007.1:20311-25633 GCA_028701415.1 Clostridia bacterium | reverse complement strand
ACCTCTTCTTCATTCTCAGTGCAATGGCAGTAACAACCAATGCCTTCGTAATTAAATTTACTCAAAAGAAATTTAAAATTAACCAGGATATAATTGGATACTACAACAATTTTGTAGTAATGCTTCTCTTCCTTTTTACTGCACTAATTAGCGGGGATATTAATACCATTCCTAATATCAATGCCCCTTACTGGTTCTACCTATTAATTCTCTTAGGAGGCCTAGCTCAAGGGTTAATTTATGTCTTCTATTACCGAAATCTGAGAGTTTATGAGGTTTGGAAAGTTAAACTTTTTTTACTCTTTATTCCAATAGTGAGTTCAATTATCGGATTATTCGCTTTTGGAGAGACCTTTTCATGGATGAAAATTTCGGGTATCATTGTAATACTTACAGGTTCAATTGGTATACTTCTTAGAGGTAAAATCAACCATAAAAGAATCCAAACAGCTGTGCTTATTAACTCATCTGTTTTATCTACCGAAGATAATAACGAATCAAATAACGACAAATATGATCCTCCTGCTGATGATTTAGAGGGGAAGTGAAAATGAGATTAGTAAAAGTATCAAAACGCAAATAGGTTTAATGCTTGAGATTTAGAGGAGAAGTGAAAATGAAATTAGTAAAAGATCAAGGAATATCTCTTTATTACAAAGACTTTCTTGTTTTTTCACACACTAGTGACAAGCCCTTTGTCACGGCGGATATTTGGCAGAGCAAAGTTAAGCGATTTCTTGGAAAATTTGAAGAAAAGGGAGAAATAATTGAAAAGATTGCTCTAACAGAATCGAATGTAATTAGTGAGACAGATAAACAAACTGTAATTGTTTTCAAAGAAGGAAGTATATCTTTGACTATCACATTTGAAGAAAAAGAAAATTATCTAAAGCTGTTTTTTGAATCAAAAAGTGACTGTGGTTTCTCCTTTATATTTCCAGCATATCCGGATGAAGGCATATTCGGAGGAGGAGAACAGTATCGTCAATTAAATCTAAAAGGTGAAAGAGTAGTTAACTTAGTCTCCGAGCACATTAAAGTAAAGCCTATTGCACAGAAAATTCTTTTTAAGAAATTATATAAACCCAAGAAGCATTCAGAGATATCTTCCTATTCGCCTATGTGCACATTTGTTTCGAGTAAAATTTATGCTATTAGATTTAACGTATCTTCATATGGAGTTTGTGACTTCTATAACTCATACAAATCAGTCTTTTCCTTCCAGAATTGCCCTAAAGAAGCTACCTTTTTGAAAGAAGAAACATTTGAAAATATAGCAGTTGCTCTAGCAAAAGACATTCCTAACAGACAATATCTCCCAGCTTGGTGCTATGAAGGAATGATTTTGGGTGTCCAGGGAGGGAGAGAAATTGTTACAGAAAAAGCCCTAAAGATGTTAGACGCGGGAGCAAAAATTTGTGGTGTATGGTGCCAGGAATGGTCGGGACAATACGTAACTGCCGCGGGAAAACAAGTTTATTGGAATTGGGAAGTAGATAAAGAAAGATACCCAGACCTAAAAAACACCATCTCCTCTCTAAAAGAAAAAGGGATTCATTTTCTCGCATATATTAACCCTTATTTGATTGTGGATGGCCCTATGTATAATGAATGCAAAAATAAGGACTATTTAGTAAAAAGAAAAGATGGATCAATATACCTTATTAAGTCAACCACCTTTGACGCTGGGATGATGGACTTAACAAATCCCGGAATGGTGTCTTATCTTAAGAATACGATAATCAAAAACAATATGCTTGACCTCGGAATTGAAGGATATATGGCTGACTTTGGAGAATATCTCCCCCTTGATTCAGTACTTTTCTCGGGAGACC
Source organism: Clostridia bacterium (assembly GCA_028701415.1). Lineage (GTDB taxonomy): Bacteria > Bacillota > Clostridia > Christensenellales > DTU072 > MWEH01. Next base: position 23,798 of record JAQVQU010000007.1, on the reverse strand, counting down.
CAAAACTATTGCACAATGAATGGCCTGTCATCTGGGCAAAGATTAATAGAGAAGCCATCGAAGAAGCTGGGCTTTCCGATTCAGTTTTCTTTTTTACTCGCTCAGGATATGATGGCGCGCAATCTTATTCTCCTATTATGTGGAACGGAGATCAGCATACCGACTTCTCAATCGATTATGGCATGCCCTGTGTTATGCCCGCATCTTTCAATTTAGGATTTTCCGGGGTCACTGCGATACATTCTGACGTTGGAGGATTTATCAGTTTTGGCCCTCTAAAAAGAGATGCCGAGCTATTTATTCGTTGGATGGAAATGAACACTTTCTCTCCTTTGATGCGTAGCCACGAAACCATTCGCCCAGATGTCAATTGTCAATATGATGACAAATTGGTTCTTCCCCATACTGTTTCTCTTACAAGCATACATGGTAAACTCGCGCCATACATAAAGCATGTTATGAAAGAAGCAAATAGAGGGATCCCTACAATTAAACCTGATTTCTTCTTAAATAATGACTTCAGTTCCCACAAGGATGAGTATTCATATTTCTTTGGAGATGATATATTCGTATCCCCTGTAATACAAAAGGGACAATTAAAAAAGGAAGTTACTTTGCCAGAGGGGACTTGGATCCATTTCTTTTCAAAAAAGCAATATTCACAAGGGCCATACACGGTTGACTCACCGCTTGGATGCCCCCCTGTGTTTTACAGAAAAGAAAGTGTATTTGCAGATCTATTCAAGTCAATAAATATTTAAAGCACTAAAGGTTTTCAACTTTTATCTCAGAGGTACCGTTAGCCCAAAGCTCCGTTTCCTTTTTCCCGGTTGCGATTTCTATATCCTTCCTTTCATCCTCGCTTAATGCCTCTAACGTGCCTGAAAGTTTAAAGCTATCAATTCCCTTCATAACGGAATCATATCTTTTCTTATTAATTCTATTAAAGAGAGCAAACACAAGGGTTATTGTTAAGAGAACAGCTGGGACAATTATAAACAGCCATTTAATCCCGGATACAATACTTGATTGAGCATAAGTTGCAGGGTCAAAGGTATCAGAGGTAGTTTTCAAAAGATTGTATTCGTTTTGATCGAAACCCATAGCTGATAATCCAAAGCCTAGAATAAAGATAGAAAATCCGCTAGCTGCCTTTCTTAAAAAGGTGGTAATACCACTGTAAACCCCTTCTCTTCTCTGTCCCGTTTGAATCTCGTCAAGATCAAAGATGTCGGTCAGCATAGACCAAGTTGATAAATTTCCGGCCGAAGCTCCAAGAGCAATCAAAAGTGCACTTGCTATAAGCCAAACTATCGATGTTGTTGTATCTAAGAAGATAAAAATAAAGCATGTTAGAATCCATACGGGGATACCAATGTATAACGGAAAAGCTTTACCTTTTTTATTGGCTATTGCCCCATGCATCAACATAAACAATATTTGAGTTACAAGTAATACTCCCATCAAAAGCTCATAGCTTGAGTATTTTAAAACCACTATATCGACATAGAAAATAAAAAGTGCCAAGACCAAATCGATTGCTATTTGAAAACTCAAGAAAATGCCCAAAAAATTTCTGTATGGTTTATTCTTAAAAACTGAAAGCCATTGTTTTAGAGTTATCTTCTCTGGGGGTGGAAGGTCTTTCTTTTCCTTTGTTCCAAGGAATGCAAAGAGCCAGCCTAAACCGAATAAAACGGCTAAGACTACAGCCATTACTAAATACCCATAGACTTGATTGGGTCCATTTACATCTCCCCCCACTCCCTTTATTATCATACCAGGCAATACTGCGCAAATTAGGGATGCAGCTCCGGACATCATCATTCTAATTGTCGTAAATCCAGTTCTTTCATTGTAGTCTGATGTCATATCCGAAAGAATAGCATTATATGGAACCATAACTATGGTAAATGCCGTGCAGAAAAACATATATGCAAATACATGGTAAATAATTCTTCCAGTAACCCCGGATATTCCAAAAGAGTAAAACAACATAATAAAAGATAAGACCACTGGAATGATTCCAAATAGGAAATAAATTCTTCTTCTACCAAATTTAGACCTTGTAGAATCGGAAAATCTACCCATTAACGGATCAGTAATCGCATCCCATATCTTTCCAGCAAATATAATTGCGGTAGTGACAAGAACTGGTATCCCCTCTACTAAGACTAAAAAATTCATATATAAGAGGGAAAAAACTAAAAAAGCACCTCCACCATAAATATCCCCCATTCCGTAGCAAATCTTTGCCTTAAGGTTTTTCATAATACTTCCCCCTTAGTGAAATCATATCTTTTTGCAATAATCACGGTGCTTACAAAGTTATTAACTATTTTTTTATAACCCAAATTCATAAATTAAAAGGGACACTTAATTGTTCAGTAATAATAATGCTTACTTTACTTATCCTCTGCCTATATCTGTAAGCTAGATAATCTTTTACTTGGTTTTTAGCAATCATTTGCTTTACTAATCCTCTGGCCATATCCGCAAACTAGAAAATTTCCAACTTAGTTTCTGTAATTAGCTATTTATTCTTGGGCCTCGTATCCTAGCTCAGCTGATATTTTTTTAGTAGTCCTTAATATTTCCCTGATAACCCTTTCAATTTTTCCTTCGTTCATTCGACTTATCGGGCCTGATACTCCTATTGAGTAATTACATTCAGACTTATTATTGAAAATTGGGGCAGCGACACATCTAACATCCGGGGACAATTCTGTGTTATCAATGGCATAGCCTAGATTCCTTATTTTTTCTATTTCTTGAATCATTTCTTCTTTATTTTTTACAGTGTTGTGAGTATATATTTCATACTGAAGTTCTTCAAACATCCTCTCCTTTCTGACCTCGCTAGCAAATGCAACCAAACATTTTCCCACTGATGAAGCATGAAGGGGCTCGGTAGATCCAATCTTTGCATTTGCCATCAATATACCAGACGCTGCTATTTGGTCAATTACCACAGCTCTATTGTTTGATACCACACATAAATGAACCGATTCTCCAAGTATTTCACTTAGCCTTTCCATGTGAGGACGAGATACCCCTGCGGCGCTTAAACTGCTGTAATATCTATCAGCAAGCTTTAAAATGGCCGGACCTAGTTTATATTGAGCCGTATCTGGATTTTTCTCTACAATGTTGTCCGGCATAAAGGTTTCCATAATTCTAAAAGCCGTACTCTTATTTACATTAAGAGCGCCTGCAATCTCAGTAACCCCAGCACATTTTCTGGATGCAAGATACATAAGTGCATCGACACCTCTCTTCAAAGATTGACTCATATTTTTATACTCCCTTTCCAAAAATTTAGGTCAATTTCTCACAAAATCCGAGTTTTTTGCTTTCCCCCTTATCATACACTCGGATAAATACGCCTCTGCACGGGTGAGTTTTTATTTTCCCCCTTATCAACCCACCCGTGCAGTTTTGTATTTTAGATATAATTCCCTATAATGAAATTCTGAAGTCTCTTGTT
>JAQVQU010000007.1:17640-20211 GCA_028701415.1 Clostridia bacterium | reverse complement strand
CTTATCATACACTCGGATAAATACGCCTCTGCACGGGTGAGTTTTTATTTTCCCCCTTATCAACCCACCCGTGCAGTTTTGTATTTTAGATATAATTCCCTATAATGAAATTCTGAAGTCTCTTGTTTTTCACTTCTCCTTGCACTAACTCTTTAAATTCTGGATAAGAAAAAATTGCCTTAAGAATCTCTGCATCTGTTTCTTGGAGAATCTCCTCCATATTCCTATGAGTATAGTTACTTATCGCCTGCAGTCTTTCTCTGCTCTGTTTTTGGCTGGCTTTTCTCGCCTCAGGATACCCTGCACCAAATTCATCTTGGAATAATTTATCAAAAATTATTTTCAAGTTGAGATTAGCAGCCCAACCAAAACCCTTGTTTAGAGGAAGAGAAATACAGTTCCCTCCGTTTATTTGGCTATAAAGCCAAGCATCAAGAGGATCAACAATTAATCCTGTATAGACACAAGGGTATTGCATTGAAGCTATGAGAAAACCTTGCCCAGTCCCGCAACCTCCAACTACAAAATCCACTGCTCCGAGATTCAATAGAATAGCAGCCATCAAACTAGTGTGAATGTAAGTAAGTTCTGATGGATTATCATCCCCTGATTTCATACCCGGATTAAAAAGCTCAAAACCCCTATTCTCCAACGCTTCCATAATCATAGGATTTTTGTCTCTAGCCGATACTTCATTAATAACTGCAATTTTCATATTATTACCTCCAGTTTCCCACTTTAATTTTGCATTTGATGTTGGACCTTTTGGGAAAACTATTATTTTTTCTTTTTGAAGAAAATGCTTAAAACGCCCTTTTTCTTAGGAACAGGTTTATCCTCATAACTGTCTAAGAAAATCTCTGAATTCTTTTTCGAGGAATCTATTGCAGCAAGAGCAAATTTCAAGACTTCTCTTCCTTTCTCTCCAGTTAATATAGGATCTCTGTTATATTTTATGCAATCTATAAAATCATGAGTTGAATTAATAAATGCATCCTGCCAATCGCAAGGATCATCCTTAAACTCGGTTATCTTTCCATCCTTATACATTATCAAAGGAGCAATCGGAAGCATCTCAGCTGTACACCTAGTTAGCCATAGGATACCCCTTGAGCCAGTTATCTCCATTCTCTCGTCACATGTATAGTACTTGCCCTTGATATAAAGGTCCTCTGAAGCGGTGATATCCCACACCCCGTATACTTTCTTATCCTTATACTTCCACATAACTACAGCGGGAGAATCTTGGGTAACGCCAGGGAGCACGGGTGTTTCATCAATCCAAGCAGATACCTTTTCCACATCCCCAATAAGATCAATAAAGATTGAAAACTTATGGTACCCATCATCAAAAACTACTGGGCCCCCTCCTGATAATGTTTCGTTCAATCTCCAAGTCCAGGATAATGGATCAACCTTCCACCCAGTGGGAGGCAGCTCAACGTCCGCGGCACCCCCGATTTTTGCTCTCATTTTAGCGGCTGGGACGTTAATTGAACATAATCCACCGTTATTCATTTTATATCTAACACCCTTTATTTCGCCAATCTCCCCTTCAGCTATTAATTGCTTTGCCCTAAGATAGGGAGGATAATGAACAAAATTTTCAAAAACCTTCAGTTTAACACCATTTTCTTTAGCCGCAGCGATCATTTTATCGCATTCCTCAAGATTCATTGCCATGGGCTTTTGAACGGATACATGCTTTTTTGCTTCGCAAGCCTGTACCGTAAGTTTGCAATGCAAATGATGAGGAACCAAAATTTCCACTCCTGTGACATCGGGATCACTTAGAACTTCCTCATAGGTATCATAAACTTTTTCAATACCATATTCTTTGGCAAAATCTTCGGCTGCAGATTTCTTCTTGTCATAAACCCCATAAAGAAGGGCGTCTTCACGATCTTTATATCCAGCAACATGAAGGGTCGCAATCCTTCCACACCCTATTAGCACAAATTTCATTTTTTCCATGTGACTTCTCCTCTAATAATTTTCAAGATGAAGCATATGCGAGTAGAAATATAATATTTTTCATAATTAATCAAATTATTCATTTCAGAATAATTTCTATATTTTTCTTGATTAAATGGTCCCATCCCAGGTCGATACTTTGGTAGATTTCATTTCATGTTCATCAAACCAATGAGATGTTACTGATTTCGACTCGGTATAGAAACGATATGCATCTTTACCCAAACAATGTAAATCTCCAAAGAAGCTATCCTTATGTCCCGAGAAGGGGAAAACACCTATCGGCACAGGTATTCCAACATTCACTCCGACCATTCCCGCATGAGTATTCTTGGCAAACTCTCTTGCATAATATCCATTTTGCGTAAATATGACTGATCCATTTCCATATGGAGAGTCGTTCATAATCTTAAGTCCCTCATCAAAATCTTTTACCCTCTTTATACAAAGCACTGGTCCGAATATTTCCTGAGTACCAACACTCATCTCGGGTGTCACATAATCTAAAACAGTAGGGCCTAAATAAAACCCTTTTTCAAAACCTTCTACGCTTACATTTCTTCCATCTAAAGCGAGTTTTGCTCCTTCTGCTATTCC
>JAQVQU010000007.1:13722-17540 GCA_028701415.1 Clostridia bacterium | reverse complement strand
GCATTCATTAGGGCATCTCCTTGCATCAGAACTGGCATGTTTATTGCAATTTCTGTTCCCTCAATCGCTTTCAAAACATCTCCTTTTGCTTCGTTGTAAACTTTTCCATGCTCAGTTGCGACGAGAATGGAAAGCTCCTCTAAATTAGCTTCAAGGAGTCCCTTAAGTTTATATAGTACTTGAACTCTCTTCACTACTGGAGTGTCTGACCACCCTGGATAAGCAGCTTTTGCATTATCTATAACATCTCTCACTTCGTTGAGTGTCAGCCGAGGACAATTTGCTATCTGTTCCCCAGTAGATGGGTTATATACCTTGTAAAATTTATCAGTAGCTGAATCTTTAAATTGGTTGTTGGTAAAATATTTTAAGGTTTTCATTTTTTCCTCTCATTATTTATTATGTATTTATAAATTTCATTATGATTTTTTTAACTTTACGTAAGATATAACTATAAAATCTCTTCTTTAATACTATTTTCGTATGTCTCCCTCTTTTCAGTCATGTAAGATGGAATCGGGACATCCCACCATCCAAAAGCTTTTCCGCCTGTAAAGGGATATTCTCTACTGACCTCTGATACAATCATTGCGGGTTTATTCTTAGAAATCGCTTCCTTCAAAGCCTTTGCAAAAGTATCCTCGGAGTTTGCCTTGTATGAGTCAATCCCGAATGCTTTTCCAATTTCATAAAAGTCGGGAGAATATGGCTTATTATCCCTCTCAAAATCATTTCCGAAGGCGCAATCCTTTCCAAGAACATCCATTTGAAGATCTCTAATAGCCATCCATCCACTGTTATCTGCGAGGACTATTACTACTGGTATATCGTACTGGGCCATGGTTGACAATTCCTGCATTATCATCATAAAATCACCATCTCCCACCATTGCAACTACTGGAGTACTAGGAAGAGCAAGTTTTGCTCCCATAGCCGCAGGTACAGCCCACCCCATAGTTGAAAAACCTCCAGTAGTAAGGTTGCAATATGGTTTCTTGTATTCGTATTCTTGAAACAACTGGGCCTGTGTGTTACCTGAAGAAGTCGATATTATTGTATTATCGGGAAGGGTTTTATTCATTATTCCTATCATCCCCGAAATTGTCATTTTTTCTGATTTCAGTTCCCTCTTTCTGTTTTTGTATTTTTTCCAATCAGCTTTCAGTGATTCTATTTCTTTAAAATACAAATCCCTGCTCTTTTTTACAATATTGGCAGAATTGAGCTTTTCTAAAACATCAGTTAAGTCCGCAACAATTCCTACCTCTGCTCCATAATTTTTCCCAATTTCAGAAGGATCAATATCTACGTGGATTAATTTTGTGTCTGGGAAATTGAAGCTAACACCCTTTCTATATGAACAGGTTGTCTCATCTGCAAATCTAGTCCCAAGTGCAAGTATTACATCAGCTGAACTGCATACGCTTAGCCCTACTGGGGTTCCTTTTGACCCAGTATGGAAGCAATATAATGGATGGGTTTCGTCCACAGCCCCTTTTGCAGCAAGAGTGGTTACTACCGCTGCTCCCCATTTTTCGGCAAGCGCCAAGATTTTATCAGATACCCGAGCTTTTAGAGCACCTCCACCCACTACAATGACTGGTCTTCTTGCATCATTCATTATTTCTATTGCTTTAGAAATAGAATTATTGTCAGCAGAAGGGAGGGAGACCGGTCTATTCTTCTCAGGAGGCATAAGAGATACATTTGCGTATTCAGCTTGAACATCCATAGGAAGAGTTACTACACAAGGGCCTGGTCTTCCACTAAGCATTTGGTTAAAAGCTCTATGCACTATTTTTGGTAGTTGTATGGTTGCCTCAGCCCTCCAGCTTCTTTTGCTAAGGGGCTCCAAACTTCTAACAATATTACTGTCTGCATATCTTTCAACTTCTTGCAAAACTCCAACCCCCTTCATTCTTACATGGGTGTCTCCACAAAGTTGCAAAAAAGCTGTCGAATCTACATAAGCCGTTCCAAGACCAATTGCGGTATTTAGTGTTCCAGGCCCAATAGATGCAAAAGTTGCAAGAGGTTTTCCTGTAACCCGATAATACCCATCGGCTATAGCCGTTGCAGCCTGCTCATGTTTAACCTGAATATACTTAATATTTCCTTCTCTTTCTTCCTTTCGAATCGCATCAAACAATCCTAGTACTCCGTGTCCAGGAATTCCTAGGATGTAAGGGACTCCTTCCATAACCAATTGTTTTACTACTATTTCTCCTCCGGTCAGTTTCATAACATTCCTCCGAAATTTTATCTATATACCTCGATTATATGATTATGAATATCTTGAGTCAATACATGTTGGCAACATCGGTTGCATCATGGGCAACCGATAAAAATACTTAGCAAAATATATGCATTTTTTCTTTTATACATAACCTTTTACAGACATTTTTAGCTTGCCTTTTACACGTTGCCAGTTGATTGATAAGAAATTTTATATCATTAAAATAAAAAAGAGAAGGCGCCTTTTGGGCACCTTCTCCGGCATGGGGGTTCGTATGTTGGGGACATACTTTGTGAGTGATTTAATGTGGACTATTGATTAGCCTTGATTGCCACCGCCCTGTCCTTGATGTTGTTGTTTTCTTTCTTGAAGAGCTGCTTTTTGCTGTGTTTTTGCTGCTTCTATATCATCGTGATATTGCGTCCTGAGTTGAGTCATCTGTTGAACTAATTCAGCATTTTCTGTTGCAAGTAGCCCCTTCTTTTCAGCTATTTGAGCATTGATTTCTCCAATCTGCCCTTCAGTCAGTTCAGGATTTTCAAGTTGCTCTTCTAGACCCTCTATATCAGCGAGCAATTGTGTCCTGACTGTGTTCCCTGCAATAAGAGCATCTCTATCAGTATGGAACTGTTGTCTCAAAGCCGCATTTACTGACTTATTCTTAGCCATTTGAGCATACTGTGTAGCCAGTTGATTCATTGTCTTTCCCTTAAGATCGTCTTCGGTCACTGTGGGATCATTTTCCATAATCCTTGCCATCATTCTGACTTCAGCATTGCTTTTGCCAAGTGCAGATGCTTGAGCTGCATATTCAGACATGTCTCTGTCTTCGACTGGGCAGTTAAGTCCCTTAGCCTGCAACTTTTCTCTTACTCTTGTCTTTACTCTTTCCCTGATTTGAGCGCCGATAGCCTCATCTTCGGTATCTACAGATACCTCTATGTCTTCCGTTGTCTCATCAAGATAACCTGCCTCTTCGGCGACATCGAGAATTTCATCGATAGCTTCGTCGAGTGTCATTCCCTCGAGTTCTGAATCAGCTAACAGTATTTCGGCATCCTCGTTTACAGGATATACTGCCTCGACTACTCCTTCGGCGTCAGTTACCATTTCCACTTCGGGGTTAATTGACAATGTTACATACGATTGGGCATAGGCCTCTTCACTTCCGGGTGTTGTCGTGCAAGCAACTGCTACTGCAGCAATTACCGCTACCGCCAAAACCAACATTGTTATTTTCATTGCTTTTGTTTTCATTTTTTGATCCTCCTTGTTAGGGTCTTCACAATACTAACAATACAGAAACCATTTTTGTTGGTAAAAAATTTTATTTTCGTAAAAGTTTAAATGATTGTTTAATTATATCCCCGCCTAAATCTATTTTTAAATAGTGTAATTTCACTTAAAAAATATTATTAGAAAAATATTAGAAAAATTTAACCTTTCTTGTGTACGCGCGTGCACTTAAATGATAAAATAAAAAAATGAGATTAATTTCCTAAATTTTTAAAAGGGGTATTTTATGAAAAAACATTTAGCCGTTATTTTATCTTGTTCGCTGATTATATTGCTGTTTGGCGCC
>JAQVQU010000007.1:0-13622 GCA_028701415.1 Clostridia bacterium | reverse complement strand
AACCCAGGATACTACCCAATTTTAAGTCATGAGGACATCGTCTACTTAAGTAATCTAGTTCAATTCGGGGCTGATCTAAATGGTTGTGTTTTTTACTTAGAAAATGACTTAGATCTTGACGGAATTAATCATACACCAATAGGCACGGGGCTCCATTTCGAAGGAATATTTGATGGATGCGGTTATACTATTCGCAATTTTACGGTTGATGAAACAACCTCTTCTCTCTACGGCTTCTTTGGCTACATAGGAGAAAATGGTATCGTAAAAAACCTCAATTTTGATAACGCAAACTTAACTCAAAGGATTAACGGCGGAAGAATGGGTGCAATTGCAGGAGAAAATTATGGCCTTATCGAAAAATGCTCTGTTACTAACAGTACAGTTGCAAGCCTCAGAACAGGTATTATAGGAGCACTTGTTGGTGGAAGCAACGAAAACGGTAGAATAAACTATAGTTATGCTGCATCGGTAAATATTGATGGATCTTATGCCAGCGGAATAACTAGAAGTGGTTACATTACTAACTGCTTTACCTTCGATATTCAAGATGCTGGGACCTATTCTGTAACAAACTTTTATTATATTAGTGGTTCATATTCCACTACTAATTCATATTACTATTCAGACTGTGCTACCCCTGAGAATTTTTCTGGGGTGACAGAGTCATCTATCAATGACTTTACATCTGGGAAAATCTGTATGCTTATCAACAACTCATTTTATTCCTCAGGACTAGATATTTTTGGTCAGGAAATAGGGGTAGATGATTATCCAGTTTTTCTAACCCCTTCGAATTCCTCTACAAAACTTGCTATTCCTGTTCATTTCGAAACAAATGGAGAAATTTTCGCAACCGAGGTTGCCAATGAGAACACCTCCCTTCTGTCTCTTCCTACACCGTATAATAAAGAAGAAGGCACCTGTAATTATTCTTTAGATGAAGTACCCTTTAGCCTTTCGAATGTCATAACGGAAGAAGTAACTGTCTCCGTTTCTGGAGGTATAAACAAACCCTTTTCAGAATACTTTTTTAATAATGCCACAGGGACAGGAACCGCAGGAGATCCTTTTTTAATCTCCACAAAAGAAGATTTTGAGTTATTCAGGTTAGCATGTGATGCCGAGGAAACCATTTCCTCGGGAGAAAGTTATGGGATTTTGGGGTACAATTCGCATGTAGAGCTATCAAATGATATTGTTCTAAACAACATGACAAATAACGCCCTAGGAAACGTAATGGTATACGATTACAGTGGGGATACATACTTTTTCGAACCTAATTCAGGTTTTTGGTATCTCAGTACTGACCTCGAGAACGAAGTTGCTAATCCTTCCTTGATTACCTCCCTTTCTTCTCTTATTTATACATGGAATCCCTTTGATGTATTTAGAGGAACACTTAATGGCAATGGGTTCGAGATTGAGGGAATATATATCAATAACACAGGGACAAGCTTTTCTGGACTTTTCTCAAATTTAGAAGGAACGGTTTATGACCTTTCTGTTTCGGGATATATAAAAGTATCCTCGTATGCTGGAGGTATAGCCGGAAGTCTTCAAGCAAACGGTAGCATCATTAACTGCACAAACCGCGCAACAATAGTAACCCTCAATACTGTCTCAGGAGGTATAGTAGGGAAACTTGTCGAAGGTATTATCGATTCCTGCATAAACTACGGAGATGTTACTAATTCTGGTTCTGCGGGAGGAATCTCGGGAATAATAAACAATTCCAACGATCAGCCTTCAATAATAATTAACTGTATTAATTACGGGGATATTGCATCTTCTGGTTTATACGCAGGGGGAATCATAGGAAGAGCTGATGGTAATTATGCCCAGATTATTAACAATATTAATTACGGATTGATAACTGCTTCCACCGGCGCAGCTGGGGGAATTCTTGGATACGCTACAGATTTTGACTCTCTTAACTTATCAAACAATATAAACTTCAACACTGTCAACTCTGCACAACATGAAGGAGGGATTGTTGGGGCTATTAATAATGGTACTTCATTTTCGAGTTTCAATTACTGGCTTGCGGGTTGCTGTGACAATGAATATGGATATGGGTACATTCAAGGGAGTTATATATGGGAAAATAACACCAACTTTTCAGATATTGAAGGAGTCTTTACAGTCAGCTCTCTAATAGATGTGAATGGAGATAGTGTAGATTCAACTGTTTTACTTACTCTAGTTAACGAGTTTTCCACTATGTATCCCGGATGCAAATCCTGGGAACAACTACCTGACCTTACTTTCATATATTATACGGGTTCATACTTTACCATTACTTATGACCCAAATTATGATTCGACATATCGAGACACAATAACTTACTCTCCTTTCCAAAGCTCAATATCTGACCCCGGCTTTCAAAGAGATGGTTATTCTTTCCTCGGGTGGTCGTTAGTACAAAGTGATACCATCGCTGACGAAACTTATGCACCCGGAGAACTATGTTTTTTAACCGAGAACATTACACTGTACGCGATATGGGAAAACGACTATGAGGTTAAGTACATGAGTACTCTGGGCGGAATTGATAAGGAATACACCCAGTATATACACACTAATGAAACTGAATTTGATGTACTGGGACTTGATGAAACTAATCTTTGGCCTACCTCCGAAATCTTCTATTTTGTTGGATGGAATACCGACCCAGAGGCTACAGATGCAGATCCGACATATGCGGATGGGTATGTTTCTGCCCCAATATCCAGCAACTTGGTACTATATGCTGTGTGGGCTTACAGTCCAGTTGATACTCTTTCGGGTTCCGGAAGTGAAGCGGATCCCTTTATTATTTCCAGCCTAAACGATCTTGAAACTTTAGCAATTTGGACAAATGATGGCTTTAATTTTGAGGGTTGCTATTTCAAGCAAACCGCAGATATAGTTATGAATAATTTCGTTTTGGAAGATGGGGTTCTATATGTTGTATACGAATATGAAGAAACAACTTACTATTTCGATTATTACAACTTTTCTTTTTACTCGCCCAGTGATTTAGTTAACCCTCTTTCCTTAGATCCATCTGTTCAAGAAGCAATTTTATCGTTAACATATTTTTGGGCTCCCATCGGAGTTGAAGAAGTTGGGTATTTCCGTGCCAATTATGATGGTAATGGACATTCAATTATAGGATTAATTCCTGACTCATATTACAATTACTCCGGATTATTTGGATTTACCGCACAGGCTACAATATCTAACTTGAGAATTAAATACGGAATATTTGAAATTGAAGGGATTGGAGGAGCAATAGCAGCAAATACCCACTCAACAAAGATTATCAACTGCTCAGTCGAGGATGTTTATTTTTATGAAACTAAAGAATCTGATCATTATGCAGGAGGTTTAGTTGGTATTTTGCAGGATGAATCTTCAATAATAAACTCTTACGTTATTGCCACCATTACCTTTAATGACACTGGCTGGGATAATTGTTTCGGAGGGTTAGTTTATGATCTCTCCTATGATTCATCCATTTACAATTCTTATTCAAATATTACTCCAATTGATGAAAATCTCTCTGCCTATAATTACTTTGCGCATATTGCAGTTTATCTAGACGACAGCAGGAGCTATGATGAAATTACCCCCCTAATTTCCAATTGTTACTATTTTGTAGGGGATCCTGAATCTCCTTCATACTTTTCGCCCGCTTTTTTAGACAATGAATTTAATTTTGATTACAATCGAGTAAGCAATGTGTTCTTTTATGATATTCATACTGAAGACCCAATCTTTCCAGAAAACCCTCCAGAGAGTGGGTACTGGGTTATAGAATTACTCGGAAAAGATGAGATTATATTCACCGACCTTTTGGAAGTATTAAATTCTTTTTCGGAGAGTTATGAAGGTGCCTCAAACTGGTTCCTATACAAATCCCCCGAAAGAACCCCCTCATTAGAGAATTTCTTTACTTTAACTTTCAAAAATTCCTTTGGCGAGGAGACGAATGGCTTAATCAGTGGTAGTTCAGAAACCATTTCAATCGAAAAAAGAAATGCAACCGGTGACATTTACTACACGCTAGATGGCTCTGAACCAACAATTGCACTCGGAACCCTATATACTGAACCATTAGTTGTTTCAAACGGAACAATTCTTAAAGCTGTTGAATACTTTGATGGAAGTTACGGTGTTGCGTCAACTATAGTATTCTCAAGAGCAATTTCCATATCATATAATATTTCTTCCGCCATATCTGGGGAAACCCCAATAGACTCAGATAACTATGCTATCGGGGATATAGTGAATCTTGAAAGAGGATATGATTTAGTGGGTCCAAGTGAGACTCCAGTCTTTTCTGGCTGGGCTCTGTCGCCAAGTTCTACAGAAGGCACATATACTCTACTAATTAAAGCCCCCTCAGAAGGTTTTGTCATTACTCTTTACCCTGTATGGAAATCAATGCTTGATTCCCCCATTGCCTGGGATGGAGTAACTTTTGATACTGGCTGGTACTTCGATGATCCAAATGCAAAAGTATTTAATATTAGCACCGCTGCCGAATTTGCTGGAATTCCCTACTTGGTTGATTTACTAAATATAACCGAGTTCGAAAATCAAACAATTAACCTACTTTCAGATATAGACCTTGGAAGTCATGAATGGCCTTCTATTGGCTGGTATGGAACTTTTTCTGGAACTCTTAATGGGAATTTCCATACAATATATAATCTGTACATCTCAGAAAATAATCATTGGTATGAACAAGCAGATTACACCGGTCTTTTTTGCTATGTATACTATGGAAGCATCAAGAATCTTGGTTTAAACGGAGGTTATGTTTATGGAGATTCTTATTCCGCTCCTCTTGCAAATTATATTGATTACTCATCGATACTAAATTGTTGGGTTGAGGGAATAGAAGTTGAAGTACCTTTTGAGGGAGGATTTGTAGGAGGAATAGTCGGCACAGCTTATTATTCTACTATCTCTAATTGCTATTCATTTGCAGATCTTATGGTTGGTTCATTTGGGTATGCTGGAGGAATAGTCGGAGAAACATACTCCAATGATGAATCTCACCTTTCTAATTGCTATTTTGCTGGCTCAATTGAGTATGGTGTTGCAAGTTATATTGGCTCTATTTTTGGCAATTATATATCCGATTATATATCTATCGTTCCAGTTGCCAGTTCATTATATTATGAAGAGAACACTTACCCATTAATTGGATATTCATCGATATTGCCGAGTAGCATATTATCTTCTTCTGCCTTCGCCTATGAGCTTGACTCCTTTACGCTTTCCCAAGAGGTAGACCCAAACATGGACTCAGTAACTACCGCTTCTCTTCTTTTTGCTTTGAATGAAGGGGCTGAAGTTAGTTACTATCCTTGGAATAATCCGCTATGGGTAGAAGATTCCTTTGGGATAATTAGATTAAATACATTGGTATATGCAAAAGAAACCCCCGATTTATGGACAGATGAAGATATAATTGATCTCGGCTGGTATTACAGCAACCTCGGGAATGATTCATATTATATTTCCACTCCTGCTGAACTTGGAGGCCTTGCTTATATCGTGAACACTCTTGAAGATAACTTTTCCGAAAAAACTGTTTTCCTTTTAGAAAATCTCGACATGAGCGGAGCTATATGGATACCTATCGGAAATAATTACAACGAGAGCTTAATATTTTCCGGAACATTTGATGGAATGGGACATACAATTTCTAATATACATACCCCATCTGAGATTTACGAATATACCTCAGGCTTTTTCGGGATGGTTGTTGGGACAATTTTAAATCTCGGAATTATTGACTCCTCGTCATTTGCAAACTCCATAGCAGGTGGGATAGTGGGAATACTTGAAGGAAATATTTATAACTGCTTCTATACTGGAACAGTATTTGGAAGAACCTGTTCAGGTGGTTTAGTAGGAAGATTTAATGGATCTTCTGAAGGAGGAATACAAAACTCTTGGACTACTGCCGAAGTATCCGGACTTCCAGGATGCATAACTGGAGCTCTTGTAGGTTACGCAAATGTCTGGGAAGAAGATGATAAGATTAGATTCTGCTATTGGGTGGACAATGATGAGATTACTCCTATTGGAGAGGAATCAAGTAGTCCTGCATATAGCTTTTGTTTACCTGTATCCTTTGTTGATGGTGAGTTTATTTTGTTATCAGTTCCCGTTGATTATGATGAAGACTCAATAGAAAGCACCACTCTTGTTCAGGTTCTCAATGAAGTAGTAAGGATTTTTGGAACTAATGAATATGCCAAACATTCCCTTTCTTTGACAGGATATCCTACCTTTGATGGTTATTACTACTCATACGATGTTTTTACTGCCTTTTCGCATACATATGTAGAATACGGTGATGCCGGAAGAAATGTAGCCACCGAGGGCTATGACTACGTTATAGGATTGGCTGCATCCACCGGGTACACCTTAAATGGTGCACTTCCTTCAGTTTTTGTTGGAGGAGTTCAAATCGAATCTTCTTGCTACAGCTGGGATACTTCTAGCTCAATACTTACTATTTATTCCCAGTATATAACTGATCACATCACTATTTCTTTTGAGGCTCTACCTGCTCTGATCTCTATATCCAAAGCACCTACATTAAACGGATCTTTTGAAGTAAACGAAAATGCCTTATTCAGATCCACTGTAGAAATATCCGTTATGCCCGATGAGGGATATGAAATTTCCGCTGTCAATTATCAAGAGCAATCAGGAGCACTTTTGACAGCTAACTATAACATTATAACTGGTAAGTATGAATTCGTTATGCCCGGAAGAGCTACGACTGTTTCTGTTACCTTTAGCCCGATAGTCTATACAATCTCATTGTTTGATGAAGGTGGAAATGCCCTGCATGGATATTATGAGACAGATAAGTCAGTTGCAACAATTACCGACGTCATAGAAGTCCGCCCCCACCCCGATTCTGGATATGAAGTTGACTCGGTAACATACATAATTAATTCTATTGAAAAAAATGCCTTGATTAACGATGGCTATTGGATAGAAGACATTACTGGAAATGTTGTAGTCAAAGTTACTTTCAAGATTAGGCATTATAATGTAGTTTTAGATTCAACCTACACTGGAGGCGGAGAATTTTATGCTTCTTCTTCCATTGCAGCATCTGGCGCTACTGTATACGTTAGTTTATCTCCTGACCCAGGCTATGAAGCCTTAAATGAAAATATTTATTACTCGTATGGGGGACATAACTATTCGATGACCCTCTATAGTGGATACTACTACCGTAGTTTTACAATGCCAGCTAGTGATGTTACTGTATATGTTATTTTCACCGAAGTTGATTACAGTATAACTAAACAGGCAACATCCAACGGCTCGTATACGGTAGTTAACGGAGATGATCAAGAAATAGAAGTCGCAAATTATTCTGAAATTATTTATGTGGTTCCTACTCCAAATGCTGGATATGAAATCGACTCAGTTAGATACTATACTACTGGATATGTAGATGTTCCCTATGATTTAGAATACAGCATCTCTATGCCTAACTATCCTGTGCAAATATATGTTACTTTCAAAAAGGTCGTATATGACATAACTGCGAATGCTACAACCAACGGATCATATACCCTTTCAAAAACATCTGCATACTATGGGGATACAATTACTGTAACCCCTATTCCTGCCCCAGGGTATGAAATTGATTCAGTATCATAC
Organism: Clostridia bacterium; assembly: GCA_028701415.1. Lineage (GTDB taxonomy): Bacteria > Bacillota > Clostridia > Christensenellales > DTU072 > MWEH01. Next base: position 5,930 of record JAQVQU010000007.1, on the reverse strand, counting down.
AATGATGGGTCCCCAAATGAAATTACGCCTGAACTTGATGTATACTCTTTTGATATGCCTGCATCAAACATTTCTATTTCTGTATCCTTTTATGCCCTCGACTATGTCATAACAGCTAGCGAACCAATTAATGGGAGTTACACTGTTACCGACTCAGTTAGCGCCCCAATCACATCTATGTCTTATGAGGGGCTTGTCAACATAACCCCAACTCCTGATTCTGGGTACCAAGTTGATAAAGTTTACTACTATGCCGATTCTGTTGGAGTTGTATATATCCCAAATATTTCGGGCTATAGTTTTGATATGCCAGCATTTAACATTATTGTTTATGTAACATTCATTTCAACTAGTGCAAACATTATAGTAAACACACCTACTGGCGGGTCGCTAAAAGTAACAAGTGATTCTTCTGGTGCAAATTTAATTGATTGGGCTGCGCCTAGTGCCACGGTTTATATAACTTATTATTTAAACCCTGGGTATTCTTTACATGAAATGATTGGTCTCAGCGTAATAAATGAAAGCCCAGAAGAAGAAGGTCTCACTCTTTTCAGTGGATCTACCTACTACTTTACTATGCCTACTACTGGAGGAGTAACTATAACACTAACTACCGTGTTGGGCTCAAAATCAATTAGCTACTTTGACGTTGATGGATATGCAGAACATGGCTCTTATAGCGCCCTATCGGAAACCGTGAACGTAGGTTCCGAAGTAGAAATAAGCGCTACACCCGAGGACGGGTATTACATAAGTTCCATTTCATATAATGATGGGACTGACACAGTTTACCTACCGTCACTTGGGTTCATTATGCCAAATAGTGATGTTACCTTGAAAGTTACTTTCGCGCCAATAACATATTATGTTACTAAAGGAACTTCTAGCAATGGAACTTTTGATGTTACCCCTTCTTCCACAACTGTAGGAGAGGAAATAACGGTATATCTCTTTGTCCCTGATAAAGGATATGAGGTTAATAGCGTGAGCTACAACGATGGAATAGATGACTATGGTGTTTCTCCCGTTCTTGGCTCATATTCCTTCGACATGCCAGCTGCAGATGTGGTGGTTACTGTCGTATTTACCAAAATTGATTATTCCATTTTTAATGCAGCCACTTCGAACGGATCTTTCTTAACTACAGATGGGTCATTTGAAATCAATCAAGCTAATTACATGGATGAAGTGATCATTGCAGTATTCCCAAACACTGGGTATGAACTGGACGTAATATATTATAACGACGGAACTTCTAACAATTATGTCACATACAACAGTGGGTACAGATTCTCCATGCCTGCAGCCAATACAACCGTCTATGTTTCCTTTAAAATGATTAATTATTTTATCACGAAGACTCCTACTGAGGGAGGAACAATTTTAGTAGACGATGCCGATTTAGTTTCGGAATATAACGCTGGAATTACGCTTACTGTAACTCCTTTGAGTGGTTTTAAGATAGACCACGTATACTATACAAATAAAGCAACTAGTATACAAACTGAACTCTATTATGTTGTTACCCCAGGAAATTACATTTTCTCAATGCCCGCAGCCGACGTCTCAGTTGAAGCCACTTTTTCTAGGCAAGAATATGAAATTACTACGAGTACCGTTGGTTTAGGCAACTACGAAATGTGGGACGTAGATGGTGTAATTGAAACAGGGCATGGAACTTTCGGATACAATACCTATGTGCTCCTAGATTCGGATTCGGCTTCAGTCGGATATACGTTCTTGTCTGTTCAAATAACTAAAGACAGCGACTCAAGCGTAATTTTGTACACTTACCTGTATGATTCTGAATTCGACCTACATAAATACCAATTCTTAATGCCTGACAGTGACATTTCTGTAACTGTTACCTTTGTTGAGGAAAACTATTTGGTTTCTTTTGCGGCATTGTCAAACGGACTTGCAAAAATTTATCGCGATGGTCAAGCAGAAGTTAATTACCTTGATGACGTAAAATACAATGAACAGATTGCAATTAGCGTTTATCCAAATATAGGGTACGAAATAGCTTCAGTATCTGCTTACTACGCAAGTACACCTCATCTCATTTCTGATCCAGAGCTAGATGGTATTTACCTGTTAACTATGCCTGCCGATAATGTAGTGCTCACAGTTACTTTTGACGCTGTTGACTATATAGTCACCCTACCTCCAGATTCAAACGGAGAGGTCGAAATCGAATTATCTTCTTCTTTACTAGATGCCCATGTTGGAGACAAAGTATCATTATTTATTACGCCCGATGATTATTACATGATTTCAGAAGTTTCCTATTCGTATGGGGTGACTACCGTTATTGTTTCGCCTGTTGACGGAATTTTTAGTTTCAATATGCCCGCCAGTGACGTTGATATCTCAATATCATATGAAAAGATTCAGTATACAATAACTTACGTGGCAGTTGGAGCAGTTGCTCCCGAGGCAGTTTCTTACGATTACGAAACTTCTCTTACTATTGCTGCTGGGTTAACAAGGACCGGATATATTTTCGCTGGTTGGAAAGTAACAACGGCTTCTGGGTCTTGGATGCTTAATCAAATTTATGGATCTAGTGAATTTGTCGGTACTATGAACGGAAATGTTACCATCACTGCCCAATGGGAAGCAACATTATACGCCTTGTACATCAATGGTGAAACAATCTACTATACCATTGAAGATGAGATAAATATCCCCGCTGAAATAGCTGCTCCTTTTGGATACGAATTTTCTGGTTGGGAAGTTTACGGATCTCCCACTGGGAATTGGGTTCCCGGAGAAGTTGCACCCCCCTCAAAAGTATATCAAGCTGGAGAAAAATATGGTGATGCTCATTTCAGCCCAAAGAACACGGCTCTGACCTACACATTCACATATGATGTACAAGATGGAATTGAAATTCCGGAAAAAACATATTATTCCTCAGTTGCCCAGAAACTACATGGCGAAGCATATAAGACTGGGTACACTTTTACTGGGTGGAAGGTTACGGCTAACGATGGTAATTGGGTAATTGGAGAATTATATCCTGCAAACTATCAGTTTGAAGCCGTTGGGATTTATGGAAATGTTACGCTACAAGCTCAATGGAGCATTAATACATATACAATTAACATCTATGAGGACAATGATTCAGAAAATGTTCTCTTGGATACAATTGAGTACACCATAGAAACTGGTTTCACCTTGTCTACTGGAACTCCGAGAAATGGCTATTTCCTAGACTATTATGAAGTCACCTGGTCCCAGGCAAATTGGGGAGCTCTGCATGACGAATTTGAGCCCGGATCTTTCGGCACAGGAAACTATGGAAACATTGATTTAAAAGAAAGATGGGAAAAAGTTCTATATACCCTTTCTTTTGACACAGATGGCGGAAGCACAATCGATCCAACAAACTACTATATTGGTAACTATTTCTCAATCGTGGCAAACCCAGAAAAAGAAGGCTTTGATTTTACTGGTTGGAAGGTTACAACCCCTGGGGGCTTTTGGAATTTAAACTATGTTTATCCCCCGACTTTTGTGTATGAAAATAATCACGAAGTATACGGGGATGCGACTTTAACAGCCAACTGGGCAATATCTGAATATTCAATCGATTATTCTGGAGCTGCAAACGCTGGCGTTTACTTACACAATCAAACTGTGTACTTTGCGACAAAGGCCTCTACTCCTGGACACACTTTCTTGTATTGGGAAGTTGCTAGTTCTGCTTCAGAATCAAATTGGGAAGTTGGGGAAAGGTATAACTCTGGTGATACTACAAGCGGAAAATATGGAGATGTAGTATTAACTGAAGTCTGGGAAATCCCCACAATCTCTATTACATATGTTACTGGAAATAGTGAAACAATCTCCGTAAGCGGAAGTTCCTCGGTAACGTATGACCAAGCTATTTCTGCCTTCCCCACACTATCTCACGCTGAAAGGCCGGGGTATTCATATACCTTTACAGGATGGTATGATGCTGAAGTTGACGGAAATCTTATCACCAGTGAATCCTTAATTAATGCGAATAACTTGGCTCTTCTTAGTGATGCTAGAACAGCGATTTCCCTTTATTCAAGATTTACTGAAAGCCTGGTTGATTACACAATTCAATACAACAACATCGGAACATCTAGTAACTCTAATCCTGTATCTTATACAGTTGAGTCTGAAAAAATTGATCTTAGCCCTATTTCTAAGACTGGATACACTTTTGACGGATGGTATGATAATGATACATTTACTGGTTCTGTAGTCCTCTCAATTGAGGCCTCGAGCACTGGTAATAAAGCTTTCTATGCAAAATTTAATGCCATTGATTATACCATCACCTATTCTAGCAACGGAGGAACTAATATTGACTCAGAAGTGTTTACTATCGAGGATACGGTAGCGCTTGCAAACGCTCCAAGTAGACCAGGTTACTCTTTTGAGGGATGGCTATCTAGTGCCCTTACCGAAGGAAATTGGGAAAGTGAACATACCTTCAGTGAAGCTGAAGCTCTCAACGCCGGGAAATACGGAAACATAACGCTAGAGGCTCAATGGGAAAAAATAATTATTACATTAACCGACACTACTGTATCTGGGGACAATGTTACATTTAATCCCAATGGGACAGTATCCCTCCCAACCCCTGCAAAGGATGGCTTCTCCTTCGAAGGATGGTATCTTGATCCCGAATGCACTCAGTTCTTCAACCCCGAAACGGACACCGTTACATCGGGTATGACACTATATCCGAAATGGAGCATAGTGGGTGCTGGGGGAACTACTTCTGGTCTATCAGGAGGCGCAATTGCAGGAATTGTTATAGGTTCAGTTGGATTTGTAGCAATAGTACTAGCCCTCCTCTACTTCTTTGTTCTTAAAAAGAAAGGATTCGATATAAAGAATCTTCTTCAAAAGAAACCGAAAAGAATAGACAACCTAACTCAACAAAAACCCGAAGAACCTAAATCATCTGAATCGGATGGAAATGAGACACCAAAGGAATAATTAATTCCACTAAACTAAGGATGGGGCAATCCCATCCTTTTTTTTGCTCATATTTTTTTCTTACTCTGATTTTCTCGCATATTACCCAATTATATTAATCAGCATTGTTAGGTTTCCATTCAAATTATCTAAGTTTCAAAAATCCCAGTATAATACCGCCATTCATATTACCTAATCTTTATAGACATCCGCTGTTTACTGCCATTCTTATTACCTAATCTTTATAGACACCCGCTGTAAAATGCCATCCACATTATTTAATCTTTATAGACACCCGCTGTAAACTGCCATCCACATTATTTAATCTTTATAGACATCCTCTGTAAACTGCCATTCACATTACCTATTCTTCATAGAGGCCAGTTTTTTATTACCCTTCATAGAAAAGGCGAGTGAGAAAACCACTCGCCTAATCTATCTATAAGGAGGAGGATAGAAAGGGGATTATTCAATCATAATTTTACTTGAAGTTTCAAGCTTTTCTTTTTCCTTAGGAACCACCACCGTTAAAATACCATTGTCATATTTTGCTTTGATACTCTCGATTTTAACTTCACCAACATAGTAGGTTCTATTGCAAGTATATGACCGTTCCTTACGAAGATATCTACCTTCTTTTTCTTTGTTCTCTTCTTTTTCCTGCTTATTTGCAGAAACAGTAAGATAACCGTTTTTGAGATCAAGCGCTATGTCCTCTTTTGTAAAACCCGGAATCTCTACGGCAAGTTCATACCTGTCTTCAAATTCCTGAATGTCTGTTTTCATTCCAGTGCAGGAAAACTTGTCATACACTGCGGGCTGAAAGAAGTTATCGAAAACTTCATCAAACAAACTGCCTAAATCTCTTCTTACTAAATAATTTTTCATAAATACATCACACTCCTTTTCTAAATGTATTATATTGTTTCGCCAATAGCGTATCGAGTTTGCTAGCACTCTCC
>JAQVQU010000064.1:4788-7934 GCA_028701415.1 Clostridia bacterium | reverse complement strand
GAAATTTGCAATCATTACGATAAACGTTCCAAGGTAGCTGCTTAAAGGTTTGAAGTCTCCCCAAGGAATATAGTTTCCCCATAAAAAAGTGAAGCCAACTGCAAACAGAACAAAAACAAGGTAAAAGAGGATTATTCTTGGAGCAGCTTTTTTGTAATCCACTGATTCTCCGAAAGTTTTTTTACGGTTAATAGTAAAATTCCAGGTGGTTGCAAAGGCATAGCCGATTGCAAAGGCTTGGTAATATTCTAAGCCCAGCAGTGTCTCAAATATATATATGGCTAAAAATTGCATTCCTCCAGCCGGGAGAGTTAAAAGGAAAAACCCCAAAATCTGCTTCAATTTTGCCTTAGGGTCTTTTTTTATTTCTTTTGTTTTTTCCATTTCGTCCATATGACTATATTAGACTAAAACTTAATGCTTAACAATAATTAACTGAAATGTGAAATAATAATATCTTAGTGTTTCTAAAAAATCTATTGTTATGTTAATATAAAAAAAGTAGGTGTTATTATGAAAAAAGATAAGAAGGTATTTTCATCAAGAGAAAGAGCTAAGAAAAGAAAGTTCAAGTTTTATGGATTTTGGACTTTGGGCGTAATAATTTTTCTAATTCTGTTAAACTTTATAATCATGCCATTAACTGGGTCAGTTCCAAGAGTTAACGAGATTACAGCGTATTATGGGGATAATCAGTACGTTAGAATTGGGGAAATCCCGTTGATTTCTGCTCACAGAGCAGGCGGAGATCTAGCCCCTGAAGAGACAATGAAAGCATTTGAACTATGCATGGCTCCAGAAGATTATGCTGTGGACATAGTAGAGTTTGATTTGCATATTACTAAAGACGATCAATTAGTATTACTCCATGATTCGACAGTAGATAGAACCTCAAATTCTAGAGAGCATTATGGAAAGAGAAATGTAAAAGTAAAGGACAAGACTTTAGCTGAATTAAAAGAATTGAATTTTGGAGAAAATTTCCAAACACTATCAGGTGAGTATCCATATAAGGGACTTAGGGGCACGGAAATACCAGAAAATGTAAAAATATTATCTCTGGATGAAATACTCTCCTACCTTACTACATTGCGAGGTGATAACCTCAATTACATCATTGAAATCAAGGACGGGGGAAAAGAAGGAGAAAGGGCAACAGATATTTTGTACGAAAAAATGGTTGAATATGATATAGTACAAAACACAATTGTAGGCACATTCCAAGGGAACGTTACAAATTATTTTGATGAGAAATATCCTATGCTTAAGAGGTCGGCTAGCATAATTGAGGTTCTTGACTTTTACTATGCATTTCTATACCGAGTAAATAAAGATTATAAGTTTGATGTGCTTCAAATTCCCAAGGGTCTAGCTACATTAGATCTTGGCTCAAAAGCATTTATTGATTACGCTCACAGTTTTGGTATTTCAGTCCAATATTGGACCATTAATGAACAAGAGGATATAGAGAACCTAGTAAATGCGGGAGCCGATGTTATTATATCGGACAATCCTGAGTTGGTTTATTCGGTGATACATAGTTAAACAGTTCTGTTTTTGAATATTTAGTTTCAAACAGAAAAGCTTTAGGATATGAGTGAGGTGTAAAATATGACAGATACGCTTATGACTGTGCTAGGAATTTTCTTTATTTTCTTTATGACTTCCTTGGGTTCAGCTTTTGTCTTTTTCTTTAAAAAAGATATTTCCTCTAAACTTAATACAATTTTTCTGGGTTTTGCTGCAGGCATAATGTCAGCTGCTGCGGTTTGGTCTTTAATTATACCTGCAATAGATAATGCAGTTGAATCGGGTAGCTACGGAATTTTTAGCTGGGTTCCTGCTGCTGTTGGAATAGTAATCGGAGGACTATTCATGGTCCTAATGGATAAAGTAGTCCCACATTTTCACAAAGGAACAAATGAAGAGGAAGGCCCTCATACTTCTCTTAAAAAAGCGACAAAAATGTTCCTTGCTGTAACAATTCATAATATCCCTGAAGGATTGGCGGTTGGTTTTGCTTTTGGCGCAGCCTCCTCTATACAGGAACCAATAGCCAGAACGGCCGCTATGGTTGCTGCTTTAGGATTAGCAATAGGAATGGGAATACAAAATCTTCCGGAAGGTACTGCAGTGACTCTTCCCTTAAGTTCTGTTACGGGAAGTAAAACTAAGGCTTTCGGATACGGTGTGCTTAGTGGATCAGTGGAACCAATATTTGCGGTCGTTGGTTATTTTCTCGCAGCTTACATAGGGGTTTTGCAACCATGGCTGCTATCAATGTCTGCCGGAGCAATGATTTTCGTGGTTGTTGAAGATTTAATACCTGATGCAAAACTTTCAGAAAATTCACATCTTGGTACTTGGGCAATACTATTAGGTTTTGCGATAATGATGGTTTTGGATGTAGCTCTAGGATAAATTATTGCGAGCTTTGGTCTTTTTCATGAGAACCATTTAGAAATTTTATTTTACAATCTAATTGGAAGAAATATAGAAAAACTAATACTAAGAAGGGTTGTTTATGACAGTTGAGATTCTTTCGGATGGATGCACAGAAGTGCTGATGATAAGAAAGAGAGTGAAAAACATTAATCTTAGAGTATCAAAAGGAAGGGTAGTTTGCACCTTTCCTTACGGAGTAGATAAGAAATATGTTCGGGAATTTTTAGAGAGAAAATCAGATTGGATAACACAAGTGTCAGAAAAGCAAAAATCGCAAAACAACTATTTAATGGATTGTATACGAAAGAATGATAAGCTTCAACTGTTAGGCTCGCTATATACGATAGTTGAAAGGGAAGATAAGAAAAATATTGTCGAGATAATGGGAGATACTATTCTTTTGAGTGTTAAGGATATTAATGACGAAGAACTTAAGGATAGAGTGCTTGCAAAATGGTGGAAAGAATTAGCTTATATTTCATTTGACTCTTTAGTAGATAAATGGTTAATGCTTCTTAACGAAAATAATTTTGTTAAGCCAGAAATAGGTATACGAAAGATGAAGAGCAGGTGGGGAAGCTGCAATAAAACAAAAGGAAAAATTACTTTTAACGAATATTTGCTCAAAGCAGAGGTAAAAGCAATTGAGTATGTAGTTCTTCATGAGCTCGCTCATTTAAAAATAAAAGCTCACGATAAGT
>JAQVQU010000064.1:0-4688 GCA_028701415.1 Clostridia bacterium | reverse complement strand
CCTTCCATCGCCAGGCTGAGTCCATAGATAGCTACTCTTGCCCCATCCTTAAGGTCTGATAGCATCTTATCATAGGGTTTCATAGTAAATACTATTCTGCTTGAGGAAACGGATTGGCCTTGAATTATTGGAACTATCTTTGGGAAACCATCTTCTCCGACATACCCAATAAACATTAGTCCTGCAAGTGCTGCTAGGAATTTCTGGGACCAGGGTCTTAATACTATCTTCCTCTTATCTCCTGCTAAAAAGGGCTTAAAGAAGGTAACTTTTAGTGCATTTTTTATAATCCCACCCATGTTTAAAGGTTGTTTTTCAGAGATGTCAATGAGATCTGCATAGTGAACAGTATTTACTCCGAAGTAAGTGTTGAAGCGGTAAAGAGGCATTTCATTGAAATGAATATAGTCCTCTCCTTCGGTGTCTGAATGAGTAAAATGCATTTTGCCCGTCCAGAATTCTTTATTCGTATTCATAATGAAAAAGCCTGTATCTGGATTTTGATAGATATACTTTTTGCTTCCTCCTACAATGAATTCTCCAAACATCATTTTGTCCTCTCCCTTATTCATAAGTGAGGAGAGAAGTGTAATATGGATGTCTTTTTTATCATCCAACATGGCCACTAGTGCTACCTTATACGGATTGTCTAGATCGAGCGCATCTTTTGCAGAAACTTTATTCATTTGTTTCCTCCCTTTTCCATTATATAAATGTATAGAAATTGTTTATTTATATTGATATACTTTTTACCTTTTGAGTAATTGTTAGTTTTTTGATTACTTATTAACCTAAATTAATAATATTTACTCCTCTCTTTTTGTCATTCCAGACCAGATAACGTTTTTTCCTCCATTATCGATAGCGATTTTTACGAGTTCTTTCATTCGGGCAGCCTCCATAAGGGGTGAAGAACAATAATCCCAATCTTTTTTAAGTCTATCGTATTTATCCTTGCAGAGGTTATTGAAGGCGCATAATTCCCATAAATCAGCCTTATCCCCGATTATTTTTGCCAGAGAGGATATATTTTCATCAGAGTCGGTTGCTCTCGGTATAATTGGAGTCCTTACCCAAAGTGTTTTCTTTTTTTCCTTACACTCCTTTGCAAGGAGTTCGAAATTCTCGAATATTACTGAGTTGTCCTGACCAGTAAACTCTAAGTGTTTTTTGGGATCAAATATTTTTAAATCGTAAAGAAAAATATCTGTATAATCTACTAGTTTTTTTAGGGTTTCCCATTTACAAAAACCACAGGTGTCAATAGCTACTCTTATATTATTTTCATGTAGTTTTTTTGCTAGAAGGAGGGAATCAGCTGATTGCATGGTGATTTCTCCCCCCGAAAGAGTTACTCCTCCGTCTTTTCCCCAATAGGACTTATCCTTGATTAGTTCCTTGTACAGGGAATCTATTGATCTATTGATACCTTTGACTTCTATTGCTCCCGTAGGGCATTCTTCAGCACATTTCCCACAAGCTATACACCTTTCCTGATCAATTTCTATACCATTTTCTGTGGAGGAAAGAGCTTGCTTTGGGCATACTTGAATGCAAGTGTTACAGCCCATGCATCTAACTGAAATCCATTCAGTATGTGAAGAGGGAGATATACTCTCTGGATTATGACACCATTTACAAGATAATGGACACCCTTTTACAAAAAGAGTGGTTCGTATCCCTGGGCCGTCCTCAGTGGACATTCTTTGGATGTTTAGTATCTTCATTAGCTTGTATTCCCTTAAAGTGATAATTTTTAAAAGCGCTTCTTTTAATCTTTAGTAGGTTTTGTGGCTCTCTCTAGCAATAATCTCATCTTGTAGCTCTTTACCTACGCTGACAAAGTAGGCGTTGTATCCTGTGATTCTTACTAAGAGATGGCGATAATCTTTAGGATGTTTTTGAGCATCCTTCAATACTTCTGCATCCAAAATATTAATTTGAAGGGCAGTGCCTCCATTTTTAGTATATCCTTTTAAGAATGACTTAAATTTTTCTTTATGCTCGGCATCTCTTAAAAGGGAGGTATTGAAGGTTATTGTATGGCTTGCTCCGTTAGGGAGACAGTTAAAATAATCTTGATAGTCTCCGTTTTCTCCATTCCCTCCAAGAGCTATACCGACTGAGTTACTGTTTGCAGTAGGCCCATTGATATCTGCTCCGTTTGAAGGACATATAGCATTTGAAAGGAACTGAGCTTCATTTCTTCCGTTTGCACTTGCTTTTAATATGAAACCATTCCCTATCCAATAGTTCCAAGAGAGCATACCCGGTCTAAATTGTCTTCCTGTACATTTTGTCCTAAATTTCCAGGTTTCTTCCGACCAACAATCCATTACTTTTTTAGCTAGGGCATCTGCCTCATCATCATCTCTTCCATATTTCGGTGCCTTGTATAGGGCTTTGTTCTGCAAAACTTCATATCCTTTCCAATTGGATTTTAGTGCTTTTACTAGCTCCTCTAAAGTGCACTCTTTTTTGTCATATACTAAATATTTAACAGCGAGAAGGCTATCTACAGTTGTTGCATAGGTGACCGCTTCCATAGTAACAAAGGAAATTTCGGCTCCTCCCTGAGTTACATCCAGTCCTTTTTCTGCACAACCATTGACGAGGACGGATAGATATGGAGTCGGGTTGAAGTTATACCTGATATTTTCAGATTTTTCGTAGTTTTCAACCATTCTCCGCAATACATATTTTGTTTGCTCCTCATATGCTTTGTAAAATTTTTCGAAAGTGTCCAGCTCTTTAAGATTCCCTGTCTTTGGTCCATCTTGAGTGAGAGGGGTCCATTTTCCAGACATAGGATCCAAATAAGGCAACATATCCCTTCCATTTCCGTAGACCAATTCCATAGCTTTAAGAAGATTTACATTACTGTCAACTGTGCCTGAACGATCGTTTCCAACCATAGTGTTTTCTAAGCATCCAACAGGTGCATACTCACAGACATTCTCTTCATTGATTAAATTAGGGATATTGGCTTTTTTACTTTCTCTAAGCATTCCGGCCATAGATCTTTCATCAAAATTCAATAGGAAGGGAGCTCCTTGGCTTCTGCAAACCATGTCAACTATCTTGTCCATTAAGGCCTCAGGTGAATTATTGTGAAGCCGGACATTTGGTTTAGGTTCTAATATTGGGCTCATATCATCTATTACATCTAGAATCAGATAAGTTAAATCGTTTGTCATATCCTTTCCGTCTTTACCCATACCTGAAAGGGTCAACAGTTGCCCGAATCCTGCAGTAATTCCTTGATTTCCCCCCACTCGAATTTGAGCATCGTATGCAGTGTTAGCATGAACCCAAAAGCAGCCAAGGATTTCTTTCATAAAGTCCTTACTCATTCCTTCTTTTATGGACTTTTCGTACAAGGGATATAGATATTGATCTACTCTGCCGAAAGATACTCCTGGTCCTGGATATTTTTCATCTGACATTACCAACATGTGGGTTAGCCATAGTGATTGTACTCCTTCATAGAAGTTTTCAGCAGGGTTCCAGGGAACTTTTGCCATATTTTGAGCCATGACTAGAAGCTCCTGTTTTCTTTCAGGGTCTTTTTCTTTCTCAGCAAGAGAAATGCAAAACTTACTGTATTTCTCAGCAAGTTCCTTAGGCATCTTGCATGCAGTCATCATAGCTCTTAAATTATTCCCTTTTCTTCCATTTTTATCTTTTTCACTCAGTGCTTCATAAAGAGATTTAATTTTTTCATATTCCGCCTTAAAACCATGACGGATAATTTTCGCATAATCGGGAACCAGGTGTCCTGAGGTTGCTCCGCTGTTTCCATATCCATGGTTGTGAAGGGCAAGCATACTTTTACGCGCATCCTTTATCAGTTTATCTCTAGCAGCCTGTTCCTTTTTGTTAAGACACATGGAATACATCATATTAAATCTTGCTCCGCATAAAAGATCTCCGGGGAGAACCTCCATAGGAAGATATTCAACGGCAGCTTTTTTGGTAAAGAAGGCCTTTCTTTCAGGGATGCTCATCTTCCAAAAGTCGTCATCCACGGGTATCTCCTTAGATATTTGCTTTAGCGAAGCTAAGAAAGTGGGGATGAAGGGATAGGTCTCGGGAACGATGTAATAAGTAATTTCATCAAATTGGGTGTCCCAAGGGGTCCCAGTTGTATAGGCACTGTATTCGTTATTCCAGGGTCTATCAACTCCCTCAAAATAATAATCGCGCAACCATTTTACGCGCGGGCTTAGATTCCCGGGTTGCTTAATCGCATCCTGATATTTTGCCATCTTTTCTCTCCTTACATTTATTTGCGTCAAAACGCATCTAAAACTTTTTCTTTACCATTTTTTGCAGACACATTTACGAGAGTAATGAATCAATATATTTTTACCATTTTTGCGTCAAACCGTATTTTTAAACTATTTATTACTTATTTGAAGCACATTTACGAGAGTAATGAATCAATATTTTTCAACATTATTGCGCCGAAACGCATTTATAAACTATTTCTTACTTATTTGAAGCACATTTACGAGAGCAATGATTCTAAAATTTTTGTTATTACAACTAGCGAGCGTATTTTTGTTAACTCGAACCCAAAGTGAGAGATATTTTCTACAACAGATTATCTGCTATTGAAAGAATAATTTTTTCTCCGTGATACAGCATTTCTTTCATTATTTTCCCTGCTTTTTCAGGATCTTTTT
>JAQVQU010000063.1:4053-8121 GCA_028701415.1 Clostridia bacterium | reverse complement strand
AATCTAGCGGAGTCTTCTATGCAATACATTACTTCTTTCGGATATTCCTTCTCATCCCTGCCTTCCCTGACAAAAGAGCCGAAAATGCTCCTAAACTCCCATTTAGGGATGCCGAATCTATTTAAAATGTTAATAAGTCTCGCCGCCTGTTCTGCACGCATTCGGTCTTCAGTACTGAAAGCAATAAAGGTGTCGGGGAAAGCTTCGTTCACAAATTTGATCGGAGAAATATACTCATAATATTTGCTGCTTTCTATGCTTTCTTTTCCTTTTCCCATAAGGAGACGCCCTATTGTTTTTCCCTCTCTTCTGGCCTTATTTGCAATGCTTATGACCAGATCCATATCAAAGATTGAGCGAAAAAATACCCCGCCTCTTATCCTATAATTAACTCCTACAACATCCAATTTATCTCTGTATTCGGGGTTTGTGTTTGCAACTATTGCCTGACATGCGATATATCCGCCGATACCATCTCCTCCCACTGCCACTTTATCTAGATCAAAGCCCATTTGATTAGCGTTTTCCTCTACCCATTTTAGGGCTAAGGAGGCATGCCTAAGTTGATCGGGGAAATAATATTTGGGGAATCTTCCATACCCTACATTGACTGTCGCAATTCCTTTGTCGGCAAGATATGAGCAAAACCCGTGTCTTGCATTCTTGTTTCCATCCTTGAAAAACCCTCCGTGAAAATTGACAAATACACCCATCTTTCCCTCCGGGTTTTTGGGGAGATACACATCAATTTTCTGTCCCTCTTCTGTTAATCTTATGTCTTTTACAACCTTTACGTTTGGAAACTTTAAAGAGTTAATGTATGAGTCAACTTTCTTGACTGTTTTTTTAGGAAGGATTATTTTTTGTTGCATTACATTCCCTCTTGATAATCAAATACCCTGGAAAATATTGTATATATATAATTCATAATGATTTTGAGGTCTGCTCCAATCCGTACAAATCATCCAATGTAATTAATATAATATTCTTTTTTTCTTCCGAAATTCTTTTAAGTTGTTCGGAAAATGAACCTTTTGCAAAAATATAATAGTACTTGTCTTCAAATTGCTTGAAAATCTCACTTCTTTTAATTAAGCTTTCCAATACTTCAACGCCCACTTTCTTTTTCCATTTACACTCACAAAATATTGCATTTTTACCTGAAGAGGCAATTATGTCTATCTCTTGCTGGCTTTTCTCAATTTGATTGTTTCCCCACCATCTCCCTATTTCATCAAAAATAAAGGGAAGTTTTCTTCGACTGTTTTCCCTCTTCAGATATTGAATACAGATGTCCTCAAAAATATGGCCCATGTATTCTGGTATTTCGGGGAGAATTTTTTCCTCATACACATATTCATACATTCCCGATTCAATACTTCCGTTGTTCCCCATAACAAACCTGTACCAGAAAAGAAACATATAGTCAGACACTACATATAACCCGTTTCTCTCTTGCTTATTAAACATAGGGAATTCCTTTTTTACTAGATGCAGATTTATTAAAGTTAATAAATATTTACTGACTTTGCTTGTTTCTTCCCCTGCTCTAGAGGCAATATCATTAGGTTTGGTTGAGCCAGAAGCTATCATTTTTATAATTGAATTATATACCGAAGGTTCCCTCAATTCTTGCATAAGTAAATTTCTAGGCTCTTCATACAGAAACCCGCTTCTCTTTAAAAATTCATTCTTTATACCCTCTGCTATGCTTTTATATCTTTTTAGTTTATTGAGATATTGAGGAATTCCACCTGTTACTGCGTATGCTATTGCTCTTTGCTCGTTATCCCATTCCTTGAAAAACTTTGAGCTATCAAAATAATCAAAGGGTTCTATTTTATACTGCATATCTCTTCGTCCAAATAATGGGCTCTTTTGACCCAACACTTGATTTTCCATAAAACTCATTGAGCTTCCACAAAGTATTAAAGTAATATTTGTATCTTTAAAAGGTCCATCTATATATTTTTGCAAAATTGATGATACGCTATTATTGGAGTTTGCAAGATAAGGATATTCATCAATAAAAAGTACGAGTTTTTCCTTTCCCGCTTTGTGAATTACATATTCAATTGCATGTTCCCAAGACACAAAAGAATCAAGGTATTTTTTACCATCTCCATATTTCTTTAAAATAGCCTCTGAAAAGCCTTCAAGGTTTTGCTTATCATTTTGCTCTAAGGCCATAAAAGAGATGTTGGGCTTTATTCCATCATTTATGAATCTCTGAATTAGAGAAGATTTACCTACCCTTCTTCTTCCATATACGACTAGGAATTTAAATCCCTCTTGATTATAAGCCCTATCTAAATCCAGGAGTTCTTTCTCCCTTCCATAAAAATCAAAGTTAATAATAAACATTTGGCCTCCGTTATACTACTTACGAGTAGTTTACTTATGAGTAGTCTATCTCATATTGTCTTCTTTGTCAATATACATTACTGAAGTCAGATATAATTCAAACAATAATTGATATATTTTCAGCTTTATGCGACTTATTAACCCTTTTTTTATCTGTCAGTCTTTGACGTTTTCCTTTCATTAAATGTATTGTCCGTCCTCCCCGTAAGCTTGTTTTTTCTTATTTTAAGTATCTTTTACTTATATTTGTTTTATTATTACACAATAGTCAACTGTAGAAAAACCGCATTTTTATTCTTTTATTGATTTATTGATGTATTTTGTATATTATTTAACTATTCAGTTTATATATTTATATATTTTCCCGTGTTAGGAGATAAAGATGAGAGGAATCAGTATTTTTGAAAAAGCAATAGGCCTTATTGCGGCTATAATTTTTGTTTCATTAGGAGCTTTTGTGGCACTTGATGCTACCGTTCTTTCAGACAATTCAGCGGCAAATAATGATCTTTATGAAATCAATTCGGATCACCTCTACTTGGACGGCAGAGACTATGTCGATTACGCTGAGGTATGTGATTACGATTATGATAAATATCCTATACTTATGGAACAAGGTCTTTTTTGGCACACCTGGAACGAATCCACCCAGAGGGTAGTTGAAGCCCCTGCTGATTCTGCTTTGGGAGCAAGTTACGTAGACCCCGAAAAACCAACAATGATATTCATTCATGGGATGGAAGCAAGCGGGTATCATATCCGCAACACATATTGGATTCCGGATTTTCTTGATGGGAGAAATGAGCTGAATGTAGCCAACGAAGTTGAAGAAGGAAATCCCGTAAGCATGTTATATCTTTGGCTAAGGGCCGGTTGGAACGTTGGTTTCTTCCACTGGGAAAGATTCTCCTCCGGACTAGGAACTTCTTTTGGAGAGAGTCCGATGAACAATGAAGAAAGAATCTGGGCAACAGATGGAAACTCAGGAACTAGATTTGTCAGTTCTGACGGAAAAGGATACTTTGATGGGACTGAGTATTGTATTGCTGAACATTTTGTTGCCGAATACATTCGTGCAATGAGACTTCTCCCAGATACCATGGGAGACAAAGAAATTCGCATCCAAGCACACTCAATGGGTGGAGAAGTAACTGCTGCCGGACTTTTTCTTTTAACTGAGCTAGCCCATCCTGATGTTAACCAACTCCCCAAAAAACAGCTTCCCGACAGATATTCTCTTATTGATACATATTTTTCTATGTATTTTTATGTTAATGGTATACCAATCCCTATGACCGTAAACGATATTACTATCAGCTGGTCAAAAAAACCCCTGCCCGAAAACGGAATGAAGGATACAGTTATAGACTGTCTAAAAGTTTTTGCAAATCATGGTATTGCCATGGACTACTACACATATAACGGTAGCGCCCTGAAAATAGGGCTAACCCCATCGGATGTCGAAACTATACTTCAGTTCATGTGCATTACTGATCTCAATATTGACTGGGCCTCATATTATCCTAGTGGTGGACTTTCTCAAGTAGGATGGATTACTGCAAATGGACATGTAGCCATGCTTTATTGGGCCGCAAGTTCAAAAGCTTTAGGGGATTACTGCGTTGACGTTACAAATGGAATATCCTCCGGAGAAAATGCCCCCTCCTTGTATATGAGTAACGAAGAAATCAAAGCTTTAGCCGG
>JAQVQU010000063.1:0-3953 GCA_028701415.1 Clostridia bacterium | reverse complement strand
TGCTTTATTGGGCCGCAAGTTCAAAAGCTTTAGGGGATTACTGCGTTGACGTTACAAATGGAATATCCTCCGGAGAAAATGCCCCCTCCTTGTATATGAGTAACGAAGAAATCAAAGCTTTAGCCGGCAAATATTATTTAATTTCAGGAGGCAAACAGACATTTACCTGTGAAGACGATACGTTTACACAACCAGGACTCGAGGTGTTGATGGAAGGGTTTGTTCTTCCCGTGTAAGCAAAATACAATCCTGCTTCAACAGAAATGTCTTTTACATTATAAATCTGCTGACATTATATAATCCTTAAATTTTATATGCCTTACCGTAGACATATCTTTTAAATTATAAATCTGCTGACATTATGAAATCCTTAAATTTTATATGTTTTACAGTAGATGTAGAAAAATCGACATCGTCACATGTAATGAGAATTTTTTGATTCAAATTATCTAAACTGGCAAAAGCTCCTAGTTCTCTGTTATATGTTTTTTGTTCAACCACGCTATATGCAACTTGAACAAAATATTTTTTATTGTCTTTTGTAGCCATAAAGTCTATTTCTTTCCCGTTATTGTCAAAGACTTTCAAATCATATCCTCTAAACAAGAGTTCATTGTAAACCGCATTCTCAAGATTATGGTCTAAATCAAAACGATTGTTTTGAGCCTTCAATGAGTTAAAACATACATCAGAATTATATGTTTTTTGATAGAAAGAGAGTTCTTTTTTTGCTTTTGTAGAATATTGGTTAATTTCATCAATAATATAACCCTCCTTTAAGCACGAAATATACTTAAGCACTGTCGCAAGGGAAATATTTTCCACTTCATTCTTCATGTATTTATAAATAGAACGAGCCGAAAGAATTCTGGCGTTATTTACTAGGATATAACTTACAATCTTTCTAAACACTGCTTCTTTTTTTATTTTATATCTCTTTATCAAGTCGTTAACTACAATTGTATTTTCTAAATCGTGCAAATATGCTTTTGTTCCCTCTAAGGAAGTGTTTTGAAATCTTCCGGGGAAACCTCCCCAAATTAAATAATCTGTTGGAGTAACCTCTATTTGGAGCTCTTTTGAATACTCTGCTATTTCTTTATACACAAAAGGACGAATTCTAAAAGAAACAAACCGTCCACTAAGGAGGGTTAAAAATTCACTTGATAATAACTTAGAATTAGATCCTGTTATAAAAATCGAACAATTTTCCAGTCTCAGATCTTTTACGGCTTTCTGCCAGTTAGAAACTTCCTGAATTTCGTCAAAGAAGCAATAGCATTTGCCCTCTTTTTTATTGTCATGCACATATTTAATAAGACTTTCTACATCCCCCGCTCTCACATAATCACTATTGCGTTCAAAGTTTAAGTAAAGGATATTCGTTGTCTTCTTACTTATTTCGGTCATAATAGTTTCTAAAATAACAGACTTACCGCATCTTCTTACACCTGTGATAACTTTTACTAGATCACTATCATAAAAACCTCTTATTTTATCTAGATAATCGTTTCTTATAATCATAAAAACCACCTCATTATAATAAAATCATACTAGACACTTTTCTACTTGTCAAGTTTTTTGTCTATTACTACTAGACACTTTTTAGCCTTTTAGATAAATTGTCTACTATGATTGTTCTATTTAATAATATGTCCCTACAAATCTTCTTGTAAATATTGAATTGCATTCTTCTGGCCCTTCGTATTGCAAATAAAAGGTATATCTTTCCCAGTAAATATGTTTAGAAAAAAGAAGGCCCAGATAGGACACTAAATCCATAAGTATTTTATTTGCTCTTCTCTTGACGGGACAAAGTTCATATAGCAACGCTTTTTGTTTATAGCATTTCCCTTTGATGTCTTCTTGACAGGACAAGGTTCATATAGGAAAGTTTTTGCTTATAGTAATATACTTTGTTGTCCTGTATAATATGAAAAGTGAAAGAAGCTGAAAGGTTTAATTCGCAAATCAAACCCTTGGAGAGTGTTATGGACGATGAAAAAAATAATGTTGTTGATACTGATGATGAAATAGTCACATTATGTGCCGGAGAGGAAGAAATAGACTTCCGGGAAATTGCAGGCATATCCTATGATGGAAATTTTTATGCTATCTTACAGCCTGTTATCCTTCTCGAAGGAATGAGTGATGATGAAGCCTTTGTTTTTCGGGTCTCAAAAGGTGAGGATAATTCGGACATATTTGATATTGAACTCAACGAAGAGATTATTTCTGCGGTGTTTTTAGAATATGAAAAACTTATAGAGAATTCAAATAACGAAGAGGATGACAATTAGTCTTTTTTGAATAAACCTTATAATAAAGATTGATTTCTTCTACCAATCCGCTTGATTAAGGCAAAGCATTCCTTTGGTCTCTCTGAAGGAAACAGATATTTTACCTTCGAATTTATATGTGGGTATTGTTGGCCTAATAAAAGGATCTTAACCGTATAATCTCACAGATTTTTCTAAGGGGCCTCTAAAGACCCCTTTTTTGTACGTAACAATCAAAGGCTTTTTTCGTATATATACCCCGGAACATCATTTTTGCTTGTTTTACCAAAATTTATATTATTTGATTTTTATGTATCGGCATTTAACAAACTTCGTAATTTTTCATTTTTATGTATCTGCATTTAACAAACTTCATGAATTTAGATTTTTATGTATCTGCGTTTAACAAAACCGTTGATTTTCCATAATGTTTCTGATAATATTTATATATCAATCGTAGGGACCATGTTTATGATTATTCGAAAAAAATATCTTGAAAGAATCATTCCATTTATCAATAAGCCTTTAATAAAAGCAATTATAGGCGTGCGTAGAAGCGGAAAAACCGTGCTAATGATGCAACTTAAGGATTATCTGATTTCTTCAGGAATAGATGCAGAACATGTTCTGTATATTAATTTCGAATCAATGGCTTTTTCAAATCTCTTAGATTCAAACAAACTATATTCATATGTCTTAGAAGTGAGCAAGAAAATTCAGGGAAAGAGGCTGTATCTTTTTTTTGATGAAATTCAGGTTATTTCTTATTGGGAAACTCTGCTAGCTTCTTTTTTGGTAGACATAGACTGCGATATTTATATTTCAGGTTCTAATTCAAAGCTTTTGTCAAGCGAGCTTGCAACACATATTGCAGGAAGATATATTCACATAGACATATATCCCTTTAATTTTCTTGAGTATAAGGACTACTCAAAAGATCTTGAAATATCTCTTTCAGATGAAGAATTGTTTAATGAATATCTTGAATTTGGAGGTCTCCCTCAAAGTATTAGTCTTCCAAACTCTTTTTCCAAAAAGACCTATTTGCGTGATGTTTATAACACTATTGTGGTAAACGACATAGCAGAAAGAAACAAAATCTCCGATTTAGATTTATTAAAAAGACTAATCGTTTTTCTTTTGGATAACATAGGCAATACTTTTTCAGCTAATTCAATCGCAAAAAGCCTTTCTTCTCTTGGGATAAAAACCTCTGTTCCCACAATTCTAACTTATATATCTTACATACTTAAATCGCTAATTATTTACCCAGTTCGAAGATATGACATCAAAGGAAAACAGCTGCTTTCAACCAGCGAGAAATATTTTTGCATCGACCTAGGGCTTCGCAATTGCATCAAGAGTAGTGAGCGTAGTGATTATAGTAAGCTTTTCGAAAACATTATTTTTCTTGAAATGCTCGGTAGAGGATATGAAGTAGCTGTCGGAAAAGTTGGAGATTATGAAATTGACTTTGTTTGTTATAATCACAATAAAGAACGGCTATATATACAGGTAGCATATATGCTATCTGATCAAGCTACGATTGACCGTGAGTTTAGACCCTTGTATCTAATATCGGACAACTATCCAAAAATTGTAATTTCTGCAGATAAATTTGATTTTTCTCGGGACGGAATCAAACATTACAACATAATAGATTTTTTGAAAAAT
>JAQVQU010000062.1:6719-8270 GCA_028701415.1 Clostridia bacterium | reverse complement strand
GTATATGATCCTATTGAACATTCTGGATTGGATAGATATTCTTATTCAGCCTTTACGAATACAATTGCAAGAAATGCTCAAAAGTATTATATTAATGCTCTGATTTCTGAATCTTCAAACTACTTTGGATGGGAAGGAAATGCCATACTTGAAATTGAACCACTTCTGAGTAATGTAAAATGGGAATTCGATAACCAACCTATTAATAATGCTGTTATTCAATTTAACGGATATGATCAATTTGAGAAAGTGTCGGCGTATATTGATGCAGTTGGATCAGATGGAATAAACAACAGAATTTCACTAGATATTACTAGTTTCTCTTCTCAGGACTTGTGGTCATTTATTTATGGACAGGGTATCAGCGATTATGAATATAACGGTGGTCTCGCTGATGAGTTTAGAATTGCCGGAGATTATGATGCATCTAGTTATTTCGACTCAAATGATATAGGCTCTCCAAGATACTACAGCCAAAACTATAATTTAATGAGCGGAACAGACAATGTAACTTTAACTATGCAAAAATATGAGGTAGGTATTGATTGGTATGAGATGGGTACTACTGATTTGTATGATCCTTTAACTCCCTATGTGTATGATGGTGAGGAACATGGAGTTGATCCTATAGGATATGGACTTTATGAAATACCCTCAGGAAATACCTATTATTCCGATTCAGGGTTATCCATTTCAGTCGGAACTTTGACGACTGATCATATAGTAGTATATATTAATTCTACATATTCAGTATTTATTGGAAACGGAACGGATGGCGTTGATGGAAATACATATTATGTAAGTTCTTCGGATTGTTCGGAAATTTTGATTCCTATTGTTCTTCAATCTGACCGGCAAACAAACGCAGGTGAATATACTGCACAAGTTAATAGAATTTTGGGTGGATCGGTCGCTGAGATTGTAAATCCTCTTGCTTGGTCAGAAGGATCTGTCGGTTCCGGATATCTATTTGACTATAATTATATCCTCCCAAGTGAATCGCTTGGTGGGACCTCTAGAATAATGAATTGGGAAATATTAAAACGTCAGCTGTTCTTGTCAATGGATGATACTGCTTCTCTATATAAATATTACGATGGATCTTCTTTGTTTAGTCTTGGAGAGACCACAGTTGTCCCGACTATCGAAACAATTGAAGGAATAGATGTTCGAGATGAATTGCGAACAACTATTGCAGGCGATGGTTACTTTGATTGGTTAATTGAAAATATTGTAGATGGGGATGAACTGAATATTAATCTTACCTTACAGGCAATCAGAGCTTACTACAGAGAGGTAGGTTTTGATGATGTGGAAAAGTCAAACATAAAAGCAAACGTAATTAATATTCTGTTTGAAACATTTAGCAATGCTAATTATTATCTCTTCGATATTGAGTCTTCTCAAGAGAGCGGAGTAACCTTTGAAGTGGATAGAAGTTTAACTTCTACCCCTCTAGATCCAGAAGTAATATTGAAGAGGCCAGTATCCATGGTTAAGAGTGAGACTGCAGGACATATGTACAATGGCCTAGGGGTTGATATTACATAC
>JAQVQU010000062.1:0-6619 GCA_028701415.1 Clostridia bacterium | reverse complement strand
TGAAGTGGATAGAAGTTTAACTTCTACCCCTCTAGATCCAGAAGTAATATTGAAGAGGCCAGTATCCATGGTTAAGAGTGAGACTGCAGGACATATGTACAATGGCCTAGGGGTTGATATTACATACGATTCTTCTTCTAATACTAGGATTGTCACAGATACGATATTGTTTGCCACAATGATAGATGGGATAACAGCCTTCGAATTAAATGAGTTGTACGAGGGAAATTACTTTGTAGGAAGGGGTTATATATCGGGCTATGACTACACTGGTTTACAGGCCGTTAGTGGAGTTAATGCGAAAGATGCTGGTACATACGATATAGTAATACAGGCTGGATTAACATCTGTGGATTCAGAGAGTATGGAAAATTATGACATTTCAATATCAAATGAACCGCTGGATGGATTGTATACAATTACTCCAAGAGAAATAAAGATTTATTATAACTATGACTTACAATGTTTTGAAGAAATCGCTGCTAGTAATATAAGATCTGTAAGCGTAAACTCTTTGGGAATACCTTTTGATACAGTGGATTTAAGCGAAATCGAATTTAACAATCTTTTGACTTCTGATAATGTATTGACATCATCATTTAGTCTAACTAATAGTTGGACAACTGATATCCTTACAAAATCTTTCTACAACAGATATGTTGGAAGTTCTGATAATCCGGAAGAACTTCTATATATTACGATTCCCGATCAAAGAGACAGAAATAATTATTCATATAATGTACCAGTTTTGCAAATAACTTCAATTGGACTCACAAATCCAAGTGCTGGATTAAGCGATTATAAATTTACTGTAAACGATGCAAATGACATATCAGAATTAGGAAGGGATATTGAAGGTTTGATGTACTCAAAGATTACTTATGGAGTTGGATTAGAGGCTGAATTTGAATATACGCAAACAAATGATATTTATGCAATAAGTGGCAACACAAACTCTTCCACCCAAACACCTAGTGGTTTTGATGGAGTTTATTATGGCCAAGGATATACTATCTATGACATTATTATTAGAGGCAATCCTACAACGAAGCAGGCAGGATTATTTGGAGAACTAACTGGTGAAGTGTACGAATTGAACTTAGCTAGAGCGACAGTTAGCGCAGGTGAATCAACTTTTGCCGGTTCTATTGCGTCGAAAGTAATATCTGGAGGTATCATTTCTAACTCATCATTCCATGGTTCGATATATACGACTTATTCTGATTCTCAAACAGTAGGGGGTATTGCAGGTTTTGTACAAGATGCAACGGTATATAATGTGAAATCTGCGGGATATTCTTATCTCAAAGTGAATGGAGATATATTTGCAGGTGGTATCTTTGGACAAGTCGTGCAAGGAGATGGAGAGCAATGTGTGATTTTTGGAATGGAGTCCTTTATGGAATTTAATATCTCAAATCTTGATATAGAAACACCAATAACACAAGTAAGTGGATTGGTTGGACAATTGGATTCGGATACCTCAGTCAATGGTATAGAAGCTGGTAAATACTATTATTCTGATTCCGCACTAACAATTCAAATTGGAAGCCTAACTATTATTCATTCTGCAATATATATTAACGAAACTTATTCAACATTCTTAGGTGATGGAACGGATGGAGAGATTGGAGTTACTTACTATGTAAGTTCTACGGATCTTCCAACTAATGCCTTCTTGGAAAATGCTATAAATATTAACGGTGTTGTTATCGCCGAAAATGAGCCAGTACTACAGGGATATGCACTTACCTACGAGGAAATGATAGCTGATAATACAGATATACTTGGGATGGTCGAAGATTATATATATAGGAGTTGCTATGTGGGCTTATTAAATGACGGGTCAATAGTTACCCCGTTTAATATATCAATATATAATCAGCTTTCTCTTGCAAGAGTGTATGGTTGGGCAAGCTTTAAATTATCTAGAAATGTTTTGATCCCATATAATTATGATCCAGAGTCTTTGGGCGAATGGTATTATGGAGAGGGGATTGACTTAAATGGCAAAACAATATATTCCCCTAAGATTCAGGTTGAAACTCCGCTCTTTAATGTAACGACTACGCCTGTGCCATCCATAATATATGGGGAATAAAATAGGAGAATTATGATCAAGGGTAAGCTAATAATGATGATAGCAACTGTAGTCCTGCTTCTAGCGGGGCTAGTTAGCGCGTCTCTGAGTTGGTATACTTCACAAGAGCAAGTTTCTGGTGAAAATGCTTCAGTGGGAGCGGAGGAAAGTATAACCGCGTCAATTAACAGTACTTTAATTGAAGTTAGTCATTATGGTGGGGAGACTGGGAAGGCTCCAAGCACGCATGAAGATGCTCCTTATTCCATTGATATTTCACTTTCTTTATTTGCTTCTGCTTTAGAAGGCACAACTCACTTAAAGATTACTTTAACAAGTCTAATCGTGGGTACCGGGACAATCGAAGAAACAGATAAATACATATTCGAAACTAATACCCCTGAAGATGATATGACCATTAGAGTTCTTGCAGGCGAAGATATATACAAAATGAATAATGATGGGTATTTGGTCTTAGAAAGCAATACATCAGTTTTTTATGAAGTACAAAATGGAGAAAATATTTTTACCGTAACATTGTATTATTTGGATGAAATTAGATATTTACAATGGATACAAGATGAAGAGGATAGTTTAGAAGAATATAATATAGAGAGCCCGGCT
Organism: Clostridia bacterium; assembly: GCA_028701415.1. Classification (GTDB taxonomy): domain Bacteria; phylum Bacillota; class Clostridia; order Christensenellales; family DTU072; genus MWEH01. Next base: position 3,915 of record JAQVQU010000062.1, on the reverse strand, counting down.
ATAAGCTATCATGAATGGCTTGAAACCCAACCTGAGTATTTTGCATATGATGCTTGTTCTTATAGTAACCCTATATACATGTTCACTAATTTCTTCTTAAGCATGAACTATATTACCGAAGGCGCATCCGGAGAATAGAATGAAAACTTTATTTACAAAGTCTAACTTAATACAATTGGTTGCAATAGTGATGTCAATCATTTTTGCTGCTGGGGTAGTGACTTATTCTTGGTATTTACAAGACACTGACACTGAAGACGTATTACAACTCCAAGCTGATGGTGCTCAAGTAATTATGTTTGAGGCAGAAGTGTCTGAGGCAGCTCTTGAAGGTACATTGTATCCCGCAAAAGCAAAGAAATCTGCTTATATTGATGGGAGCATTCCAGACAATCCGCAAGTAATACCTATAGGCGGGCTTCTCCCAGATTATATTGATGAGCCAGCTGGAATTGTTTCATTTGACACCAACCTAACATATTATGCTTTAGGGCTTAGTGGAAAGATCAGGATGGAGATTTTGTCTTCTACAAAGATTAAAGATGACCCTCTTTCTAGGGATTTACAAACAACAGGAGAGGTAAATGCAAGTTATATTTTCTCTCTGCAAGATTTCTATCTTTCAGTTGCAGAAGATGGTATATGGAATATCTTGAGCGCATCTTTCCCGTCTGATGGGACTATATATACTAGGAATAACAAAAAGTATTATGAGTATACTAGTGAGTATACTCCTTTGACAGGGGATGGAATAGTTTATAATAGCAAAAATCTAATTTCGGAGTACAATGTTGTTTCTGAAAACGACTTTTTGACCAACAATGGAGTATTGGATCCTGACCTCAGAGTATACAACTATCAGGTTGCCTTTTTAAGAAATGGAAAGAAATACATTGAATCTTATGCGAGTTATCAACCCCTTGAAAATGATACGATTATTTATATCAACAAAGTGGATGCCTCTTGCTCGGATAATAAAATCGAAAACGTATTATTGAATGAAGAATTAGTTTTTTATTCTCGAGCTGGGAAAAACTATATTGAAAAACTTTCAGTATATAACTCCGGCCAAGGGGAGACTGATTCAAATGCTATGAAGACAGGTGATGTGATATATTACATAAGCATTGAGACACAGACAAGTCCAATTGAACCAGTTTATATTGGAAGTATGGCTAATCCTTCTTATGTGGAATATTATCTTTCCGGGGCTAGTTCAACTAGATATGTGGTTAGCTCTGATTACTGGGATTCTGAGCTTGATGGGGTTAGTGGTTATAACAAAGTAGCTTGGACTGGCCAAACAACGGATGGATATACGGGTAACGGAATATCTTTTGATAATAATTTTGTGGTATATCAAAGAGAGTATTCTTCGACAACATATACCTGTATTGATCATATCGATTCCTACGCCCCATTAACTGGAGATATAATTTTAAATTATCAAAAAATTGATTCCACTAAAGTAACATTTTCAGACCCGAATTACACTGCAAATCTAGTTGATATTAGAAATAGTACGGAAATAGATGTGACAGACAGGGATTTGTTATATGTAGATGAAAATGAAAATATTGTTTGGAGTCTTTACTCTGATGCTGATTTCTCTTTGTTTTCTGATGATACCCTATTATTTGCTAATATCGTTGATACAACAACAGGAAGAATCGTTGTAAAAAATTATACATATGAAAGTGGCGGGGATGAGCCTTTAACCTACACTACTGCAGATATTTTGGTGATGAACTCAGTGTCTTTTAATGATTCTTATACCCTGGTAAAAAGATTTGATGAAGTAGAATATGTGTATAGCGAAGTAGAAACACTTGATATAAGCACTCCTTTTTATCATATTGAAAAAGATGCGCTATACGAACCGCAAACCTTAGATCTAATTTATTATAATATCTATGTTGCAGACGACGTTATGTATGATTCTGGAAGTGGGGAATACACGGTAAATGACTTAGATTTGTTTGATGACGATTTTATCTATAGCAGAGATGGAGTAAGGTATATTGTTAAGGAAGGGGACTATATTCCGGTTGAGGACGATATTATCATCTATGAAAATGGAAGCGCAGTAGGACAAGAATTATTAACTTATGATAATAGTGGATATAGTGCAAACAAGATAGCGCTTGAGAGCGATGATACGGTATATCTTAGGAATGGAAAGATATACGTATGCACAACCCTTTATTACTCCTCACAAATTGGAGATATCTCTTTATACGAAGATGGTTTAGTAACATTGGAAGGAGAGGATTATATAATCGAAGCAGAGGAAGGGGACATAGTTGATTATTATGTAGATAATGTTTCCTTGTTAGTTAATGATGAGGTGTATGTTAGAGACAACGATTTTCGCTTCATTTATAAAGATGCAGAATCATATTCTCCTATTGAAGGAGATAATATGATTTTTGATAGTGGATATATGGTTGCTGATGCTCAAACTAGGTTTATGATTAGCGGCTCGGTATATATAACCACTTTAGATCAAGAGACTTCAAGAGATTTAATCGGGGCAACAATCACTTTGATGTTATCAATGGAAAGCCCGGATATTCCAGAATAGGGAAAACAAGAAAATGAAAAAAATTACAAAAATATCAATTATATTATTATGTTTGATGGTTGTATCCTCTTTGTTGGTGGTTAACACTTATGCAAAATGGAAACCAGAGAGAGAAGCTGCCCAGACAGTAGATATACCGGGTACCGGGTGGAACCCGGCAGAAAGCTATATAGTTTTCGCAGGCCTTGATTCTTCAAATTTAGTAGTTTCTTCCTCAGTGGACTTTTCGGAAATCATAAACTTTGCAGTTGTGGGATATACAGGTACAGTTGCAGAATTGGTCATTCCTGAAGAAATAACTGTAATTTACGGAGAGCAAGAAATCACGGGTGACGTTTTACAAATATTAGCCGGGGGCGTACAAGGTTTTTATTTCGAAGATGGAGAAGAATATACGGGAAACTATGAAGAGGTCGACCTAAAAAATAACCAATTTTTAACATATATATATATTCCTGCAAGTGTTAGTTATGTCGGTAATTCGGTGTTTATGGGTTGTGTTAACTTAGAAGAAATAGAATTAGAAGGCTCTGAAATAGCGATTAATATGGGAGATTATGCTTTTTCTGATTGCATTAGTTTAAGCACAGTATCCACTAATGGCAGACCGATCTCAGGGGTAAGTGAATACATTTTTTACAATACCCCATATTTAGAATAAGCCAAATTTCATTTACAAGAAAATAATATTTTCTTTTTGATTTTCTATGGATAAATAGAAAAGCCCCTGATAAAAAGGGCTTTTTGGTACACCATCGGGGACTCGAACCCCGGACCCATTGATTAAGAGTCAATTGCTCTACCAACTGAGCTAATGGTGCAAAATAGGGCAAGCAGCACTAAAATGCTGCTCGCGAGGTGGAGCGGGAAACGGGATTCGGACCCGCGACTTTCACCTTGGCAAGGTGACACTCTACCACTGAGTCATTCCCGCGAATAACGTGTTAATTATACTATATCTTTTTTTTATTGTAAATTAAAAAACAAAGAAAATGGAAATGAATTAACCTTGTGTTGATTGAGAAAATGATATAGTATAAACTTAAAATATATTTCTTTAATAAAAAACGCAGATTCGATTCTGCGTTTTTTTGGTGCGACCGAAGAGACTTGAACTCCCACCTCGGATGAGACTAGATCCTAAGTCTAGCGCGTCTGCCATTCCGCCACGGTCGCAAATAAAAAACAAATATGCGGGCTTCTTAGGCCCGCTAATAAGTGGTGATCCATCGGAGATTCGAACTCCGGACCCTTTGATTAAAAGTCAAATGCTCTACCGACTGAGCTAATGGATCATATTGGCAGGGGTGGGAGGATTTGAACCTACGAGT
>JAQVQU010000061.1 GCA_028701415.1 Clostridia bacterium | reverse complement strand
TCCATATACTTACAGCGGAACAAAGGTTTTGATGCCCGGATTTGAAGAAAAAACTACAGGAAGAATGGCTTCAGAAACAACTGAATTCCCAGATACACTTGAACTTCAAGGATTTATTTCTTCATATACCGAAGATGAAGATCCTGAAACGAGGGTGTTTGCAATCGATAGCATGAATCCATATGTTGTATTCAACTCTGAGCAACTAGTATATGCCCTTGAAAGCGGATTTAAACCAATTTTCTTGGAGGAATCAGATTCAAAAACATTATACAATAACGCGAAAAGTATTTTAGAGGAGATTATTCCTGTTGGAGCTGATACATATGATAAATTGACAATTATCCACGATTGGATTGCGCTTAACAATGTTTATGACCACGAATTGCTTAATTTGAGTACTGGTGGAACTGGTTCAGATGAGCTACTTGCCTATGATGGTTTTTACTTAGAGGGTTTGTTTAATAATGGAAAAGCGGTATGTGACGGTATTTCTAAGACATTTATGATGATGTGTAGGATTGAAGGAATAGAAGTTGTAAGGGTATCGGGCACGACTGTTCAAGGGGACCAAAGTGTTGGACACGCATGGAATAAGGTGAAAATTTTAGACAAATGGTACGGTGTCGACCTTACGGGAGATGACATCTCTATAGCTACCTCTGAGGATCCTTCTTATGATTACTATGAAGTACTTACTCATAGGTTTTTCTTAATCCCAGATTCCTTGATGATGTATAAGAATATCGAAGATCCAGACGAAGAGAATCCCTTTTATGTATATCATTCAGCAAATGGAAGTTATGATTACTTTGTTTCTACTAATTATGATGAGACGGATAATTTGTATATTGCATTACAAAGTGAACAGAATAGAGTTCAGAATGCTTTCAGTGACTTTGTGAATTTACAAGAAACTGGAAAATATGCGATGGAGTTAGTGTTTTATGGGGCACACGAGTCTACGATAGACTATTATGATGGATTCAGTTCGGTAACACATACAAATCCTGCACAAATTGGAACCACGGGAAAATATTTTGTTGTGCTTATGGTGGATAAGGAATGAGTTTAGGGAGTAATTATTTTTGAAAAATAGTCCGCTTTCTTCGCGGATTTTTTTATGTATTTTTAAAATCATATTTAAAAAGAAGATGGGCGGAGATTAATCTGGTTTTGTTTTCAATACAGGTAATAAATTGACTTAGAGATGGATAAAAAGTAATATAGTGTAAAGAGTATTTTTTGTGGGGAAGGAAATGGTTAATAGAATATATGTTGAAAAATTGCCCTTATATGATGGCGGAACCGAAAAAATTAAATCTGACATAAAAAGCACTTATGGGATTAAACTAGATTATATAAGAAGAATATTAAGATATGATATTGAGGGTATTAATCCAGATACACTGGAAAAGGCTAAAGTATCTATTTTTTCAGAGCCCACAGTAGATATAATATTAGACTCAATCGAAGATATTTCGGATAAACAAGTAGTTATTGTGGAATATCTCGATGGTCAGTTTGACCAAAGGGCAGATAGTGCTGCGCAATGTGTTCAGTTATTAACAGCTGGGGAAAAACCATTAGTGAGATTTGCTACTGTTTATGCTTTTGAAGGGCTAAATGAAGAAGAGCTTTTAAAAGTTAAAAAGTATCTAATAAATCCTGTAGATAGTAGGGAGGGAAATAGCGAGCTTCCTTCAACACTCAAGAGACCTCCTTATGTTAAGAAAAATATGAGAGAAGTATTAACAAACTTTAATTCTCTCTCAAATAAGGAATTAAAGGCTTTTTACAAAGATTTTTCTTTTGCAATGAATTTCGAGGATTTACTCTTTGTCCAAGATTATTTTAAAGGGTTAAAAAGAAATCCTACCCATACTGAATTGAAAGTTATTGACACTTACTGGAGTGATCACTGCAGGCATACCACATTTTTAACGGAAATCAAAAACATAAATATATTGTCTACAAATTTTAATATTGAAAAGTCATATGAAAGATACAAGAAGACATTTCAAGAATTATATAAGGATCGAAAGGATAAATATCCCTGTTTGATGGATATTGCAACAATCGCTGTTAAAAAACTAAGAAAAGAAGGTTTTTTAAGTGCTTTAGACCAAAGCGAGGAGGTTAATGCATGTTCCGTTAACGTTGTTTTAGACAATGACGGAGAAGAGGAAGAATGGTTGATAATGTTTAAGAATGAAACCCACAACCATCCTACTGAAATAGAACCCTTTGGTGGGGCTGCAACCTGTCTAGGGGGAGCTATCAGGGATCCATTAAGCGGAAGATCATATGTTTACCAGGCAATGAGAATTACGGGAGCGGGAAACCCCCTTGAGGATGTATCTTGTACTATTGAAGGGAAACTCCCACAAAGGTTTTTAACAAGGACTGCTCTGGCAGGTTTTTCAAGTTATGGGAATCAAATTGGGCTTGCAACAGGTATAGTACATGAGCTATTTAATGATAGATTCAAGGCAAAGAGATTAGAAACGGGATATGTTGTCGGAGGAGCTCCAAAGAAAAATGTAATTAGAAAAACCCCAGTTGAAGGTGACGTTGTAATCTTAGTTGGGGGAGATACTGGTCGGGATGGATGCGGAGGTGCTACGGGAAGTAGTAAAGCCCATACAACCTGTTCGCTTGAATCATGTGGGGCTGAAGTTCAGAAAGGAAATGCTCCCGAGGAAAGAAAACTGCAAAGGCTTTTTAGAAATCCAGAAGCAGCATCTCTTATAATCCGCTCAAATGATTTTGGGGCGGGAGGTGTATGTGTGGCTATTGGAGAACTTTCTTCTGGGTTGGATATATATCTTGAAAGAGTTCCAAAGAAATATGAAGGACTGACTGCCACTGAGATAGCAATTAGCGAATCTCAGGAGAGAATGGCTGTGGTAGTTCATAAAGAAAATGTTTCTAAATTTATAGAAATATCAAATAGCGAAAATTTAAAAGCAACCGAAGTTGCTAGGGTCACTTCTTCCGAAAAATTGCGTATGTTTTACGAAGATGAGACTATTGTAGAAATAGATCGAAGCTTTTTGGATACAAACGGAGTGAAGCAGATTCAGGATGTAACAATTAATGAGGGATCTTGCACATATTTTTCTAAGTTGGACGAGGAAATAGAAAAGTTAATTGAAGAAGATAGGGATGAAGAAGCACTTATACACCAACTTTCTTCTTTGGAACAATGTTCGAGAAAGGGGATGGGAGAGGTTTTCGATTCAACCATAGGTGGAGCAAGTGTTTTGATGCCTTTTGGAGGAAAAGAACAGCTAACTCCATCAACCATAATGGCGAGCAAACCTCCAGTGTCAGGGTTTACGCATTCTGTTACTTGTTCTTCGTACGGAATATATCCCGAACTGATGATTGACTCTCCTTATACGGGAGCAGTTTACTCTGTTGTAAATGCTGTTTCCAAATTAGTTGCTAGCGGAGTCAAATACCAATCGATTTACCTTACATTGCAGGAATATTTTTTAAGAGTTGGAAAAGATCCAGAAAGATGGGGGCAACCACTTTCTGCTCTTCTTGGGGCTTTTGAAGCCCAGATAAACCTTAAGCTTGGGGCTATCGGGGGAAAGGATTCTATGAGTGGAACATTTGAAAATATTGATGTTCCTCCAACCCTAATTGCTTTTGGAATGGGAATAACCGATGACAGAAAAATAATACATAATACTTTTGGAGAAAAGGGAAAGATTTATAGGTTTAGAATTAGAAAGGATAGACATTTTTCTCCTGATTACGATGCATTAAAAGAGGATTACGAATATATTTCCAGGCTCATTGAGGAGGGAAGGGTATTGTATTCCGCGGTGGTTGAAGGAAGTGTAATTGCTACCATTTCCAAGTGTATCTTGGGTAATATGGTTGGAGTTAGATTAATTTCACTTGACAGGGATATGTTTATTCAAGCAACAGGAGACATTCTTTTGGTTGCTCCCTCTCACGAAGTCTACGAGAGGGGAGAATTTATTGGAGAGTTGCAGAGGGCTCCTTTTATATCCCATCCTTTAGGAAGAATGGATTTAAGAAAAATAAAAGAGGCGTATACTTCAACATTGGAGCCGGTTTTCCCCACAGTAGCTCCAGTTAGTGAAAAAGCAGATACACTGTCCTATTCAGTAAATAAGACTTGGAAGGCAAAATCTCAGATTAAGCCACAGGTATTCATTCCCGCGTTTCCGGGGACAAACTGCGAATATGATACTGCAAGAGCTTTTGAAAGAGCTGGTGCTTCAGTAAAAACTATTTTGGTAAGAAATCTTACTCCATCAGATATCTTACAATCAATAAAAGAAATGAAAACAGTTATCTCTGAATCTCAGATAATAGCATTCCCCGGGGGATTTAGTTTAGGAGACGAACCTGACGGAAGTGGCAAATTTATTGCTACGGCATTTAGAAATCCAGAACTAATGGAAGCAGTATTAGATTTGCTTTATAAGCGAGATGGGCTTGCTCTTGGAATATGTAATGGTTTCCAAGCCCTGATTAAGCTGGGACTTCTTCCCTTTGGACAGATAGTTCCTCAAGATAAAGACAGTGCAACTTTGACATACAATAAGATAGGGCGACATGTTTCGACAATGGCAAATATTAGAATTGCTTCCAATAATTCACCTTGGCTTTCAGGATTTAGAGTAGGCGATGTCTTCTCTGTCCCCATTAGCCATGGAGAGGGTCGAATAGTAGCCCCAGCGTCAGTAATAGAAAAAATTATTAAGGGAGGTCAAGTTGCAACTCAGTATTGTGACGACTTAAGAAAAGCTACTATGGTTTCACCATTCAATCCAAACGGTTCTACTCAGGCAATTGAAGGCTTGCTCTCCACAGACGGGAGGGTGTTTGGAAAGATGGGGCATAGTGAAAGATGGCAGGATGGGTTATATCAGAACCTAAGTGGAAGGTTCAATATGGATATATTTAAGAATGGAGTAAATTATTTTAATTAAAGATTTCTTCATATAAATTATAAACGCCCCTAAATTTAGGGGCATTTTTTCAATATAGTATAAGAACCTAGCCCTCTGTCTCATTAATGCTTTTTGCGTAATATTTCCAATCTTTGTGCTCCTTGTAACTGTCAAGACTTCCTGCTGGAACGTAAATTTTTCTTGTTGTTGAGTTGTATGACAGGGCACTGCTTCCAAGAGTTGGGGGAGTAGATGATTCCATGTATATGCTTTCAAGTGAGTTGCATCCATAGAAAGCAAGATAACCTATATCAAGAACACAAGAAGGGATTGTAATTTCAGTAAGATTGTTGCACCCGTAAAAGGCCAAATAGCCTAAATTATTAACTCTATTTGGAATAGTGAAGGAAGGCAATTTATTGCATCCAAGAAAAGCCCAGTTACCAATATTCTGAAGTAAGCTATTTTCTCCAAAATTGACCCAAATTAAATTTCTGCAAAGGCTAAATGCGGCTGCATCTATGCTGCGAACATTATCCGGAATGGTTATTGAGGGAAGGTTTTTGCAGTTATCAAATGTTCCTTCAGATATTACCATCAGTTGTGATGGAAGAGAAATAGAGATTAAATTATAGCAATTTTCGAAAGCTCTCATACCTATAGTTTCAACTGATTCCGGAATAAGAAACACACTTATATTTGTGCAATTTTCAAAAGACCTTTTTCCTATTGCCGTAATTGTTGAGGGAATATCAAAATCACTTCCTTTGTACCCACTGAAAGCTCCATCTCCAATTATGGTTAAATCGGGATCTTCGTTAAACATAATCTGGGCTGTAATACCTCTAATAGCATAAGCACCAATCTCAGCCACCTTTTTAGGTATAATCAATTCGGAAAAAGATGTGCATCCTGAAAAAGCGGCTTCTCCGATTTTTGTTACATCATTAGGTATGGTAATTTGAAGTAGATTAGTGCAATTTGCAAAGGTATAATCGGATATTTCAGTAATAGAGTTCGGTATATTAACGTTTGTTAGGTTGGTTGCATTATAGAAGGCGCCAAATCCGATGGATGTAATAGATGAAGGAATTTCTATTTCTGTTCCATTATATCCACTAAATGCAAATTTCCCAATTGAAGTCATCTGTCCCTCTGCTGCAAAAAGAATATCAGCAGTTGAGTCACTAAAAGCAAAAATACCCAAGTTTAATATTCCTTTTGGAATGGTGAAAGTCTCCCCAATATACCCTGCCATAGAATACTCTCCAAGTTCAGATAAGGTACTTGTATCAGAGAAAATTATCGGGCAAGAAAGGCCAAATAGGGAATATCTTCCAATACTATTGAGAGAGTCAGGAATAGTGAAACTAGTAAGTGAACTGCACCCAGAAAAAGCATAATCTCCGATTATTTCAAGAGTATATGGAAGGGCAACAGAAACAAGGTACGGGGCATTAAAAAAGGCATGGTTTTCGATTTCAATAATACTGTCAGGAAGTATTATTGAGGTTCCAAGGTAATCGGAAAAAGCATATTCACCTAAAGATAGGATTGATATATCCTGAGAAAAAGAAATACTGGCTCGTGTTCCTGAAAAAGAATAGGGGGAAATACTATTAATGCTTTCGGGAATATAAACATTATCTAGTATTGTGTTTTTTGCAAATGCATATCCAGAAATTTTTTCTGTTCCTGATGGTATATTGTAATTTACATCGGGTTTTCCAGGGGGATAAAGAAGGATTTCTTTTTCAGTAATGTCAAAAAGAACTCCGGAAATTGATTTATATGAAGTATTTCCTTCAGCGACAGAAATACTAGAAAGGGATTCGCATCCATAGAAGGCATTATAATTAAAACTGTTTAGTCCAGCAGGAATAGATATAGATGCAAGGGAGAAGCAGTCCATAAAGGCAAACTCGCCTATGCTTGTTAGACTGGATGGAAGAGAGAAGGAAAGTAGCCCCGTCCCAGAAAAAGTATAGGCTCCAATATTCGTTACATTATCGGGGATTGATATAGAAGAGAGAGAAGAAGAATTGCTGAAAGCTCCATATCCAATTTTTGTTAGCACACTTCCGGGGGCTACAGATATACTATTGAGGCTTGTTTCTGCAAAAGCATTCATTCCTATTTCAGTTACTGTGGCTGGTATGACAAAAGAGTCTTGGGATGTTCCAGATACTCCAGTATATCTAATTAGAAGAGTCTTATCAGTGTTATAGTAGGCTCCATTATCAAAAATGCAATCATTTGCTAGTATTTTATCAATAGAAAAATAGTTTCCGACAATGATATTCGAATTCCCAAACTGTGAGTAAGAAATTCCATCTGACTCGGAGCCAAGATTTAGCATTGAGACATATTCTTGAATACTATCGATATCGACTTCAAAAGCCAGAGGTATTTCATTTGAGTAAATTAATATTTTCCCAGTTGCGTTTATGGTCAATTGTCCCGCAAAAACGAATTCTTCCGCAAGAACAAGTTCAATTGTTCTTTGAATATTATCTCCTATATATGAACCCCATACCTCTTGAAATAGTGGGGAGGAAGTAACCCATAAGTTTTCAACATTTTTTGTCCATATGGCATAAAGGGTATTTATTGCCCCGCTTTCAAGAGCGAGGTAAACTTCTTCGTTAGCATATGTAATTTCGCCATCTGGCGTTTCCGACCATCCTACAAATACATAGTTATCTTTTACAAATGAGTTAGCGGGCAGATGATCCCCGTAGTTAATTACAACATTACCCATTTTCCCTGTTCCAGTATTTGAGTTGAAATATAGTAAAGGGAGGTCTGGGAGATCTTCAGCTTCACCTACTAAATCTTCGTTTTCATTTAGATTTGAGGTATCTACCGGGACATCCTTCAAAGTTTCGGCGATTCCGAATGCTGTTACTGTCGCAAGTACAGCTACTATTAAACCAATAACCAATTTCCTGTACATAATCTGAGCATTTCCTTTTTCGAGCTAGAGAAAGGTTCTTCTGTTCCTTTACTCTTGTTATGAACTAAAGAAAATATACTCCTTCACTTTATTTATATATAATATTTCGCTCGCACGCAAGTGGGGATTGGTGAAATTTTAGTAATTCTATAGTGAACACATTAAAAGTTTGCATAGAAAAAACTTTTTTATATTCATACTCAATCAATTAACTAATAATGTGAAATTTGAAAAACTATATAATAAAAAGAAAAAGAACCCGCTAAGCAGGTTCCCTTCATTTCCTCATCCCTTGATACCCGTGGTTACGGTCACAAGGACCACATGCAACAATAATATCATAGAAAAAATGTAAAACACAATAGTAAAAAGGAGGAAAAAC